>SFHI01000018.1 GCA_004555705.1 Clostridiales bacterium | reverse complement strand
GTTACCTGGTTCCATTCAACCGGGGGATTGCCACGCCAGTGTGCGCACTGGCTCGCAATGACAGCGTTTTATTTCGCGCACACCTGTAAACAACAATTTATCTCTTTTCCCCCGGAGATTGGGCATAAAAAACCGCGGGAGAAGATGGATTCTTCTCTCGCGGGGGGATGTTCAGATACCGCTGAGAAACGCGGAGATGTAGCCAAGGGCGGCGCCGATGGCCACGGCGGCGGTTTTGCACCGGCAGGGCAGCAGGTAATCGGACTGGTTGTCGAAGGGATTTTGCTGGGCGGCAAGCTTCCGTATCTCCTCGATATAGGGGTCGATGTATTCTCCGATGTATCCTCCGAGAATGATATCGCAGTCGAGAACCATACGCACCAGGTTAACGGTGGTGGCTAGATGCGTCCGGTATTCCTCCCAGAGCGCCCGGGCGTCGGGGTCGCCGTCCTTCAGCAGGGCGAAGAAGGCTCCCAGGTTTCCGTCCGTCATGGCGGAAAGAATGCTGGAAGAGCAGTACGCGTCCACACAGCCCAGCTTCCCGCAATAGCACCGCCTTCCTCCGGGAATCAGGGTGATGTGCCCGATTTCTCCGGAGCGGGTGGTGTCGCCAGGGTACAGCTTGTGGTCGATGTAGATGGCGCCGCCCAGGCTGTTGTTGATCATCAGGTAAAAGACGTTGCGGATGTCCTTGTTGTCCCAGGTTTCCGCGAAACAGGCGGCGTGGACGTCGTGATACATTGCCGTGGGGAAGGGGATATACTTCGCGAATTCCTCCTTGTGGGCTCCGGTGAAATTCATGGTCTCCCCGTAGGTGACATAGGAGTGGTCCTCCGAAACGAGCCCGGGCAGACCGATGCCCACGCCCAGCACACTCCGCTGGTCGATTTGAGCATCATCGATCAGCCCCTGCACCATATCGGCCAGCTTTCGGGCATATTCGTCTGTCCTGGCGAATGGCCAGCGGGTTCGATGGTGGGCAATGAGATCGCCCTTCATATCTACTGCGGCCACGGAGATGTGGTTTTTGGTGATATCCAGGCCGATAGCGGTGCGGGCCATGCGGTTGACCGCGTAGCTCCTGGCCCGGCGGCCGCCGGTGTTCCCGATGGATCCGATTTCCGTTACAAGGCCCTCCTCCATCAGTTCCGTCAGATTCTGGGTTACGGTGGGCAGGGACAGGTTCAGCGCGGAAACAATATCCTGCCTGGAAAGACCCTCCCGGGCCCGGAGGAGCTGAAAAATATTCGTCCGGTTTTTCTGCTTGATTTCAATATTTGCCGTTCTCTTTTCCATCCGTCCGTCCAACACTTTCCCCGGGAGGCCCTGAATGACACGTCCGCGGCTGAAACAGGGGAACGCGGAATTCGGAGCCTGCCGGTTTTTCAGGTGAAATGCAGCATCTGATTTTCATTATACCCATTGAAAAGAAAAAAGCAAGGGAATTCCTTTAGAATTTTTGATTTCTTTTAAAAATCGGTTTTATAAATTGGATATACTTTGCGAGATTTGCCCAGGGCAGGGGAGGAGAACCTCAGATGCGGAATTCCCGGTCCCGTTCCCGCTGGATGGAGAGGGCGCGGGTGGTGATGCGGATGAAGTCCCGGGTGTATTTGGGGATGTACTCGTCCTTGCGGTAGCAGGCGTAGAAATGCCGGTGGTTTTCGTAGTCCTTCAATGGGAAGAACTCTCCCCGGCGCTGGCGGACGTAGTCATCCACATAGATATCGGACAGAATCATACAGGCCCCAGCCTCCACCGCCACCCGGCGGCCCACCTCCAGGGAATCGGTTTCCAGCAGGACATGGGGGTTCAGGCCGTATTTCCGGAACAGCTTGTCCTGAATGATCCGGGCGGAGTGCCCCTTGGTCAGGTATACGAAGCTGTCGCCCCCTGCCGCGTCCACGTTCAGCGGTGTGCCGGAGAGGTTATTCCTGGCGATTCCGGAGTCCCGTCCGGCCAGGATGCCGATGTTCTCCCGCTCAATGAGCTCATAGGCCAGGTTGGAGCCGGTGGATTCCAGAGCGGCCAGGGCCAGGTCAATGGCGCCGCTGCGCAGAAGCTCCTCCTGCCGGGCGGAGCCCGCCTCCGTCAGCTCCAGGGCCACGTTGGGATACTGGGCGGTAAACACGGGCAGCACCAGGGGCATCACCTGCATGGCCCGGGTCACGCTGATGCCCAGCCGCAGACGGCCCGTATTCTCCTGACGAATCTCCCGGAGCTGGGCTTCCAGCTCCGCGTTGGCTGCCAGCATTCGCTCCGCCGCCCGGAGATATTTCTCCCCGGCAAAGGTCAGGCGCATGGGGGAAACGCTGCGGTCAAACAGGCTCAGACCGATCTCGTCCTCAATCTGGCGGAGCATCTGGCTCAGGGAGGGCTGGCTGACAAACAGCTGTTTTGCGGCGGCGGTGATGCTGCCGCATTCGGCAATGGTTTTGAAATAATGGGCCTGTTTGAGGTTCATAAAATTTAAGCCTCCAAAATTGGTAGAAGTTTACGAATACTATTATGGGAGTTCTATACCTATCATAACATTTTTCTTATGAAAGTCAAGAATTACCTCGAATTATAATTTATATATTATGGGAAAAATCAAAAACTATATATTTGCAATTATAATAAAAAAGAAGTAAACTGTTGACAAAGGAAAAAATACTAAGAACGGAGGAAGTCAAATGGAAATTCTGAAAACCGCAGCGGCGGGCACTCTGGAGTCCAGCGACTGCCTGGTGACGGTGGAGCCCGGGGAGGGCATTCACCTGGACCTCAGCAGCAGCGTCATGAACCAGTATGGCCGCCAGATCAAGGCCACGGTGCTTTCCACCCTGGAGCGGCTGGGCGTGGAGAACGCCAGCGTGACGGTGGTGGACAAGGGCGCTCTGGACTGCACGCTGAAGGCGAGAGTGGAGTGCGCCGTGTTCCGCAGCAACGGCACGTCCGCTTCCAACATTCCCTGGGGAGGTGCGGTAAGATGATCGTAAGACCCAAGCCCGAACGGTTCCGGCTCCGCCGGACCATGATGTTCATGAACGCCCAGAAGCCGGGCCTCATCAAGGACGCCTACATCTACGGCTGCGACAGCATCATGCTGGACCTGGAGGACGCGGTGGCGGAAAATCAGAAGGATGCCGCCCGCTTTAGCCTGTACCACGCCCTGACCACCATTGACTACGGCTCTACCGAGGTCATCGTCCGCATCAACGGCCTGGACACCCCCCACTGGCAGGAGGACATCCGGGTCTGCGTGGCGGGCGGCGCCGACGGCATCCGCATTGCCAAGTGCGAAAGCGCCCGGGATGTGCACACCGTGGAGGCCGCCGTGGAAGCGGCTGAGCGTGAATTCGGCGTGGAAGTGGGCAGAACCCTGCTGATGGCGGCGCTTGAAAGCCCCAAGGGTATCCTGAACGCCTACGAAATCTGCTCCGCCTCCGACCGGATGTTCGGCGTGGCCATCTCCGGCGGCGACTTCCGCAAGTGTATGCAGACCACCTTCCAGCCCGACGGCGTGGATATGCTGGCCGCCCGGGGACAGATGCTCCTGGCTGCCCGTGCCGCCGGAATTCAGTGCTTCGACACCGTGTTCACCAACCTGGACGACGAGGAGGGCTTCCGGGCCGAGGTGCTGCAGAACAAGGCCATGGGCTTTGACGGCAAGAGCCTGATTAACCCCAAGCAGATTCGGCTGGTGCATCAGGTGTTCGCCCCCACCGAGAAGGAAATCCGCCAGGCGGAGAAGATCGTCCGGGCCTTTGAGGAGCAGTCCAAGGCCGGCGTGGGTGTGTTTACGGTGGACGGCAAAATGATCGACGTGGCCTTCATTCCCGGCGCGAAACGCACCCTGAAGCTGGCCAAGGCCTGCGGTATGTATGAGGGGGATCTGGCATGAAAAACGCAGTAGGAAGAGAAATTCCCGACGAACTGCTGGTAAACGGCAAGGAAGTATACCAGGGCAAGTATTATATGGACGGCAAGTACCTCCAGAAGGCCGCTCCCAAGACCCACCGTTACGAAAAGCCCCAGGAGAGCAAGATTGTCGCCTCCCTGGCCGAGGCTCTGAAGGCCTGCGGCGCCAGGGATGGTATGACCTTCTCCTTCCACCACCATCTGCGCAACGGCGACTTTGTGGCCAACATGGTGATGAAGGCTGCCATCGAGGAGCTGGGGCTGAAGGATCTGACCATCGCGGCCACCTCCCTGGGCGAGGCCCACGACCCCATCGCCGATTATATTGAAGAGGGCAAGGTCATCGGCATCCAGACCTCCGGCATCCGGGGCCGGATGGGCGAGGTGGTTTCCGCGGGCAAGCTGAAAACTCCCGCCATCATCCGCAGCCACGGCGGCCGTCCCCGGGCCATTGAGGCCGGAGAGGTACATATTGACATCGCCTTTGTGGCGGCTCCCACCTCCGACTGTGTGGGCAACTGCCGGGGCATCGGCGGTAAGTCCAACTGCGGCTCCCTGGGCTATGCCATGACCGATGCCAAGTACGCAGATCATGTGGTTGTCGTTACCGACTGCCTGGTGGACTTCCCCAACTTCCCCGCTTCTGTCGAGGCCATCGACGTGGACGCGGTGGTTGTGGTGGACTCCATCGGAAACCCCAGGAAGATCGCCTCCGCCGCCGCCCGGATCAGCCAGAACCCCCGGGACCTGATGATGGCGGAGAACGTGGCCAAGGTGATCGCTTCCACTCCCTACTTTAAAGAAGGCTTCTCCTTCCAGACCGGCGTGGGCGGCCCCAGCCTTGCCGCCAACCTGTTCCTGGAAAAGTATATGGACGAGCGGAACATCAAGATGGGCTGGGCCATCGGCGGCATCTGCGGCCCCATGGTGGAGCTGCTGAAGAAGGGCAAGGTGGGCAAGGTCATCGATGTGCAGGACTTCGACCTGGACGCGGTGAACTCCATCAACCAGACCCCCGGCCACTATGAAATGTCCGCGTCCCAGTACGCCAACCCCGCCAACAAGGGCGCCTTCGTCAACAAGCTGGACTTCGTGGTGCTGGCGGCTCTGGAAATCGATACCGGCTTCAACGTCAACGTGCTCACCGGCTCCGACGGCGTGCTTCGCGGCGCTCCCGGCGGACATCCGGACACGGCGGCGGGCAGCAAGGTCTGCATTATCGTGACCCCCCTGACCCGGGGCCGGATGGCCACGGTCTGCGAGAAGGTGGTCACCGTCACCACCCCCGGCGACTGCGTGGACGTGCTGGTCACGGACTACGGCATCGCGGTGAACCCCCTGCGGCCCGACCTGATTGAGTGCCTGGACAGAGCGGGCATCCCTCACGTCACCATCGAGAGCCTGAAGGAAAAAGCCTACTCCCTGGTGGGCCGCCCCGATGACCTCCAGTGGGAGGACAAGGTGGTGGCGGTCCTGGAAGCCCGGGACGGCACCATCCTGGACGTAGTGAGAAAGATCAAGCCCCTGGAGCTGTAATTCCAGGCAGATTCGGTAAAGCAGATAAATTGTTGTTTGAAAGACTGAGTGTTTGCGGAAATACCTTCCCCCGGGGGGAAGGTGCCCCGGAGGGGCGGATGAGGAACGGCGACAGCTTCGTTGCCATATGAACTCAAATTGTTCGGAATAAGTCCAAATATGCTGCGTTTTTCCGGACTGCATGGGAAGAAAACAGATTTCGCCGATCCTCATCAGTCAGGCTTCGCCTGACAGCTTCCCCCCCGGGGGAAGCCAAGGCGCTCCGCGTTGCAATACTTCAAACAACAATTTACCGTCCCTTTTCGCTGCTCCCTTCATCCTGAACCGGGGGATATCCCGGAGGAAATAACCGGCCCGGTGGGCCGGAGGATAAAGGGCGGCCGGGTTATAAATCTAAATTTTGGATTTCAATTTTTGTCACCCCGGCCGCTTTTTATCCACAAAAACACCAAAAATTATGAGAAACAAGAAGATCATCAACCTCCACGCCGGTCCCGCGCTGATGATGTGCTCCACCCTGATGGGCGCTGCCGTCCTCATGGGCGTGCTGACCACCAGCTTCAACTACAAGCTGGACGACGCCGGCAACATCATCGGCCTGGTGGCCGCCTCCGCCAAGAGCACCGCCGCCACGGACGTTCCCAGTGTTGTGCGCTGCCTGGCCGGTCTTATCACCGCGATTCTGCCCGCCGCCATCGGTCAGCACCTGCCCCTGGTCATTGGCCTGCTGTCCGTGCCCCTGGCCCTGGCCTTTGACACTGACTCCTACTTCTACGGGATGCTCCCCGTCATCATCGCCATCGGCGAGGGCTTCGGCGTTGCCGCCCTGCCCATTGCCGTGGCCATGGTGGTCTGCCGCAACTGCGCCACCTTCATCAGCCCCATGGTGCCCGCCACGCTGCTTGGCACGGGCCTGGCGGATGTGGACATCAAGGACCACATCAAGTCCAGCTTCCTGTGGGTGTGGGTATTCTCCATCGCCTGCATGATCTTCGCCATTGTGTTGGGCGTCATGCCCCTGTAAATGAGCCCGTTCCTCCATTTCACAGTCCCCGGTTCCCATTGTGGGGCCGGGGACTCGGCGCCTCTTGCGCTTTTATGGGGGAATGTGGTATACTGGAGGAAAACAAGTACGGAGCGATAAATTGTTGTTTACGCGTGCACACGCAAAAATTTGCTGTCATTGCGAGCCAGTGCGCACACTGGCGTGGCAATCCCCCGGTTAGAGGGGAAATGTATGAATAATTAACAAACGCCCTAACGAACCGTCCTGAACAGTTGGGGGATTGCCACACCAGTCTGCGGACTGGTTCGCAATGACAGTTCTATTTAAGTGCTGTAAACAACAATTTCCCTATGCTGTACTGGCTGAGAAGCCGCTGCGCTTTGACCGGAGGGGAATCCCTTAGGCGGAAAGTTCCCGGAACGGAATCCAGGATGGAGGAGAAAAACGATGCAGGAAGTGACCCTTGCCCAGATGCTGGACGCCCGGGAGGCCCGGGCCCAGGCCCAGCAGCTTCTGCTGGAGCAGTATGCCCGGCCCATTGTCTGCTTTACCATGAACATCCCCGGCCCGGTGAAGGATTCTCCCCTGATCCGTCGGGGATTTGAGGCGGGCTGGAATACCCTGCGGCACCGCCTGCCAAAGGGAAAGGTGCTGGACGCGCGCCGCAGGGAAGCGGTTACCGGCTGCGAAGCCCTGCTGGCGGTGGACATGGACAGCGTGGAGCTGAAGAAAATCTGCACGGCCATCGAGGATGAAACGCCTCTGGGGCGGCTCTTCGACATGGATGTGCTGGATTCCCGGGGCGTGAAGCTGGACAGAGAGCCGGTGGGAGGCAAGGCCCGCAACTGCATTGTCTGCGGGGCATCGGGCCGGGGCTGCGCCTCCCGGAGAACCCATACCGTCCCGGAGCTTCAGAATGCCGCCCGGCGGATTCTCACGGAGCATTTTGCCCGGGAGGATGCCCGGTACGTTGCCGCGCTGGCGGTGAAAGGGCTGCTGGACGAGGTGCTGACCACCCCCAAGCCCGGGCTGGTGGACCGGCGCAACAGCGGAAGCCATCGGGACATGGATATTTTTACCTTTTCTGCCAGCGCCTCGGCTCTGGCTCCCTATTTTCAGGAATGCGCGCAAATCGGGCAGGAAACCCGGGATGCTGCCCCGGAGGAGACCTTCCGTCTGCTCCGGGCGGCGGGGCTCCGGGCGGAGGAGGTCATGCTCCGTGCCACCCGGGGGGTCAATACCCACAAGGGCGCGGTGTTCACCATGGGCCTGCTCTGCGGCGCGGCGGGGCGGCTGTGGACACCGGAGGGCGTCTGGCATGAGGAAGCGCTGTTCCGGGAGGTGTCTGCCATGACGGCCCGGGCCATGGAGGAGGACCTGCGCCGGGGCGGGGACACCGTGGGTCAGCGGCTCTATGCCAGCCGGGGCGTTCGGGGCATCCGGGGAGAGGTTTCCCGGGGGCTTCCCTCGGTTCGGCAGGTGGGTCTGCCGGTATTTCGAAAGTGTCTGTCGGAGGGACTGGACCGGAACGATGCGGGAGCGTTGACGCTGCTGCATCTGATTGCCCGGGTGGAGGACACGAACTTGCTTTCCCGGGGGGGCCCCGAGGGCGCCCGGGAGGCCCGGGAGAAGGCCTCCGCCCTGCTGGAACGTTCTCCCCGTCCCTCCCGCGGGGAAATCGAGACCCTGGACGACTGGTTTATCTCGCGGAATCTGTCCCCCGGCGGCTGCGCCGATCTGCTGGCGGCGGTTTATTTCCTTCAGGACCTGTTCGGAAACAGGCTCCCCGCCTGAACCGGCGGAGGGATAAACTGTTGTTTAAAATTGACAATTAACAATTGACAATTGACAATTAAGGAATCCCTTCGGAATAAAAATTTAATTCCAGTGTTCAAAAAACAAGGCGTTTTATTTCATAATCGTCCCGTAGGGACACAATAATTGTCAACTGTCAATTGTCAATTGTCAATTCGGCGAAGCCGTTCAAGTAACAATTAACGTGTGTTGAACATTTATGTGACAGAGGTGGGTTATACGAGCAAGGTGGGAAAATATGGAAGGCTGCTGCTGGATTTTATCCGGTTTGGGTGCTTTACCTTCGGCGGGGGCTGGAGCATCATCGCCCAGATGCGGCAGCTGTATGTGGAGAAGCAGAAGGTAATTACCGACGAAGAACTGCTGGACCTGACCAGCGTGGCCAAGAGCCTGCCCGGTGTCATGATCGCCAATGTGGCCATGCTCTACGGCTACCGGATGGCGGGGCTGCTGGGGGGACTGGTCTGTGTGTTCGGCATGGTGGTTCCGCCCATGGTGATCCTGATCGGCATCAGCTTTTTCTATAACGCGTTCCGCAGCAGCTATTGGGTGATGGCCGCCATGGAGGGAATGCAGGCCGCCGTGGTGCCCATCATCGCCGGGGCGGCACTGGGCATGGTAAAGGGCAGTATCAAATACAGCCCCTGCGTTCTGGTGGCGGCGGCCAGCTTCGCGCTGTATACCTTCTTCCAGGTCAGTGCCGTGTACCTGGTGCTCATGGGCGTCGCGGCGGGGCTGCTCATCGGGGAGTACTATGAGCGGAAGGGGGCGGGCGGTCATGGTGCTGCTTGAGCTGTTCTGGAGTTTTCTGCTCATCGGGTTTTCCAGCTTCGGAGGACTGTCCATGATCCCCCAGATTTCCGACCAGGTGCTCAGCCACGGCTGGATGACCGCTGAGCAGGTGACGGACATCGTGGCCATCGCGGAGATGACCCCCGGGCCCCTGGGCCTGAACTGCGCCACCTTCGCGGGAATGCAGGCCGCCGGGATTCCCGGGGCCATTGCCGCCAACCTGGGGGCTTTGACCCCGGCCCTGACATTGTGCGCGGTGGCGGCCGCCTTCTTCAACCGGTTCCGGGAGAGCCGGATCATGCAGCGCATTCTGGTGGGGGTTCGGCCCGCCTGCCTGGGCATGGTGCTGGCGGTTCTCGTGAATTTGGCGGGAAGCACCTATCTGAAGCAGGGAACGCCCCATTATGCCGCCATGGGCATTGGACTGCTGGACCTGGTGCTTGTGGTCAAATGCAAGGTCAGCATCCCGGTGGTCATCCTCCTCAGCGCGGGACTGGGCCTCCTGCTGTTCGGTGTGCTGGGTATCCCCGTAAGCTGGTAAAATGAAAAAGGCCGCCTCCCTGCGGTTTGCTCGGGCAGACACCATCTTAAAAACTGGCTCTTTCCGCTGATTCGGAATAAAAACGGCACGCATACGTGCCCGGGAGGGTTCCCGGCTGTGTGCGTGCCGATTTTGTGCGGTTATTCAGCGGTGGGCAGAGATTTCTTAGCCTTCAAAGCCGATGGTTGTGCTGCGGATATGGAGGTCGCCGGCAACCGTAATGGAGTGGGGGGGCGTTCCCCCTTGCAGCACCTGCATCAAGCCTGCCACCGCAGTGCTGGAAAGCTGCGGAATATGAAGGTTAACCGTTGTCAGTTCCGGCTCACAGCATTCCGCCAAAAGCAAGTCTCCGTGACCGATCAGAATGCAGTCCTCCGGGACGGAAATACCGGAGCGTTTGGCGAATTTCAGAAAAGCGACAGCCATCTCGTCGTGGGCGGCAATCACGACGTCCGGACAGTCCGTAATCGTTCCGGTAAGAAACGCGGCAGCGTCCGCAATGCTCTGGGGACATTTGATAATCGGAGGGTCTTGGATCCCGGATTCCGATGCGGCGGTCAGAAAGCCACGCTGTTTTTCCCTGGAATAGAAATCGTTCCTGCGGAAAAGGAAGACGGGCTTTCTGCGCCCGGAATCCAGGGCCAGCTTCGTAACCTTGTAAATCGATTCATAGGGGTCGTTTTCAACACAAAAAATATTATGATGTTTCAAATGCGAATTGATACAGATGATGGGTATCTGCTCTGCTGTGCGAAGAAGATACTCGGTATCCTTTGCGTTCTTCTCCATGTATGTGGAGCCAAGCAGAATCAGTGCGTCGACCAGTTTGCTTTGCAGGAAGGCGACGGATGCTTTTTTTCGTTCGAGCTCATGGCCGCTGCAGCACAAAATGCAGTTATAGCCGTTTCGGCGAAGATCTTCCTCCAGATGATAGATCAGCGAGGCAAAAAAGGTATCAGATGAATCGGCGCAGAGAATGCCCACTGTTTTCATGCTCTTCAGACCAAGCCCCTGAGCAAAGGCATTTGGCGTATATCCAAGAGATTCTATGACCGAAAGAACGGACTGCTTTGTCTTTTCGCTGACCTTCGGACTGTTGTTAAGAACACGCGACACTGTCGCAATAGAAACACCGGCGGCCTCAGACACTTCGTAGATGTTAACTGCCATAACCAGTTCCTTTCACTTATGCGGAGTGGAACCAGAAAACCTTCACCGGCTTATCTCCGGTGCAGCGTATGGCGTGGCCTGTTCCACTCGGCACAAAAAAACATGTACCTCCCGTAATTTTGAAAGCGTTGTTTCCTACCCTGGCGGAGCCGCAGCCTTCAATTACATAAAATCCTTCCTGGAATGGGTGCTCCTGCACAGGTGAATACTCCCGGGAAGAGTATACGCTGATTCCGGCGGCACACGCGCCGACGCACCCCTGCTCCACACTGAGTAGAGTGCAGGAAGCGTGCCCAAGGGAAGGAATCAGTTTATCCTCTGAATAAACGGAATATTGTTCCATGGTATATCCTCATTTTCCTAAATTATAGCATAAATCATAAAAAAATCAATCGCGTTTTCCCAACCACGCGGCGGTGGACGCACCGGCATGCACTCTGCCGCGCAGTTCCCGCCCGGATGCGATGGCGCGGTCCACCTCGCTTTTCAGCAGACCGAAGATGATAATGTCACGATCGACAGTATAGGAGTAAATTTTCTCCATGTTGTTTCTCTGAGGTTCGGACAGGTTCACGCAGCTGAGCCCTTCTATGGCGGTGACATACTGGATGTAGTGATCGCCCCGCCCACAGAAATGGATGCCTCCGCCCACGGCGGAGATAATCCGCTGGTCTCTGGGCATAACGTATTCCCTGTACAACTCGCCGGATATATTCATGGCGGAGTCGTTCCGGATGATTGTGCCGCCGCGGTGCAGGCAGCCCCATTCCACGCTGTGTTCCGCGTCAAAGGTAGGAGCAAGCCGATGAAAACGGTCCGTAAAATCCAGATACAATTCTGTGAAGAAGTCCAGCGCGTCCTCCAGCAGATGGGACTCCATGGCATCCTCGTCATAGAAATCCTCATAGAATGAGGAGCCCCAGAGCGCCTCGCAAAGGGCCAGCGGGCCCTGTAAATCAGGATTATAATAGTGCACAAAACGGCTGACCTTGGGATAGGTCTTTGCCAGCTCCAGGAATTTTTCAGCCATCTCAAAGGTCTTCCCGGCAAAGCCCTTCGAATAGTCCCAGTTTTTTCCGCGGTCAAGCATCCTCCGGATTCCCTTGCTGCCGTCCGGGAAAGGTTTGCTGCCGGGCAGCGTGTCTGTGCTCAGCGGCATGATGTGGATCTCCGCGTCGAACATCGATGGGATGATGCCTGTTCCGTAGTTTGAACGAATGTTGTGCATCTCACCTCCGCCAGACTCCAGCGTCTGGTTCACAGACCAGAGTTGCTGGTAGATCATGTCTGTAACATCGTCCAGTGCGTCGTTGACAAGCATTTTCGGCCAGTCAATCGCGGAGGGCTTCGGGGTTCTGCCGGTCCGGAACGCACCATGCGTCAGCTTGAGATCCGCAAAATCCAGCCACTGGCGCTCCACACGCAGTTCCTCGGCATCATCCAGCCGGTTTTCCAAATCCGAGAAATAACGGTTTAAAGTTACTGAATCCATTGCCATAACCACCTTTGCATTAGTATTATCAAAAATGTAAGCACTTACATTTATTTAGATTATATTGATATTAGGGAAAAATGTCAAGCGTGGGAATTGCTGGCATAAATCACAAAAACGTGGAGGCGTGTTTGTACATTATAAACGATTTGATGAAAAAATAAAGATTCTTGTTGACAAATGCAAAAAATGATTGCATTATTAAGAAGGTATTAATGTAAGCACTTACAAGATTGGGGGTGTAGGTGCCTGCATGATACATAAAAGGCACCGGGGTGCCTGCCAACATCAAAGAAAGGACTGAAAGTATGAAAAAGACAATCGCATTTGTACTTGCACTCGTTATGCTCCTCTCCCTGACAGCCTGTTCGGGAAACACCACGCAGAGCCCAGCAGAAGGGACCCAGCCTTCCTCTGCGCCTGTTGAGAAAACGGAAACCGGCGAATCCGGAAAAGACGAGTTTGTGATCGGTATGTATAATGTCATGTCCGGCGCCAACGCAATTTATGGAGAAGAGGCCCAGAACGCGCTGAAAATGGTAGTTGACAAGATGAACGCCGAGGGCGGCATCAATGGCGCGACCGTAAGATATGTTGTGTATGATGACCAGGGCTCCCCGGAGGAGGCTGTCAAGGTCGTGACAAAGCTCATCGAGGTGGATAAAGTGGATGCCTGCATCACCTCCTGCATTTCCAGTGCCGTGCTGGCCACTGGTGAAGCCCTTAACAAAGCCGAGATTGTCTCTTTCGGTACCGGCCTTTCTCCGACGTATATGGCGCAGGGATGGGAGTACCTTTTCCGGGCCTGTGTGAACAGTGACTATACAACGCCCAAGGCCGTTGAACTGGCCAAGGATCTGGGAGTTTCCAGTGTGGCGGTTTTCCGGGGCCAGGATGAATCCGCGATTGCCACCGCCCAGTCCTTTATTGCTTCGTGCGGTGAGCAGAATATCGAGGTGCTTACAGAGGAAGCCTACAATGACGGCGACAGCGATTTTTCCGGCCAGATTACCCGGATCATCGCTTCCAATCCAGATGCGGTGTTCATGTCTACTGTGGGCGCAACCTATGGTGTATTTATCAAGCAGCTTCGCCAGTACGGCTATGAGGGCCTGATCCTGAACAAGGAAGCGCTGCCCACCGATGCTGTAGAGGTCGCCGGAGTCGACAACGCGGACTATGTGGCGTTTGCCGCGCCTTACCTGACCTATTCCTCCCTGGATGCCTGCACGGACCCCACCATGCTGGCGTTCCTGACTGAGTACCAAAGCCTTTACGGCACCCTTCCCGCTACGGACAGCGCCTACCGTGTGTACGACAGCCTGCTGGTTCTGTGGGAGGCCGCAAAGAATGCCGGAACGAATGATCACGCCGCCATCCGGGATGCGGTGAATCAGGTGACCGGACTTCAGGGACTGGGCGGAATTCTGGACTATTCTGCCGGCAACCGGGAAGGCTTGTCGGACTTCAATAAATTCATCCGAATTGACGGAAAGAATGTTCTTGTCAGCGAATGGCTTGCCGCAGGCAACGGCCTGAAATGATTTCCCCGCGCTTTCTTCTGCAGGTGGAGCCGAAAGACCCCACCTGCAGAAGAGTATGTAATCTGAATGAAGAACGTCCCATGCGATATATCGCGCCGTCAATCAACAGAACGGTTTGCGCATGGGGCTTTATTCGCATCAGCGTCTGAGCCCCGCAGGGGGCGGGGCATCAGGCACTCTGATCCGGGCTGCCAGAAACGCAGCGTGCCCGTGGCAGCTGTCCGTGGCTGACGGCGGAAATACCGCGCTCCGGTGGGCTGGGAAAAGACGGGAAACGCATCCGGTGTTTCTGCGTTTCCACCCTCCGGAGAGAATAATTCGTTTCCGCTGGTTTTATCAGAGTATTTTTACAATCAAGAGCCGGACGCTTCCGAAAAAACGCGCCGCCTCAGAAATCGTCCTCTGGGTTTCTGAGGCCCCGCCGTTTTCGGGCGTTTCCGCCTTTCCTGACAGGAGGATAAATATGTTTTGGCAACTGCTTATTTCAGGCCTTGTGATCGGCAGTGTTTATGGCCTAATTGCCCTGGGGTACAGCCTGATTTATAAAGCATCGGGCCTGCTGACCTTCGCCCAGGGCGACTTACTTACCCTGGGCGCGTTTCTCGGCGTGACCTTTTTCACCGTTCTGAAGCTGCCGTTCGTGGTTTCTCTGGTTCTGGCTGTGGGTTTCGGGTTTGCCGTGGGAATGCTGATCGAAAAATTTATCATTCGCCGTCTGCTGAACAAAAAGGTGCTGATCATTTATGTGGTGCTGTCCACCATCGCCCTTTCCTACATCATCCAGAACGGCACGATGCTGGCTTTTGGAACAAAAACCAAGTATTTTCCGGCAATTTTCAGCATTTCGAGAATCAAGCTGGGCAGTATCTATGTGCAGATGGAGTCCGTTGTCTGCATCCTGGTTTCCCTGGCGTGTATGCTGATTCTTCACCTGTTTATGTCCAAAACTAAGCTGGGCACCGCCATGCGCGCGGCCTCCATGGACCGGGTGGCCGCTGAGGCACGGGGAATCAACGTGTCATTAACAACGGGACTGACCTGGGGCTTGGCTGCCGGATTTGCCGCGCTGGGCGGCATGCTGATTGGGCCGGTGTATGGAGTTTACACCACATTGGGCGCGACCATCGGGAAAAAAGCCTCCGCATCTGCAGTATCAGGCGGCTACGGGAACATGTACGGCGCCATTGTTGGCGGCCTTTTGCTCGGTATCATTGAGACCCTGGTTGCGGGATTTCTCAGCAGTGAATATAAGGACATGATTTCTTATATTATTCTTTTGTTGTTCCTGTTTCTCCGACCCACCGGTATCTTTAATGAACGGGCGCTTCAAGACTGAGGAGGAAGTATGAAACGTACACAGAAGAATCTCAAAAGGCCCCTGCTGGCTTTGCTGGCGGTGCTGCTGCTGTCGGTTCCGCTCATTTTCTCGGGATTTCCCTACGCAATCCTGATCTGCTGTTTTATCCTGCTGTATGTGATTGCTGTTTCTGGACTGGACATCGTGTTTGGCTACTGTGGACAAATATCTATGGGACACGCGGCGTTCTTTGCCATCGGCGCATACGGATCCTGCCTGCTGCATGACTACTGCGGCATTCCGATTATGCTGACAATGGTAATTGCCGCTGTCCTTGCCGCGTCGGTGGGCGCGGTGATCGCCTACCCGGCGTCCAAACTGGTGTTCCACTTTTTGTCGCTGGCGACGCTGTCCTTCGGCGAAATCGTATATCAGATTATTTCCCATTCTCCCGGAGGAATTACCAATAATTTTGTGGGCTATTATACCGAATCCATCAATTTCTTCGGGCTGACGCTGGATACCTACCCCAGATTCTATTACTACGCGCTGGGTTGCGCGGTGCTGTTCCTTACTGCGAAGCAGATGCTGGTCAACTCGCAGGTCGGGCGCGCGTTCATCGCGATTCGCGAGAACCATCATGCTGCAGACGGCATGGGCGTTAATGTGCGTAAATACAAGGTGATCGCATTTGCTGTCAGCGCCTTTTATACGGCGTTCGCGGGGGCCATGTATGCCCACCTTGTCCGCTACATCAGCCCCGATACTTTTATGCAGAAGCAAAGCGTCATGTTCCTGACCATGCTGCTGTTTGGCGGAACGGCATCTCTTGCCGGCCCCATCTGCGGTGTGACGGTGGTTATGCTTTTGAACGAGCTGCTCAGAAGTGCGGAACGCTATCAGATGTTTATCTACGGTATTCTGCTGCTGGCTGTCATTGTTTTGATTCCGGGAGGAATTTACGGGACAGTTGAGAAAGCAATCAAAAACGTATTCCGGCGAAAGAAGGAGGCGGCGAAAGATGCTGCAGGTTAAGGATGTCACGCTGAGCTTCGGCGGCCTGGTTGCGGTGAATCATGTCAGCATGGAAGTCCGCGACGGAAGCATTACTGGATTGATCGGCCCCAACGGCGCGGGAAAGACCACGTTTTTCAACATTGCCAGCGGTGTCTATACGCCCGACTCCGGTGAGATTATCTTTGACGGTAAGAACATTACCGGAAAGCGGTGCTTTCAAATCAATGAGGCGGGAATTTCCAGAACATATCAGGTCATCAATCTGTTTAAAAAAATGACCGTCCTGGAAAACGTGCTTGTGGGGATGCACAGCCGGATCAAATCCAATTTTTTTGCCTCGCTGCTGCATCTTCCGTCCCAGCGCGCTGAGGAGAAGGAGCTCCGGAAGAAGGCCATGAAGCTGCTGGAGTTCGTTGGACTGGAAAAGCAGGCCAATGACGAAGCTGGAAGCCTGTCCTATGGCCAGCAGCGGCTCCTTGAGATTGTCCGCGGTATGGCGAGCGACCCCAAGCTCCTGCTGCTGGACGAGCCTGCGGCGGGTATGAATTCCCATGAGAATGATGAACTGATGGTGCTCCTAAAGAAGATTGCCGCAATGGGGATCAGCATATTGATCATCGAGCATGATATGAATCTGATGATGAACCTTTGTGACTACATCTATGTCCTGAACTATGGCAAGCTTCTCGCGGAGGGAAAGCCTGCTCAGATTCAGCAAAATCCGGATGTGATTGCGGCATATCTGGGAGGAGAATAAAATGGCATTACTGGAACTACATGATTTTCATTACAGCTACGGCAATATTCACGTCGTCAAGGGAATTGACCTGACCGTGGAGGAAGGCGAAATCGTTACCCTCATCGGTGCAAACGGCGCCGGAAAAACCACAACGCTGCAAACGATCTCCGGCTTAACGGACTCCAAGGGCGTCCGCGGCAGAATTGTGTTCAACGGGAAGGAGATTACCGGCCTTAAGGGAAACAAAATCGCAAAGATGGGGCTTGTGCAGGTGCTGGAAGGCCGGCATGTGTTCTCCAAGCTTACCGTTGAAGAAAACCTGTTGATCGGGGCTTTTACAAGAAAGGATTCCAGAAAAATCCGGGAGGACCTCAAAAGCGTGTATCATCGTTTTCCCCGTCTGGAGGAGCGGCGGCTTCAGAGCGGCGGCACCCTTTCCGGCGGTGAACAGCAGATGCTCGCCATTGGCCAGGCGCTGATCGCGAATCCCAAAATGATCCTTTTGGACGAACCCTCTCTGGGCTTGGCGCCGCTGATCGTGGCGGAGATATTTGAGGCAATCCGGGAAATCAACCGGGAAGGAACCACCATTCTGTTTGTGGAGCAAAACTCAAAGATTGCGCTGAATACTGCCAGCCGTGGCTATGTTATGCAAAACGGCGAGATCATTCTTCAGGATACCAGCGAGCATTTGATGAATGATGAGAATGTGAGAAAGGCGTATCTCGGCGGTACCGACTGACGGAGGAAGCTGTATGTTTGCAAAACGCGAAAAAGTCTCCGCGCTTGTGAAAGACACCCCTGTTCCGAGGATGTTCCGAGCGAGACAGATTTTCAAAAACAACAGTATTCCCCCCGAACAGATTCCCCAGCTCGTTCGGGAAGGAATGCGCACGGAAAAAACCGGAGGAAAAATCAAGCCCGGTCAGAACATCGCGATTGCCGTGGGCTCCCGGGGTATCTGTAACCAGGTGGCTATTGTCAAGACCGTGGTCGACTGCGTGAAGGAACGCGGAGCCCATCCCTTCCTGGTCCCCGGAATGGGATGCCACGGCGGCGCAACGGCCGAGGGCCAGCGGGAGGTGCTTGCGGCGCTTGGTTTTACGGAAGCGTCAATGGGATGCCCTATCCGCTGCACCATGGAGACCGTTATGGCCGGCAGAAACCCGGACGGGAAGGAGGTTTTTCTTGACAAATACGCCGCACAGGCCGACGGAATCATTTTGTCCTGCCGTGTCAAACCGCACACCGCCTTCCGGGGGAAATACGAGAGCGGCATCCTGAAAATGATGGCAATCGGCCTGGCCAAGCAGAAAGGCGCCGAAAGGACCCATGACGAAGGTGTGGGGAATCTTGCAAAAAATGTGTATCAGAACGGCATGACAATCCTGAAAAACTATCCTGTCCTGTTCGCGGTGGCGGTTGTTGAGAACGCCTACGATCAGACCTGTATTCTTAATGTCGTTCCGGCAGAAGAAATTGAAGAGACGGAGCCCCGCATGCTGGAGCAGGCATTTGCGAATATGCCAGGGCTGCTGCCGGGCAGCTGCGATGTATTGGTCGTGGACAGGGTGGGGAAGAACATCAGCGGTGAGGGAATGGACCCGAATATCACCGGCAGGTTTATCCTTCCGGAGTACGCTTCCGGAGGAGTTGACGCGCAAAAGGTTGCTATCCTCGGCCTCACTCCCCAGACCCACGGGAATTGCCACGGAATATGCAACGCCGATGTTGTCAGCCAGCAGGTGGTGAATGAGGCGGACTTTGAAGCTTTCTATATCAACTCCATCACAAGCACTGTCCTGACCCTTGCCCGTGTTCCGATGATTATGGCCAATCACAAAGAGTGCATTCAGGTTTGCATCCGCAGCCTTGTCGGAACGGACAAGGCGCATCCCAGAGTGATTCGGATTCCGGACACCCTTCATCTTGAGTACATCCTGCTTTCCGAAGCCTATTATGAGGAAGTAAGGGATAGAAGCGATATGGAAATCGTGTCAGAACCCTTTGAACTTGACTTCGACGAAAACGGAAACCTGTTTTGAGCCGTTCCCCAACAGCAGACGCGACAAAATCAGCAGGTACTGCGCAAAGCGCGGCACCTGCTGATTTCGGGTCAATATGGTTTGCTCAGGAAAGGGAGTTGGTTCTGACCCCGGAGGTGACGCGGTAACTTGTCACGCCGGAGCGGCTCCGCGGCTTATGGATGGGTTCCAGGGCGCTGCGGGGGGTTCTCCTGGTCTATGGCCAGGAAACAGCATCTGCGTATGAGACGGCCGAAAATCGGATGAAAAGCTATCTGACGAGGATAGATGAATTGCTGCGAACGAGACTGAGGACACACATCTGGAAAAGCTGGAAAATGATTGGGTATAAATACCGCAGCTTGCGGAAGCTGGGAACATCCCGCGCAATCGCTATGAGAATGGCAAATACGAGAAAAGGCTACCGGCGAAGTGCTGATAGCCCAATTGTGAAGCAGGCTATCTCAAAGGAACGCTTGAAGGAAGCCACATCCTTCCTTGACTACTACCTGGAAGTAACAGCGAAAACTTGGAAACCGCCGTGTACCGAACGGTACGCACGGTGTTGTGAGAGGTCGGGGCGACTTCTCAGTCAGTCCCTCCTACCCGATTTATTTTGTCAGCCGATGACCTGCAGCTCCTTGGGATACTTGTTCAGCACCTCACAGCCGCTGTCTGTGACCATGACCAGGTCCTCGATGCGGACGCCGAACTCTCCGGGCAGGTAGATGCCCGGTTCAATGGAGAACACCATGCCTGGACGGCAGATGGCATCGGAGGCGCCGGACACATCGGGGGGTTCGTGGCAGTCAATGCCGCAGCCGTGGCCCAGCCGGTGGGTAAAGCAGGGACCGTAACCGCCTTCCGCGATGATGTTCCGGGCGATTTCGTCCAGCCGGGACAGGGGAACCCCGGGACGGACAGCGGCTTCGGCGGCCTCGTTTGCCCGGCGCACCAGTTCGTAAACCTGGCGCTGCTTGTCGCTGACGGTTTTGTAAAACACGGTACGGGTCATGTCGCACCAGTAGCGGGAGATGGGGGTGAAGATGTCGAAGATCACGCTGTCGCCGGGCTTCAGGACAGTGGCGTCCGCGCCGTGGTGGGGGTCCGCGCCGTTGGGGCCGAAGCACACCAGCATGGCGCCCTCACCGTCGGCGCCCCGGGCCAGGAACTCCCGGTTCACCAGGGCGGCCAGCTCATTCTCCCGGACACCCTCCCGGACCGCGGCGATGGCAGCGGCCACAACCTGGTCGTTGATGGCGGAAGCACGGCGCATGGCGGCGCGCTCCTGAGCGTCCTTATAAGTGCGGTTTTCATCCACCGGCAGGGAGCCGTGGACGGGGGTCACGTCCGGACGAAGGGCCATCAGGCCGATGAGAAACTTGCTGTACCAGAATTTGTCGATGCCCAGCTTTCCGGGCTTCACGGCTTTGGCCAGGTCTGCCACCGGGTCGTCCCCGTCCTTGTGGGCGACAAAGGGCAGCTCCGGGGTGGAGGCGAGGCCGAAAATCTCGTTCCCGAACAGGGTGGCTTTCCCGTCGGAGGTAAGCCACAGGGCGATCATCCGCTCGTGGGGCTCCACCCAAATTCCGGTCAGGTAGTACACTGAGGTGGTGGAGGTGACCAGAATCTGCTCCAATCCCGCCTCCCGCATCCGGGCAGTGACCCGGAGAATGCGCTGGTTATCCATATGGTTTGCACCCTTTCTCTTTCAGATATCGAGTTTATCAACAATCTCAACAGGCCGATAAATTGATGTTTGTCGCTTCGCCTCAAAGTTTCCTGTCATTGCGAACCAGTCCGCAGACTGGTGTGGCAATCCCCCGGTTAGAGGGGAAATGTATCGAAAAGCACC
>SFHI01000113.1 GCA_004555705.1 Clostridiales bacterium | reverse complement strand
GGTGCTGCGGGCTTCGGCGGGACTTTTGCCCCATCCGTGAAGTTCTGAAAATGGCAGATACACAAAGTATTCCCGCATTTCCAGAACTTTCGGCTGGGCCAAAATCCCCTGCCGAATCGCCTTGGCCCATTATGCGGTGTTGCCTTAAAACAAATCCAGCATACTGTCCAGATAGATTGCTTCCCGGACATAAATTTGGTACTCTGGTTTCGTCATGTAATACAGCAGGAATTCCAGAATCAAGGCGCTGCCAAGCCCGCGACCTTCGATTTTGAAATTGGAAAAGACCATGGGCAGGTAGATATTTGGAATGTCTTGTACGCTGATAAAGCCTGGACTTGCCATGGCTTTGGAGAACCGGTACCCCTCCCTGCCGCCGGTGGCGGTGCAGTGATGGTCCGGACAGTGTTCTCCAAGGTTTTTGCGGCTGACATTCTCGTAGCATTTCTTTCTGTCCTTACAGCCAAACGGGCAGCATTCGTTGCACAGAAATTCCACCTTGTCCTTCTGGGCTTCCGTCAGGGTGTCCAGATTGTCAAAGGCCTTGTTCAGGCGAAAATCCGGGACAACAAATCGGAAATCCTCCCGGTTCACCTCGTCCAAAAAATCCCGGAAATCCGTCAGCACCTTTGTGGTGGAGGATACAAAATAGAGGTTGGGGTAATGCCCTTTCAGATACTCCAGCAGCAAATCGGAATGGACAATGACGCCATTGCCGCCCTGCTCGCTGAACAGCTTACAGAGGCGATTGCATTTCCTGTCCGAAAGATGCTCCTCCCGAAGCCGTGAATTGCTGAAGGTCAGCCGGGCGGAAATGCCGTATTCCCGCATCAACGCCAGCACCTCCCGGGGATTGGCATCTCCAAACCCCACGCGACCCCCGCCCCAGATGCAGTCCGCCGGCGCGCCGTAGATGGAACCGATTTCGCACCAGTCGTAGAAATATTCCCTGTGCTCCCGGAACAGCGGCAGAAAGGCCCGATACAGTTCATAAAACTCGAACAGGCCGGGAAGATGGTAATGCGCAATGTTTTTTTGAATTCGCTCCATAGCTCCTGCATTCCCTCTTTTCGGCATGGATTCCGGGTCTGGGCGATCCGCGTGGAGCGTAACAAGCGGAGTACTTTCCCGCAATCGTTATGCTTCCATTACCGGTTTTCCTGTTCCGCCCCGGAATGGTGCTTTCCGATGGAGAAACCCCGTCCCCAGACCTCGGTAACCCGGCTGATGATCATGAAGCACTCCGGGTCGATCTCCCGGGCCAGCCCCTCAATCTTGGCCAGCTCGTGGTTGGATACGATGCTTAAGAGCACCTCGGTGCTCTTGTGCAGATAGCCGCCCTCCCCGTGGAGCAATGTCACGCCCCGGTCCACCCGGGACAGCACCGCGTCCCGAATCTGCAGGGCCTTCTGGCTGACGATCTTGACCTCGGTTTTGCTGGTGCCGAGGAGCATGACCTTATTCAGCATCATGGAAATAACCAGAATCAGAAGCACGCCATACAGCAGGTCCTCCAGTGGGTGGAAAAACGCCTGGCTGACCAGGATGCAGAAGTCAAAGAACCACAGACTGGCGGACACGGGAATGCGCAGATACTTTTCCAAAATCAGAGGCGGGATGTCCATGCCCCCCGTGGAGGCCCCGGCCCGCAGGACAATGCCCAGGCTCAGCCCCAGGCCCAGCCCGGCGAACACCACATTGAGAATCATGTTTTGGGTAATCTGAACCTCACCCAACGTCTGATTCAGCAGTTCCAGCAGCAGGGGGTACAGCAGGGAGCTGAGCACCGTGGTCATGGCGAACTGCCATCCCAGCACCCACCAGCTCAGCGCCAGCATCGCCAGGTTGAACACCAGCACAAACCCGGAGATGGGCAGTCCCGTCAGCTCCCGCACCACCAGCGCGATGCCCGTAGTGCCGCAGCTCATCAGGTTCGCCGGCAGCACAAACAGCTTCACGGACAGAGCATACAGAATATTCCCCACCAGCACCATCGCCAAAGAAATCCACTTTTTCCAGTTCAACACCATTACCCCTTTATAATCATACACGAACGATGGAAAGATAAATTGTTGTTTACCGCACTAAAAAAGTCTGTTTTTTGAAGATTCTGGAATATCCGGGGGATTGCCACGCCAGTGTGCGCACTGGCTCGCAATGACAGCGTTTATTTTACAAAACAACAATTTATCTTCCCCACCCCGTATCAGCAAACCACGGCGTACTTCCGCAGAAGCGCGCCGTGGTTTATTATAGTATTTTGCCCCGTCCCCGTCAAGGGCCGTATTTACGCTCCCTGGGACTGGAGCTGCTGCTTTTCGTACTGGAGCATATACAGCTGGTAATACCTGCCTTTCCGGTGGAGCAGCTCCTGATGGGTTCCCTCCTCCAGAATCTGCCCGTGGGACAGGAGGATAATCTTGTCCGCGTGTTGGATGGTGCTCAAGCGGTGGGCCACGATCAGCATGGTGCCGATGTTCTTCATCTTCTCCAGGCTGTCCTGAATCAAAATTTCCGTCTCCGTGTCGATGTTGGCGGTGGCCTCGTCCAGGATCATGACACTGGGCTTGTGGAGAATGGTTCTCGCAAAGCTCAGAAGCTGCCGCTGTCCGGCGGAGAAGTTGTTGCCCCGCTCCCGGACCACCTCGTCCAGACCGCCCTCCAGCTTGCCGATGAAGGAGTCCGCGTTGACATACCGGCAGGCTTCCCACACCTGCTCGTCCCGGATGCCCTCCTCCCGCAGCAGGATGTTGCTGCGGATGTCTCCGGAGAACAGGAACACATCCTGAAGCATCTGGCCGAAATGCCGCCGCAGGGAGGAAATCCTGATTTTCCGGATGTCGATGCCGTCTATGAGAATCTGCCCCTTCTGGATATCGTAGTTGCGGCAGATCAGGCTGAGGATGGTGGTCTTGCCGGAGCCGGTGGCGCCCACGAAGGCCACAGTCTGCCGGGGCTGCACATGGAAGGAAACCCCTTTCAGCACCCACTCCCCGGGCTTGTAGGCAAACCACACATCCTTAAACTCGATCTCTCCGCGAATCTCGTCCAGCTCCACAGCGTCGGGTTCATCCACCACTTCCGGAACCATGTCCAGAATGGTGAAAATCTTCTCCGCCGAGGCGAAGGAGTTCTGCAGCGTGTCAAACTGCTCCGCCAGGGTCTGGATGGGGTTAAAGAATTTGGAGATATACATATAGAAGGACACAATGATCTCGCTGGTGATCACCTGCCCCAGCACCGTGGTGTTCTGGATATACCCCTTGGCTCCAAAGTAGAACAGGCACAGATTGGTGGAGACAAACAGCATATACACCATGGGCCGGAAGATGCCGAACACAAAAATCCGGCTCTGCTTGGCCCGCCGGAGCTTCCGGCTGCGCTGGAGAAAATCGTCCAGCTTTTGCTGCTCCCGGTTGAAAATCTGGGTGATCTTGATGCCGGAGAGATTCTCCGACAGATAGGTGTTCACGTCGGTTCGGGCGTCCGTCACATCCCGGTGGACCTTCCGGGAGAACTTCTGGAAAATCACGGTGAACAGCACCACAAAGGGCACGAAGCACAGCACCATCAGCGTCAGGGCGTAGTTCAGCATCAGCATTCCTGCCAGCACACCCACGATCACCAGAATATTCTTCAGCATGGTCACCAGCACATTGGTGAACATCATGGAGATGGCGTTGGTGTCGTTGCACACCCGGGTCACCAGCTTGCCCACGGGAATGTCATTGAGCTGGTGGTGGGACAGGCCTTCGATGTGGGTAAACAGGTCCAGGCGCAGACGGGTCAGAATCTTCTGGCCGATGCGCTGCAGCGTCATGGACTGGAAGTAGGTGCACACCACGCTGACCACCAGCACGGCGGCATACACCCCCACCATCCGGTAGAGCTGGGGCAGTTCGAATTTTCCCTTGATGATGCCCTGAATTTTACCCACCAGCATCGGCGCGGCCACATCGTAGGCGATGGAGACCACCATCACCACAAACACCAGCGCGAACTGTTTCCGGAAGGGCTTGGCGTAGCTCAGAAGCCTGCGGATGATCTCCCGGTCGGCCATGTTCCGCTCCCCGGATTTCTTCTGCCTCCGCCGCAGAAAAGCGTAGGCCACGAGGAACACAAGCGCGAAGGTTCCGATAATGGCCGCCACAATGATAATCGGCAGATATTCAGTCATTGGGCTCCCCTCCTTCCTCCTCCAGGCGCTGCAGCTCCACCATTTTCCGGTAGGCGGAGCAGGTTTCCATCAGCTCCTCATGGCTTCCCACCGCCACAAGGCGTCCGCCGTCCAGGAACAGGATTTTGTCCATTCCCGCGATGGTGGAGATCCGGTGTGCGATGAGAATGGTGGTCTTACCGGCCCGGGTGGCCCGGAGGTTTCGCAGAATGGTCTCCTCGGTCTTGGTATCCACCGCGGAAACGCTGTCGTCCAGGATCAGGATGGGCGCGTCCTTCATCAGCGCCCGGGCAATGGAGATCCGCTGCTTCTGACCGCCGGAAACGGTGACGCCCCGTTCACCCAGCACGGTTTCGTAGCCCCTGCCGAATTCGGCGATGTTGCTGTGGACATCGGCCAGCTTGGCGGCATTCATCACCGCCTCCCGATCCTTCCCTGAGGCGCCGAAGCAGATGTTGTTTTCAATGGTGTCCGAGAACAGGAAATTGTCCTGGGGCACATAGGCGCAGCCCGCCCGGACAGAGCGGATGGTGAGGTCATTCACATCCCGCCCATCGATGAACAGGGTCCCGTCGGGCACGTTGTAGGTACGCAGGATCAGGTCCACCAGGGTTGTCTTGCCGCAGCCGGTCTTGCCCACCAGGCCCACGTTCTCCCCCGCCCGGATGGTGAAGGAGATGTTCTCCAGGGCATCGAATTCCCCGTCGGGATACCGGAAGCTGAGGTTCCGGAACTCGATATCCCCGCGAACCTCCCGCAGCTCCTCCGCCCCGGGCCGGTCCTCCACGTTCTGGGGCGCATCCAGAAGCTCGCTGACCCGCTTGAGGGAGGCTTTCCCCCGGGAAGCGATGTCCACCAGCTCGGAAACCGCCATCACCGGCCAGACAATGGCGCTGAAATAACCGATGAACTCCATCAGCTGCCCGGCGTTGAAGGTTCCCCGGTATACCAGATACCCGCCATAGCCCAATATTACGCAGACCACGCTCTCCACAAACAGCGACACCATGATCCGCATGAGCACGGCGGTGCGGGTGTAATCAATGTTGGCCTTCTCATTCTCGCGGTTTAAGTCCTTGAAGGCCATCAGCTCCTTGGTCTCCTTGACGAAGGCCTTCACCACCGCGATGCCGGAGAAGCTCTCCTGGGAGAAGTCCGACAGCCTGGAGAAGCACTCCTGCCGGTAGTCCCATTTCCGCTCCATCCGCTGCCCCACAATGGTGGCCGCCCCCAGCAGCAGCGCCATGGGGATCAGGGAGAGGACGGTCATCATCGCGTTCATCTGCCACATTTTCAAAATGGCCATGACGCTCAGCATCAGCGCGTCGAAGAACATCAGGATGCCCCAGCCGAAGCTCTCCTGAATGGCATCCAGGTCATTGGTGAACAGGCTCATCAGGTCGCCCACCTTGTTCACCTGATAGTATTCCCGGCTCAGGTCCTTGGCATGGTCAAACATCCGGTCCCGCAGGTCGGATTCCACCCGAACCCCCGCGCCGAAGAAGCAGACCCGCCACAAAAAGCGGCCGAACACCATGCACAGGATGATTTTCACCATGGGCATGCAGATTCTGTCCAGCAGGAAGTCCATGTCAAAGGGAAGGGACACTCCCTCCACGCGGACATAGCCCTGGTTCACGCCGTTGATCACCATCTGGTACAGCTCCGGGATCTCCAGCTGCAGAATATCCACCATCACCAGCGCGGCCAACCCCAGCAAAAGCAGCGGCGCGTAGCGCAGGTAATAGCGGTTGATATGTTTGCCGAATATCATAATTTTCTGCCCTCCTATATCTCTCCGGACAGTATAGCACAGACGTTCTAATTTGACAATCCCGCATCAAAAAAAGTTGCGCCCGCAACAAACCCGCACAGACCGGCAAATTGTTGTTTGAAAGACTGAGGGTTTGCGGAAATACCTTCCCCCGGGGGTGGTGCGTCGCGCAGCGAATCAGAATTATAATGATTGATGAGGAACGGCGACAGCTTCGTTGCCATATGAACTCAAATTGTTCGGAATAAGTCCAAACATGCTGCGTTTTTCCGGACTGCATGGGAAGAAAACAGTTTTCGCCGATCCTCATCAGTCAGGCTTCGCCTGACAGCTTCCCCCCGGGGGAAGCCAAGGCGCTCCGCGCTGCAATACTTCAAACACCAATTTATCGTTTCCCCGGCAATTCCCCAATCATTTTTCATTTTTCTGTTTAACACCGGAAAAAAGCGTCAATACTCAGCTTCGGAGGTGCTTATTGAACATGAGCGAAAACAAAAACGGCCGCGGCGCGGCATCCGGAAAGGGCTATTACATAGCCCTGATCCTGTGCGCCATCGCCATTGGGATCACCGGCTATGTATACTACCGAAATGCCAACCAGACGCAGGAGGCTTCCCTGCTGGAAACCAGCCCTCAGGAGGTCCCCGCCATTGCGGAGGACGGCTCTGACGTGGCGGTACTGGCTCCCCAGCCCCAGGAGGTTCCTACAGTCCCCACCACCCAGGCTCCGGACAAATCCACCCAGCCCACCGAAAAACGGAGGCTGAAAACCACGTCCCCGGTATCCGGTCAGGAGATCGCGGGCTACTCCATGGAGGCCCTGAGCTATAACCAGACCACCCGGGACTGGCGTGTCCACAACGGCGTGGACATTGCCGCCGAGGAGGGCACGCCGGTCTGCGCGGCAGCGGACGGGGTTGTGGAGGCTGCCTATGAGGATGACCTCATGGGCTGCACCGTGGTCATCCGCCACGATGGCGGCTATGTCACGGAGTATTCCAGCCTCGCCAAGGAGCTGTCCGTGAAGTCCGGGGAAGCGGTTCACATGGGCCAGGTCATCGGCTGCGTGGGCGGCACGGCCCTGGTGGAAACCACCCTTGGAAGCCACGTCCACTTCGGTGTCACCTTCCAGGACGCCCCCATGGACCCGGCAGAATTCCTTGCCCTCGGCAGCTGATCCCGCGGCCTTCGGGCCGCGTACATATTGTCCCACCAAATACGATAAATTGTTGTTTTGTAAAATAAACGCTGTCATTGCGGCCCTAACGAACCATCCTGAATTGTTGGGGGATTGCCACACCAGTCTGCGGACTGGTTCGCAATGACAACTTCTTTTTTAGTGCGGTAAACAACAATTTTCTCTCCAAACCCGCAAATGATTACGCCGGGAAACAGAGCCCCTGTTTCCCGGCGTATTGCCGTATCCATGGTTTATTCGTTTTCCGTCTGCTCCGCAGGAGCTTCCCCGGCGGGCGCTTCCTCCGCCGTGTTCCCGGCTTCCTCCAGCGCGGGCTTGTTCGACGCGTTCACATAGGCCATCAGCTCGTCGCCGGTGATGGTTTCCTTCACCAGCAGGTATTCGGAAATCTCATCCAGCAGAGCCCGGTGCTCCACCAGCACGTTCTTCGCGTCGGCATAGCAGGTGTCCAGAATCTTCTGCACCGCCGCGTCCACCTTGGCGGAGGTATCCTGGGAGCAGTCCAGATAGCTTTGGCCGTCCAGATACTGATTGGTCACGCTGGCCGGAGCCATGAGCCCCAGTTCGTCACTCATGCCGTACAGGGATACCATGTTCCTTGCCAGCTGGGTGGCCTTCTGAATGTCGTTGGCCGCGCCGGTGGTCTGCACATGGAATACCACCTGCTCCGCCGCCCGTCCGCCCAGCAGGGACCGCAGCTGGGTCAGCAGCTCGTCCTTGGTGGACAGGAACTTTTCCTCTTCGGGAAGGTACAGGGTGTAGCCCAAAGCACCGTCGGTGTGGGGCACAATGGTGATCTTGCTGACGGGGGTCACGTGCTTCTCCAGAGCGGAAACCAGGGCGTGGCCCACCTCGTGGTAGGCAACCAGCCGCTTTTCCGTATCCGTCAGCACAGTATTCTTCTTCTCGCTGCCCGCGATGACGGTCTCGAAGGAAACCAGCAGGTCCTCCTGATTCACCGCCTGCCGTCCCTGACGCACCGCCCGGAGGGCCGCTTCGTTGACCAGGTTGGCCAGGTCCGCGCCCACCGCGCCGGCAGTGGCCTGGGCGATCTTCCTGAGGTCCACGTCCTCGGCCAGCTTGATCTTCCGGGTGTGAACCTTCAGAGTGTCCAGCCGTCCCTGGAGGTTGGGCCGGTCCACCACGATCCGCCGGTCAAACCGGCCGGGCCGCAGCAGGGCCTTGTCCAGAATTTCCGGCCGGTTGGTGGCCGCGAGGCACACGATGCCCTTGCTGGGCTCGAAGCCGTCAATCTCGCTGAGGAGCTGATTCAATGTCTGCTCCTGCTCGGAATTGTTGCCGTAGCGGTTGTCCCGGGAACGGCCCACCGCGTCAATCTCGTCAATGAAGATGATGCAGGGAGCTACCTTGGCCGCCTGCTGGAACAGGTCCCGCACCCGGCTGGCGCCCATGCCCACGAACATCTCCACGAAGTCGGAACCGGAGATGGAGAAGAAGGGTACGTTGGCCTCTCCCGCCACCGCCTTGGCAAGCAGGGTCTTGCCGGTGCCGGGGGAGCCCACCAGCAGCGCGCCCTTGGGCAGCTTCGCGCCGATGGCGGTGTACTTCTGGGGGTTGTGGAGGAAATCAATGATCTCCTGCAGGGATTCCTTGGCCTCGTCCTGGCCCGCCACATCCTTGAAGGTGACGCCGGTCTGCTTTTCCATATAGACCTTCGCCTTGGATTTGCCGAAGGAGCCCATCATGCCGTCGCCGCTCATGCGCCGGGTCAGCATCCGCATAAAGAAGAAAAACACCGCGAACATGATCACATAGTACAGGATCATCTGGATCATGGAGTTGTCCTCGGTGATCTGTTCGTTCACCGTGACGCCCATGTTCACCAGCTCATCCGCCAGGGCCAGGGAGTCGCCGAAGGGAAGTCCCGTAAAGCAGGCCTTCTGCACGGAGGGGTCCTTGGCCGCCTCCTCCTTGGTCATGTAGATGACCCGGTCGCTGCGCAGCTCCACCTCGGCCAGCTGCCCCGCGTCCATGGCGGCCCGGAAGTCGGAGTAGGTGGTCTGCACATACTGGCTGCTTTCCACGGCGCTGTAAATCCAGCTGAATACCAATACCAGCACCAGAGCAATGATCAGCGCGGTCCAGATACCGTTTTTGGGTTTCTGTCCGTCGGGATTATTCTTGTTATTATTGGAATCATTACGATTCTGTTCCATCCTAATGCCTCCTCGGCGTTTCATTGGGGCTATCATATCATATTATTCCAAAGGAAGCAACGAACCTTTTCACATTTCGGGGTAAATTTTCTGTGAATGCCCAACGGCTTTGCCCCACAGATAAATCGGTGTTTGTCGCTTCGCCGAATTGACAATTGACAATTGAAAATTGACAATTATTGTGTCCCTACGGAACGATCTTGAAATACTATGCCATATTATCAGCAATAAAAATTTCGTGTTAGTTTAAAACATTGGACCTAATCGTCAAATTGCCAAAAGGCCATCTTTGCGAAGAGAGCGGATTGGCAGAGCGGTATTCACATGGGCA
>SFHI01000112.1 GCA_004555705.1 Clostridiales bacterium | reverse complement strand
TGGTAATCGTTACCTGGTTCCATTCATCGGGGGGATTGCCACACCAGCGTGCGCGCTGGTTCGCAATGACAGGTAATTGCGGCACAGCCCGACAAACAACAATTTGTCTGCCAACCGTGGAAAATCAATATACGCGAGCATCAAATGCTCAGATTTTGACCGTCGAGTGGCTGTAGATGAAAAACTCCTCCTGGCTGGGCTGCCAGCCTTTTTCCCGGGGAGCAAAACCGCGGTCAAATTCCTCCGCCGCCTGATCGTGAATTTCATAGGCATTGCTTTCCTGGTAGCTCCAGGCCCTGCCGTCCAGGGCGTTTTCCCGCAGGGGGCGCACCAGCATGGCCGTGGGATAGATGCCCTCCAGGGAAATACCGAATCTCGAGCAGTGCTTGAAGCCGCTGGAAACGTAATTGCCCGGGTGACCGAAAATCACCACCGTGTCATAGCCCATTTGTTCCGCAATGCGGAAGGACTCCTCCATCAGCCGCTTTCCGATGCCCTGCCGCTGACACTCAGGGGCCACGCTGAGGGGGCCGAAGGTGAGAACCTCTTTCCGGTTCCCGGCCTCATCCTCCAGCCAGGCTTTGGTATACATAATATTTCCAACTACCCGGCCGTCCCGCTCCGCCACCAGATCCAGCTCCGGGATAAAATCCGGATGCATGCGCAGCACATGGGCCAGGTAATGCTCATTGCAGCCCGGAACCTGCAGATTCCAGAAGGCATCCCGGGTCAATTCCTCCACAGCTCTGTAATCCCCGGGCTTCTCCCGGCGAATCCGCAGGTTATCCATTTTCGTCCTCTTCCTCCATCTGCTTCAGCAGCTTCTTGTCCTGCTTGGAGCTTAAGTCCAGCTTTTCGTACATATCGGGCCTGCGCGCTCTTGTCCGGCGGAGGGACTGCATGCGCCGCCACTGGCGCACCTTTTCATGGTTCCCCGAGAGCAGAATCTCCGGCACCTCCCGACCGTGCCACACAGCCGGACGGCTGTACTGGGGGTATTCCAGGAGGCCATTAAAGTGGCTTTCATCCTCGAAGCACTCCGGGTCCGCCAGCACCCCCGGTACCATCCGGCACACCGCGTCCGTAACGGCCATGGCGGCAATTTCCCCACCGGTGAGCACAAAGTCCCCCAGGGAAATCTCCTCGTCCACGCACTCGTCGATAAACCGCTGGTCGATGCCCTCATAATGGCCGCAGACCAGGATGATATTTTCCATTTTGCTTAAGCGGATGGCATCGGCCTGCCGGAAGGTGTGGCCGCAGGGGGACAGGTACACCGTATGCACCGGCCCCCCCGCCTCGTCACACACCGCCTCCCAGCAGCGGTACAGAGGGTCCGGGGTCATTACCGCCCCCCGGCCTCCGCCGTAGGGGTAGTCATCCACCTGATTCTGCTTGTTGGCGGTGTAGTCCCGGATCTGGTGGGTGGCAATGGAGATGTAGCCCCGCTCCTGGGCCCGGCCCAGGATGCTCTCCGACAGCACATCCCCCAGGGTTTCCGGGAACAGGGTCATAATGTCAATTCTCATCGGCCCGCATCCCCTGGAGGAGCTTTACCTCCATCACGTTTTTCTCCAAATCCGTGGACAGGACGAACTCCTTCACGGCAGGGATCATATATTCATAGGTTCCCTTCACCACATACACGCTGTTTCCGGGGTAGTCCAGCACCTCGGTGATTTTTCCGATGGTTTCCCCGCCGGAAACCACCTCCATGCCGATTAAGTCCGCGCCGAAGATGACGCTTTCATCCATATCCTCCCGGAAAAGCTCCAAGACCTTCCCCCGCATGGCCTGGGCCGCCTCCATGGAGTCGATGCCCGCAAGCTTTACCAGGTTGCAGGTTTTCTGCACCCGTACACTTTCCAGAGCGTATTCCTTTCCGTCAATCCGGCAGCGGTCAAAATCGCAGAGCATCTCGGGACTGTCCAGCCAGGTAAGCACCTTCACCTCGCCCCGAACCCCGTGGGTAGTCACAATTTCCCCCGCTTCAATAAAAGGAAGCCTCATTTCCATTCCTCCGTACAAGAACATTCCAGGCAGATAAATTGTTGTTTACAGCACTTGCTTTAGATTACCTGTCATTGCGAACCAGTCCGCAGACTGGTGTGGCAATCCCCCGGTTGAATGGTATCAGGTAGCGATTACTACCTAAAATCGTAGCATTTCCCCAGACTGTAGGGCAATTGTCGATACATTTCCCTTCTAACCGGGGGATTGCCACGCCAGTGTGCGCACTGGCTCGCAATGACAGCGTTTTATTTGGCGTGCAAGCGTAAACAACAATTTACACTTTTCCTATAAACCATCCAAAAAACGGAAAATGCGTGACGAAGCCGCCACGCATAACCGGTTAATCCACAATTTCGACCGTGACCTTTTCGCCGGTGCGCTGGGCTACAGTCTTAATAATGGTACGGATCTCCTTGGCGATCCGTCCCTGGCGGCCGATCACCTTGCCCATGTCGCTTTCGGCAACACGCAGCTCCAGCACCCTGCCCTCCTCGTCGGAGGACTCGGTAACGGTTACTGCCTCAGGATCATCCACCAGGCTCTTTGCCATATACAGCAAAAGTTCCTTCATTGTGCTTCTCCTTTGGGGACGCTTACAGCACGCCGGCGTTCTTCAGCAGGCCACGAACGGTGTCGGTGGGCTGAGCGCCGTTCTTGATCCAGTTCTGGGCCTTCTCGGCGTCCACAGTGATGGTGGCGGGCTTGGTCAGGGGATTGTAAGTGCCAATCTCCTCGATGCAGCGGCCATCCCGGGGAGAACGGGCATCGGCAACAACGATGCGGTAGTAAGGAGCCTTCTTGGCACCCATTCTTCTCAGTCTGATCTTAACCATGAGAGTTTCACCTCCATAAAATAATCTAAATCTATATCGCAAAGCAATTGCTTTCAGCGAACCTGTTTAGAAGCCCCGGAAGCCTCCGAAGCCGCCCATACGCTTCATCTTCTTGGCAGCTCCCGGGCCGGAGAACTGCTTGATGAGCTTGCGCATCTGTTCGAAGGATTTCAGCAGCCGGTTTACATCCTCCACCTTCACCCCGGCACCGGCGGCGATGCGCTTTTTGCGGCTGGCGCCGATGATCTCGGGCTTTTCCCGCTCCTTGGGGGTCATGGACAGGATGATGGCCTCGGTGTGGGCCATCTGCTTCTGGTCCACCTTCAAGCCCTTCATGTTGGCCCCGCCGGGCATCTGGGCCAGAATCTCCTCCATGGAGCCCATGGACTTCATCTGCACCATCTGGTCGTAGAAATCCTGGAGGGTGAAGCGGTTGGTTTTCAGCTTCTGCTCCATCTCGGCGGCCTTCTTGGCGTCGTAGGCCTTCTCCGCCTTCTCAATCAGGGTGAGCATATCACCCATGCCCAGAATCCGGCTGGCCATCCGGTCGGGATGGAAGGGCTCGATGTCCTCCAGCTTTTCGCCCATGCCCGCGAACTTGATGGGCTTGCCTGTAATGGCCCGAACGGACAGAGCGGCGCCGCCTCTGGCGTCACCGTCCAGCTTACTCAGCATGACGGAGTCGATGTCCAGCCATTCATTGAAGCTCTGGGCAGCATTCACCGCGTCCTGGCCGGTCATGGCGTCCACCACCAGCATGATTTCATCGGGCTTCACGGCGGCCTTCATGGATTTGAGCTCGTTCATCAGCTCCTCGTCCACGTGGAGCCGTCCGGCGGTGTCCAGAAACACCATGTCATAGCCCCGCTGCCGGGCGTAGAGCAGAGCCTCCTTGGCGGTGGTCACGGGGTCCTGGGTGCCCTTCTCAAAGACCGGGATGCCCAGCTTCTCGCCGCAGACCTTCAGCTGCTGAATGGCGGCGGGACGGTAGATATCGCAGGCAACCAGCAGCGGATTCTTCCCCTGCCGCTTCATGAGTCCCGCCAGCTTGGAGCCGTTGGTGGTTTTGCCCGCGCCCTGCAGGCCCACCAGCATGACAACCGTGGGTCCGTTGGGATTAATGGTAATATGCTTTGTGTCGCTGCCCATGAGCTTGCACAGCTCTTCGTTGACGATCTTCACAATCATCTGGGCAGGGGTGAGAGATTCCAGCACATCGACGCCCACGCAACGCTCGGTGACGGACTTTACGAAGTCCTTGACCACCTTGTAGCTGACGTCCGCCTCCAGCAGTGCCATCCGGATCTCCCGCATGGCCTCCTTCACATCCGCTTCCTTTAAGCGGCCCTTG
>SFHI01000111.1 GCA_004555705.1 Clostridiales bacterium | reverse complement strand
CGGTACATTTCCCCTCTTACCGGGGGATTGCCACGACCAGTGTGCGCACTGGTCTCGCAATGACAGGATACTTTGACACGCAGCAACAAACACCAATTTGACGATTTCTTTTTCATCTGTCCCGAAGGGACTCCATAATTGTCAATTGTCCATTGTCAATTGTCAATTCGTTTCCCCCTCCGGGAAAAGTTAATGAATCATTCACAATCCACCCCTTGACAAGTTTGGCACTCGATGGTATAGTTTGCTTAGCACTCAGGGACGAGGAGTGCTAATAAGAAAGGAGGAAATTTCATGGAGCTTTCCGAGCGCAAGAAAAAGGTGCTTCGCAGCGTGGTGGACCTGTATATCCGCACCGCAGAGCCTGTGGGCTCCAAGGCTGTGGCAGAGCTGCCGGACATGAACTATTCCTCCGCCACCATCCGCAACGAAATGGCGGAGCTGACCACTCTGGGTTACCTGGAGCAGCCCCACACCAGCGCGGGACGGGTGCCTTCGGCCTCGGGCTACCGGCTGTATGTGGATGAGCTGATGATGGACTACCGGCTTTCCATTGACGAGACCAAGTCCATCAACACCGCCATCGAGGAGAAGATGCAGCGCATCGACAAGATGGTGGAGAATGTGGCAAAGCTGGTATCCCAGGCCACCAACCTTCCCGCCATCTCCGCCGCGTCCCGGCAGGGGGGCGGCACGGTGACCCGGTTCGACCTGATCCTGGCGGGCCAGGGCAGCTTCATATTGGTTCTGATGCTCTCCGGCGATCAGGTGGTGAACAAGCTGATTAAGCTGCCCCTGAACGTTGCGGAAGCGGACCTGAAAATTCTCAGCGCCGTGCTGAACGCGGCCATGACGGGCCTGACCCTGGAGGAATTCACCCCGGAGCTGATGGACCGGGTGATGCGCTCGGCAGGAGCCGCTTCCAGCCTGGTGCCCGTGATTGTGGACTTCACCACCGAGGCTCTGAGAGGCCTCGCCGCCACCAATGTATCCGTGGTGGGCCAGTCCAGGCTCTTAGGGCTTCCCGAGTACCGGGACGTGGAGAAGGCCCAGCGGGTGCTGTCCTCCATTGACGAGGATGCTTTCAGCAACCTCCCCGCCGTGATGCAGGGGGCCAACGGGACCAAGGTTCTGGTGGGCCCGGAGAATGTGGCGGATGAATTAAAGGACACTTCCGTTGTCATGACGAAGTTTGACATCGGCGACGGGATGCAGGGCATGATCGGCGTGGTGGGACCCACGAGAATGGACTACGCCAAGGTCACCGCCCGCTTGAGCTATTTTGCCGAGAGTCTCAGCAAAATGTTCGCCAAACCCGAAACACCTCAATTACCGGAGAATGTCTCCGAGAATCCTAAGGAGGCCTAGAAGTGGCAAAGAAAGACGCAAAGAAGCAGGAAACTCCCGCCGAGGAGCTGAAACCCGAGGAGGAAACCCCCGCTCCCGAGACCGCGGAGGCTCCCGCGGAACCCGCTCCCGAAGCGGCCCCGGCGGAGCCGGCGGTGGACTGGGAGGCGAAATACAACGCCGAGCACGACGCCCACCTGCGGCTGGCTGCCGAGTACGACAACTTCCGCAAGCGCACCATCAAGGAAAAGGAGGCCAGCTACGGCAACGGAAAATCCGACGCGGTGGCAAAAATCCTCCCCGTGTACGATAACCTGTCCCGGGCATTGAATCAGGAGACCCAGGACGCCGCCTACAAAAAGGGCGTGGAGCTGACCATGAACGAGCTGGTGAAGATATTCACCTCCCTGGGCGTGGAAATCTTCGGAAAGCCCGGCGACGCCTTTGACCCCAACCTCCACAACGCGGTGATGCACTGCGAGGACGAGAGCCTGGGAGAAAACGTCATCGCCCAGGTGTTCCAGCAGGGCTTCAAACTGGGCGACAAAGTAGTCCGGTTCGCCATGGTGCAGGTTGCGAACTAATCCCTAAAAAAAGAACTGTCATTCCGAGCCAGTGCGCACACTGGCGTGGGAATCCCCCGGTTAAAGGGGAAACGGAACGACAGGAACCCGGAAGGACGGGGGGATTGCCACACCAGTGTGCGCACTGGTTCGCAATGACAGCATATTTTATCCAATGTAAAATCTAATCTTTCATATATTATAGGAGGAAAACATTATGTCTAAGATTATCGGTATCGACCTTGGTACTACCAATTCCTGCGTGGCCGTCCTGGAAGGCGGCGAACCCGTTGTCATCGCCAACGCCGAAGGCGCCCGCACTACCCCCTCTGTGGTGGCCTTCAGTAAGACCGGCGAGCGGATGGTGGGCCAGATTGCCAAGCGGCAGGCTGTGACCAATTCCGACCGCACCGTGTCCTCCATCAAGCGGCACATGGGTGAGAACTACCATGTGACCATTGACGGCAAGGGCTACACCCCCCAGGAGATCAGCGCCATGATCCTGCAGAAGCTGAAGGCGGACGCCGAGAGCTACCTGGGCCAGACCATCACCGAGGCCGTCATCACCGTGCCTGCCTACTTTAGCGACGCCCAGCGTCAGGCCACCAAGGACGCCGGCAAGATCGCGGGTCTGGACGTAAAGCGGATCATCAACGAGCCCACCGCCGCGGCTCTGGCCTACGGCCTGGATAAGGAATCCGAGCAGAAGATCATGGTCTACGACCTGGGCGGCGGCACCTTCGATGTGTCCATCCTGGATATCGGCGACGGCGTCATCGAGGTTCTGGCCACTGCCGGCGACACCCACCTGGGCGGCGACGACTTCGACCAGCGGATCGTGGACTACCTGGTTGCCGAGTTCAAAAAGACCGAGGGCATCAGCCTGACCGGCGACAAGAGCGCTATGCAGCGTCTGAAGGAGGCCGCCGAGAAGGCCAAGATTGAGCTGAGCGGCATGACCTCCACCAACATTAACCTGCCCTATATCACCGCCGATATCAACGGCCCCAAGCACCTGGACGTGACCCTCACCCGGGCCAAGTTCAATGAGCTGACCGCGGACCTGGTGGAGCGGACCATGAAGCCCGTCCGGCAGGCCATGTCCGACGCGGGCCTGAAGGCCAGCGACATCCAGAAGGTGCTGCTGGTGGGCGGCTCCACCCGTATCCCCGCCGTCCAGGACGCCGTGAAGAACATCACCGGCAAGGAAGGCTTCAAGGGCATCAACCCCGACGAGTGCGTGGCCGTGGGCGCTGCCATTCAGGGCGGCGTGCTGACCGGCGACGTGCAGGACATCCTGCTGCTGGACGTGACGCCCCTGTCTCTGGGCATCGAGACCATGGGCGGCGTATTCACCCGGCTGATCGACCGGAACACCACCATCCCCACCCACAAGAGCCAGATTTTCTCCACCGCCGCGGACGGCCAGACCTCCGTGGAGGTCCATGTCCTCCAGGGCGAGCGGGAAATGGCCGCCTACAACAAGACCCTGGGCCGGTTCCAGCTGGGCGGCATCGCTCCCGCGCCCCGGGGCGTGCCCCAGATCGAGGTTTCCTTCGACATCGACGCCAACGGCATCGTAAAGGTATCCGCCAAGGACCTGGGCACCGGCAAGGAGCAGCAGATCTCCATCACCGCTTCCACCAACCTGAGCCAGGAGGACATCGACAAGGCTGTCCGCGAGGCCGAGCAGTTCGCCGCCGAGGATAAGGCCCGCAAGGAAGAGGTGGACACCCACAACATGGCCGACCAGCAACATGGCCGACCAGACCGTGTACCAGACCGAAAAGACCCTGAACGAGTTGGGCGACAAGATTGACGCCTCCGAAAAGGCAACCATCCAGGCCGCTATTGATAAGCTGAAGGAAGTGAACAAGGGCACCGATGTAGCCGCCATCAAGGCCGCCACCGAGGAGGTCCAGCAGGCCTTCTACAAGGTTTCCGAGAAGCTCTACCAGCAGGCCGCTCCCCAGGGTGACCAGGGCTGCGGGAACAACGGCAACTGCGGAAACGACGACGGCGTCGTGGACGCGGACTACGAGACCGTGGACTAAGTGAAGTTCCAAGCCCGAGGGGCGGCAAAAACGCCGCCCCTCGATTGGTATGTTAAGCCAATTGACAATTGACAATTGAGAATTGACAATTAGGTGTTTCGCCGCAGAAAAAACGTTGTCATCCCGAGCAAGCACAGCGAGTCGAGGGATCTTCGCATTTCGTTTACCTATGCAGTTAACTTGGTGCCAGGATCCTTCGACTCGTTTCACTCGCTCAGGATGACAGACCGGGTTTCCCTACACAGAATTCCAATAATTGTCAACTGTCAATTGTCAATTGTCAATTCCATACTGAGGTGACTACTATGGCAGACAACAAACGCGATTACTACGAGGTGCTGGGCGTCGGGAAGGACGCCGGCGCGGACGATATCAAGAAGGCCTACCGGAAGGCGGCCATGAAATACCACCCGGACCGGAACCCCGGGGACAAGGAGGCCGAGGCCAAGTTCAAGGAGGTGGGCGAGGCCTACGAGGTGCTCTCCGACCCGGACAAGAAGGCCCGATACGACCAGTTCGGCTTCGCGGGCGTTGACCCCAACTTCGGCGCGGGTCAGGGCGGGGCCGGATTTGACGGGTTCGGAGGCTTCGGCGGCTTCGGCGACCTGGGGGACATCTTCGGAGAGTTCTTCGGCGGCGGAAGCTCCCGCAGGAGCAGCCAGAACGCCCCCCGCCGGGGCGAAAACGTCATGAGCCGGCTGGACCTGACCTTCGAGGAGAGCGCCTTCGGCTGTGAGAAGGATGTCAGCTACCTGCGCATCGAAAACTGCGCCTCCTGCTCCGGCACCGGCAGCGCCGACGGCACCGTGGAGACCTGCAGCCAGTGCCGGGGCACCGGCCAGGTCCGCACCACCCAGAATTTCATGGGCATGCAGATGCAGTCCACTTCCGCCTGCCCCCGCTGCGGCGGCCGGGGCCAGGTCATCAAGACCCCCTGCACCACCTGCAAGGGCAAGGGCAAGGTGCGCCGCAGCCACAAGATCACCGTGAAGGTTCCCGCCGGTGTGGACGCGGGCCAGTCCGTCCGGGTCCGGGGCGAGGGCTGTGTGGGCGCAAACGGCGGGCCCAACGGCGACCTGCTGGTGGAAATCTCCATACGCAGGCATCCCCTGTTCCAGCGGGAGGACCGGGATGTGCTCTGCGAGGTGCCCATTTCCTTCACCCAGGCGGCCCTGGGCGCCACCATTCAGGTGCCCACCCTGGACGGCAAGGTGCCCTTCGACATTCCCGAGGGCACCCAGACGGGCCGGGAGTTCGTCCTGCGTGAGCACGGCATTCCCGACGTGAACAATCCCCGCCGCCGGGGCAACCACCGGTTCACCGTGGTGGTGGAGACCCCCACCCACCTGACCAAGGAGCAGAAGGAGCTGCTGCGCCAGCTGGAAACCGGCACCGAGACCACGCCGAAGATCAAGAAGTTCTTCGACAACCTGAAAGACAGGTTTGATGAGAAGAATTGACAATTGACAATGGACAATTGACAATTATCCTGGCCGGGCCAACTCAACAGTCCGACAAATTGGTGTTTGAAAGGGAGCACTGCAAATTACCTGTCATTGCGAACCAGTGCGCACACTGGTGTGGCAATCCCCCGGTTAGAGGTAAAATGTATCGACAATTGCCCCGTAGAACAGAGAAACGCTGCGATTTTGGTGGTAATTGTTACCTGGTTCCATTCAACCGGGGGATTGCCACGCCAGTGTGCGCACTGGCTCGCAATGACAGCTTAATTTTTCAATCACCAATTTATCCGTCCGCGAAAAAAATGTTCAGGGCTGATTTGAAATCAGCCCTGAATTGTCAATTTCTTCTTGTTTTTCCCACTGTACTTATGTATAATGGTGAAAAAACCTTGGGAGGACACCATATGAAGCGTGGGGACTACATCAGCTGGGACGAGTATTTTATGGGCATTGCCATGCTGGCGGCCCGGCGGAGCAAGGACCCCAACACCCAGGTGGGGGCCTGCATCGTCTCCCAGGACAACATCATCATCTCCACGGGCTACAACGGAATGCCCAAGGGCTGCTCCGACGACGAATACCCCTGGGAGCGGGAGGGGAAGGACAACAAGTACCCCTATGTGGTCCACGCGGAGCTGAACGCGGTGCTCAACGCCAACGGCCGGGATTTAAGAGGGAGCAAGCTGTATGTGGCGCTGTTTCCCTGCAACGAGTGCGCCAAGGCCATCATCCAGAGCGGGGTGAAGGAGGTCTACTACCTGAGCGACAAGTACGCCGATTCCCTGTCCACCCTGGCCAGCAAGCGGATGATGGACTCCGCCGGGGTCAAGTACACCCAGCTTCGGCCCGGGGTCAAGTCCATTCTGCTGGATTTCATCCCAGAGGAAGAGAGAACGAATTGACAATTGACAATTGACAGTTGACAATTATGCTGTCGCGCTGAAAAAGAAGCTGTCATTGCGAACCAGTCCGCAGACTGGTGTGGCAACCCCCCAGTTAGAGGGGAAATGTACCGAAAAGCACCTGAAAACGGGAGACACCGCGATTTTTGGTGGTAATCGTTACCTGGCTCTATTCAACCGGGGGATTGCCACGCCAGTGTGCGCACTGGCTCGCAATGACAGCTATGTTTTTCAAACACCAATTTGTCGCCGTGCCGCGCAGGCTTTCCAATTATCGCGCAGCGATTCCTTAATTGTCAATTGTCAATTGTCAATTAAACAACGATTCCCCGCCTTGCCGCAAAAAAGGAGGCTCCCGCAGGAGCCTCCATATCTTATCTGTGCTTGCCCATAAAGAACAGCGCCAGGGTGCCGGGGCCGGAGTGGGAACCGATCACCGCGCCCACGTAGCTTATGTACACATTCTTCACGCCGTACTTTTCCTTCAGGAGCTTCGCCAGGTACTCCGCATCCTCCAGGCAGTCGCCGTGGGAGATGAACATGGTGGAGTTATCGTAGCCCTCGCCCAGCTCCCTGGTTTTTTCCGCCAGGGCCTGGATGGCGGCCTTGCGGCCCCGGGCCTTGCCCATGGAAATCAGGTGCCCCTCGTCATCCATATGGAGCACGGGCTTGATGTTCAGCATGGTGCCCATCACCGCCGTGGCGCCGCTGATCCGCCCGCCCCGCTTCAGGAAGAACAGATCGTCCACCGTAAACCAGTGGCACAGATGGAGCTTGTTGGCCTCCACCCAGTCGGCGGCCTCGTCCAGGGTCAGCCCCTCATCCCGCTTTTGACAGGTATACCACACCAGCAGCCCCTGGCCCAGGGAGGCGCTTAGGGTGTCCACCACCCGAATCCGCCTGTCGGGGTAGCTTTCCGCCAGCTCCTCTGCGGCGATCTGGGCGGACTGGTAGGTGGTGCTGAGGCCCGAGGAAAAGGCCAGCACCAGCACATCCTGCCCCTGCTTCAGCCAGGGCTCTATGGCTGAGCGCCAGCGCTCCGGGTTCACCGCGGCGGTTTTGGCGTTTTCTCCGGCCCGGAGGCCGGCGTACATATCCTTCAGGCTGTCATCGTTGCGGTCGTCAGAGGTCTCCCCCCGGAACTCCACGCTCAGGGGCACCGTGCTCAGGTTCAGGCGGACGTATTCCTCCGCCGGGAAATCACAGCAGGAATCGGTTACGATTTGAAAAAGTGCCATTTTTTCACGCTCCAAAAAAGTATCGTCACCCCCGGGGGCTGCCCGGGAAGGTTTTTTGCATCCACATTATACATCGCCCCGCCGGATTTGTCACTCCCTTTTTCCCGCCCCCATTCTACCCCCGGTAGAATCCGCCCCCACCGGGAGGGGAGTGGACAGTGGATGCTGGTTTTCTGCCTATCCGTTTCCCACGCTGCCCGACGAATTGGTGTTTGTCACGCCACAAAATACGCTGTCATTGCGAGACCAGTGCGCACACTGGCTTCCGGGAACAAATCGATACATTTCCCCTCTAACCGGGGGATTGCCACGACCAGTCTGCGGACTGGTCTCGCAATGACAGGAAACTTTAACACGCAGCGACAAACACCAATTTATCGCGCCGCGGTACAAATCCGATGCGCGCTTTATCCCATATCTTACATCTATTCTCTGCCTCTGGAGGTATTTCCATGACAAATCTCTTACTCCGTCTGTTTGTGAAGGACCACGAGAACACGTCCGATCCCGGTGTCCGGGCGAAAATCGGGTCCATGTCCGGCATTGTGGGCATCTGCTGCAATGTGCTGCTCTTCGCCTTCAAGCTGCTGGCTGCCCTGCTCAGCGGCTCCGTGTCCATCATGGCCGACGCTCTGAACAACCTGTCCGACGCCTCCGGCTCCATCGTGACGCTGGTAGGCTTCCGGCTGGCCAACCAGCCCGCCGACGACAAGCACCCCTACGGCCACGCCCGGTTCGAATACCTGAGCGGCCTGGCAGTGAGCGTGCTCATCATCCTCATCGGCTTTGAGCTGGCCAAGTCCTCCCTGGACAAGATTCTCCACCCCTCGGCGGTGGAATTCACCTGGGTCACCGCGGTAGTGCTGCTGGCCTCCATCGGGGTCAAGTCCTGGATGTTCCTGTTTAACAGGCATCTGGGCAATCTGATCCAGTCCGCCTCCCTCCACGCCACCGCCGCGGACAGCCGCAACGACTGCATCACCACCGCTGCCGTGCTGCTGGCGGCTGTGGTGGAGCGGCTGACCTCCCTCCGGGTGGACGGCTGGATGGGCATCGCGGTTGCCGTGTTCATCCTCTACAGCGGGTGGAATCTTACATCGCCTCCCAGCCCCGGGTTCTGGGCTACCACGACCTGATGGTCCACGACTACGGCCCCGGCCAGCGGTTCGCCAGCCTCCACGTGGAGATGGACAAGAACGAGGACCCCCTTGCCTGCCATGAGCTGATTGATGACATGGAGCGGGAGTGCCTGAGGAGCCACAACGTCCACCTGGTCATCCACTACGACCCCGTGGTCACCGACGACCCGGAGCTGGAACGGCTGCGGGAGGTGGTGAAGTCGCTTCTTGCCATCAGGGACCCCCGGCTGACCATCCACGATTTCCGCATGGTGCCCGGGGAGGGACACACCAACCTGATTTTCGACGTGACCCTGCCCCTGGAGCTGCGGGGCCGGGAGGGCGAGCTGAAGGAAGCCCTGGAACAGGCCCTGACCGCCCTGGAAGGCCGCAGATATCACTGCGTCATCACCTTCGACATGGCACCGGCACAATAAGATAAGAGAGAATAGATAATATAGAATAGAGAAGAGTGAAGGTATCGCTTCGCGATGAATAAAAACAGAAGTGTATTCTTCCGTGGTTCGATAAATTGGGAGTTTGTTTGAGAGAGGTTGTCATCCCGAGCGAGCGCAGCGAGTCGAGGGATCTTGGCACAGAATTGACTGCAAGTGGTAACGAAATTCGTAGATCCTTCGACTCCGCTTCGCCATTTCTATGGTAGGATTGCCACTGGCAATCCTGATGATAGTAATTCGCTTACGCTATGCTCAGGATGACACACAATTTGCGTTTTTCGTAGCAATGGCAGCATTTTTTCACCCCGACAAACACCCGGCGACCTCTAAAAACTACTTTTTGGCGTTTTGGGCGAGAGATTTTGTTCCAACAAAAGTTTTGGAAAGTTCGGAATACTTGATGTATTGCGGACTTTTCAAAACGCATTGTTGGGGCAAAAGATCCGTCCAAAACCCAAAAGGGTAGTTTTTAGAGGTGCCCACCCCTCTTCCGGTTTGTCCCGGCGGGGGTCCGATGATCGGCTTTCCGCGAGGCGATTGTGCCTTGCAATTGCGTGCATTCGGATGTATAATGCAGGCAGTATCATTCCCCGGCAATCAAAAAGGAAGATCAACAGGAGGATTTTGTAATGACGCTGAGAGAGCAGCTGCTTTCCGAACTTCAGAAGCAAAACGAAATTGCCCAGGCAGCAATCAAAGAGCAGGAAGAAATCATCAGCGCGGAGGCCTTTGCCAGATCCACAATTACCGGCGGCCCGTTCTCGTCCACGGCCAGAAGCGCCTGCGATAGCCGGATGCAGGCGGCATCCACCCAAAAGAACAGGCTCCAGCAGGAAAACGCCTGGATCAGCGAAATGCTGTCCAAATACAGGTAACGAAGGGAGATGCTTTCGCAATGATGATTTACATCGGAATGGGAATTCTGCTGATTGGCACCGTCATGGTTGCCATGGGCTGGACCTCCGGCGTGAAGGGCCGCACCATCGGCACCGGCGTGCTGCTGATCGTTTGCGGTGCGTGCATCGGAATCGGCGGAGCCCCCTCCCGGGATATGCCCAACGGCTCCCCCTTTATGGTGGCTTTGGGCTTTGTCGGCACTGTCGCGGTAATCGCCCTTGCCCTGGTAAACCGGAAGAAAAATGCCGTTGTCAATCAGGAAGCGGCTCAGAAGCGGGCGGAGGTCATCGGCGCCACCATGCTGGATCGGTTCTTCGTGGAATGCGTGCTTTCGGAATGCGACGACTTTTCCAAGCCCAAGAATGTCCAGCGTGCCCAGCTCCTGGCCGACAAGTATAAACTCAGTTATCCCAACGGCATCGAGGAGCTGTACCGCCGGGGCCTGGAGGGCCATCAGGCTGTCAGCCGCAGGTTCGTACTGAACGACCTGGAGAAAAAGCGGGCCGAAGAGCGCAAGCAGTTCGACGAGCTGAACCGCTATTCCGACCTGACCGGCAAGGACAAACGCATTGCCATGCTGAGCGACCGGGCCAAGGAGCTGCGCCAGAAAGCCCGAAATCAGAAGGAATACGCCGATATGCTCATGCGCAGCGGTCAGCAAAAGGAAATGGACTGGGCCACCTGGGGCGGCGCTGCCAGCGGCATCGCGGGCTTTGGTGCGGGCGTTTCCACGGCCATCGATATCCAGATGAAAAACGCCCAGATCCGGGCCGAAAACGAAAAGAGAATGCGCGACGCCATGCCCGGGTATATGTTCTTCTCGAACAACGCCAGCGGCAATCTCAGCAACGCCGATGCCATCATGAAGGAAATCGAGAATTTCAAGCTGAAGCTGATTTCCGACGAGCCCGCAGCGAAGCTGATGGAGCAGCTTACCTTCCAGAGCACCGATGTGCTGGTTTCCGAAACCGGCGCGGCCATGGTCTGCACCACTGCCAGTCTGAACCCCGATTTTATGATTTTCGACGATGTTCCCGCCGTTGTGGATGGAACCATTATCGCGAAAATCTATGACGGGGAACGGCTGTGCGGCACGGCGCAGCTGGTTCTCCCCCTGTACGGACTGGGCCGGAACGTCCCCCTGCGGGGAATCTGCATCGACTGCTGCGAGCCCGGCAAAGCCTACACCGTCCGGTTCGTTCCGAAACATCTTTGGGCAATGGAGAGATAACTATGAACATCAACGGGAACAAAAAAATCATCAACCTGGCGGCCGGTATCGTTTTCCTGCTCAGCGCGCTGTACGCCGCTTTCGGCTGCGTCACGGCTGCCTCTTACGGCTACCCGGTTACCACCTATTTTCTTCGCCAGCTCCCCGGCATTGTGGTTCTTGCTCTGCTGGGCATCCGCGCCCTTCAGCAGAAGCCCCGGGGAAAGGTACTGAACATTCTGGGCATTGCGTACCTGCTGTATCGCGCCGTAATGTGGTTCTCCACGCTGGCATACTCCTTCAGCATCATAGGGCTTATCACCCTGCTATTGCCGGTCGCCGCGTTTTTGCTTTCCGCCAAAGCCAACGGCGAAGTAATTATCAACACCAAGGACACCGCCAGCGAAGCAGCCAAGTCCCAGCAGCAGACGGAAAAGCAGACCTCCATCTACGACGAGCAGCTTAAAAACGGCATCCTGACCCAGGAAGAGTACGACCAGATCATGAAGTCGAAATAGGAATCCCATGGCAACGCGCTATTTGATACGGGATACAAGATGACGCACGTTATCTCGTATCCCGTATCACTTAGAAAAATTTCCCGGCAAATTGGTGTTTGAAAGTGAGCACTAAAAATACGCTGTCATTGCGAGCCAGTGCGCTTAGGTGGCGTGGCAATCCCCCGAATATTCCGGAATGAACGAAAAACGGACAAACGCCCTAACGAACCGGCCTGAATTGTTGGGGGATTGCCACACCAGCGTGCGCGCTGGTTCGCAATGACAGCGTTTATGATACAAACACCAATTTTTCTGCCTGCCCCATATTTTTTCATCATCGCGAAGCGATACCTTCACTATTATCTATTCGCTATTATCCATTCTCTCTTATCTAAAAAACTCCCGCCGGAATGTTCCGGCGGGAGATGTTTTATGGGGTTATCTTACAGCTGGGGGCCGGCGGCGACCAGGGCCTTGCCGGCGTCGTTGCCGGTGTACTTGACGAAGTTCTTCACGAACCGGCCGGCCAGGTCCTCGGCCTTCTTCTCCCACTCGGTGACGTCCGCGTAGGTGTCCCGGGGGTCCAGGATGGCGGGGTTCACGCCGGGCAGGGAGGTCGGAACCTCCAGGTTGAACATGGGGATCACCTTGGTCTCGGCCTTCAGGATGGAGCCGTCCAGGATGGCATCGATGATGCCGCGGGTATCCTTGATGGTGATCCGCTTGCCGGTGCCGTTCCAGCCGGTGTTCACGAGGTAAGCACGGGCGCCGCCCTGCTCCATCTTCTTGACCAGCTCCTCACCGTACTTGGTGGGATGCAGCTCCAGGAAGGCCTGGCCGAAGCAGGCGGAGAAGGTGGGGGTGGGCTCGGTGATGCCGCGCTCGGTGCCGGCCAGCTTCGCGGTGAAGCCGGACAGGAAGTAGTACT
>SFHI01000110.1 GCA_004555705.1 Clostridiales bacterium | reverse complement strand
CGGTACATTTCTCCTCTAACCGGGGGATTGCCACACCAGTCTGCGGACTGGTTCGCAATGACAGGTAATTTGTAACGCGCACTTTCAAACAACAATTTATCTTACCTCCGTCCCCTCCCCTGCCGCATCTCATACGGCCCGGCTGCATGGGCATTACTCAAAAACCGCCTTGGACAGGTCGATGGGGTACGCAATCGGATTGTCGATATCCGTTTCATTCCCGGAAAAAACGGTGAAGGCAAAATCCAGCGCCATGGTCCCCGGCAGGCGGGCAAACTGTACGCCGATGCCGTTGTCCCGGAAGGTGCAGTCCGGAAAACCGGTCTTGAAGAAGCTGTAACCCGTGGTATCATACCGGAAGCCGATGCCGTTATTCCGGAACACGCAGTTTTCCACGCCGATCATCCCACCGTCGCCCACCTCCGCGCCGATATCCCAGCCGGAAAAGGAACAGCCGAAAATCAGGGCGGAGACCGTGGAGGAAAGCCCGGTGCCGCCGCTGCCCGCAAAGTCCAGATCACACAGCGTCACATTGGAGGGGCTGTCCGTGCGGAGGGTAAGCGTTCCGGTAAAGGTGGTGCGCCCGCTGCCATCGCTGCAGCCGTAGAAATTGACGGCTCTGGACACCATCGTCAGATTGCCGGTATAGGTGACCGGAGGCAGATAGATGTCCACAATGGTATCCGCCGGAACCTCCCGGTTGATCCGTTCCAGCAGCGCCCTCAGGTCCTCCAGGGTTTCCATGGGCGCGTCCTCCGGCGTAAACGCCTGATGCACCAGGGGAATGACTTCAAAGGTCTCCCTTAATCGGATGGTATCCCCGTTTTTCATGCGCAGCGTCCAGACAAGCTCATTCGTCCCGCTCTCCCCGGTAAAAATCACGTCGCATTCCCGGGCGGCGGGGGCAAAAACCGTGTCGAAAACCGGGTCGGAAATCTCCAGGGCGCTGTTCTCATTGGGAAACGCCTCCAGAACGCAGCTCTCCACCTTATCGAAAAACGCCCCGGTATCCTCCAATTCCCCGTTGTGGAAAACGCCCAGCAGTGCCGGCAGGCAGGAAACCTCGTCGACGGGCAGGGAGACGGTTCGCTTCTCCTCCGGCGTCCGGTTGGCAAGGTCACTGGAGATGGTGGCCACCAGAAGCTCATATTCCCCGTCGCTGTCGCTGTAGAGCACGCTGGCGCCGCCCTCATAGGTTTTCGGACGATGGTACAGGAGGCCGGCAAGCACCGCCGCAGCCAGCAGGATTCCACAGGCAGCCGAGATCAGCGTCCTTTTCCGCCAGGGGCGCGGGGGCTTTACCTCCGCTTTCCCGATTTGGCTTTGGGCGCAGCGGGGGCAGAAGGAAGCGTCCTCCGGCAGCTCCGCGCCGCAATTTCCGCATTTCTTACCCAAGTGATCATTCCCTTCCAAAGGTATGCAGGGCGCATATTGATTTTAAAAACCGAAAACAGTATAATTGCAGACACACTGGCGTGGCAATCCCCCGGATTTTCCGAGAAGTTCGAAAAACGGGGATTCCGTCAACGTTAGTATCCTGAAAAGTTGGGGGATTGCCACACCAGGAAAGCGGACTGGTTCGCAATGACAACTTCTTTTTTAGTGCTGTAAACTACAATTTATCCCTGAGCGAACGGAATCCGATAAGCACGATTATATAATCGAAAGGCGAATTTGTAAAGGCGGTAAAACCATGAAAGACACAAATCGTTTGCAGCAGGAACTGATGGAGGCCCCCGATCTGGATCGGTTCCTGTCCGAAAATCGGGACAGCTTCCACAGCGGCAGCATCCATGAGCTCCTGAATACGCTGTTTCAAAAGCGGAATATCTCCAAAGCCGCCCTTGCGAAGCAGTCCTGCATAAGTGAAGTATACCTGCATCAGGTTTTCGCGGGCCGCCGCAGTCCCTCCCGCAGCCGTCTGATTTGTCTGTGCTTTGGCCTGTCCGCCACATTGGAGGAAACCCAGGAGCTTCTGAAGCAATGCGCTCTGGCCCAGCTTTACCCCAAGAACAAGCGGGACGCCATCCTTATCTATGGGCTGGTGAACCATGTGAGCCTGTCCGATGTCAATGACAAGCTGTTTTCAGAGGGGGAAGAAACCCTTTTTTAACCAGTCCGCCAATATCCGCAGGCAGAGAAATTGTTGTTTGAAAGGGAGCGCTCAAAAAAACGCTGTCATTGCGAGCCAGTGCGCACACTGGCGTGGCAATCCCCCGGATAGAGGGGAAATGTGCCGAAAAGTGCCAGAAAGAGTAGGAGCCACTGCGATTTTTGGTGGTAATCGTTACCTAGTTCCTTTCAACCGGGGGATTGCCACACCAGTCTGCGGACTGGTTCGCAATGACAGGTAATTTGTAACGCGCAATTTCGAGCAACACTTTATCTGCCCGATTGTGTCCAAAAACCGAAAAAGGCCTGAAAAATCCCCCCGATTGCGTGCAATCGAGGGGGATTTTTCAGGCGTTAACGGAATCGATGAAGCGGAGGAAGGCGGCCTGGCCTTCGGGGGTGCGTTTGTAGACGCCCGCGTCCTCCAGCACCCCAGCGAACACCCGGCCGGTTTCCTGCAGGAGAATCTCCAGGGCATTGTCCGGGATGAAGCTGTGGCGGGTTTTCAGCTCTGTGACCCAATCGGCGTGCTTGGCCAAAACGGGATCGGAGGCGATGTCCCTGCCGTCGGTGATGGCCTGAGCCAGATCGGTCAACTCCTGCTTCAAGCGGCTGGGGAGCACCGCCAGACCCATGACCTCGATGAGGCCGATGTTCTCCTTCTTGATGTGGTGCTTGTCCGCGTGGGGGTGGAACACGCCCAGAGGATGCTCGGGGGTGGTGATGTTGCACCGGAGCACCAAATCCATCTGGTAATTCTCCCCGGAGCGGCGGGCGATGGGGGTGATGATGTTGTGGGGCTCCCCGTCGGAGAAGGCAAGAACCCCCACGCTTTCGTCGGAATAGCTCCGCCAATGGTTCAGCAATCTCTCGGAGAGCGCCGCCAGGGCTGCAGGGTCCGGCCCTTCCAGCCGCAGAACGCTCATGGGCCATTTGACGATGCCGGCCTTGATGTCCTCGAAGCCCCGGAAGGTGACTTCCCGCTCCACCGGAGCCGCCTCCATGGCAAAGCGGTAATGGCCGCCCTGGAAATGCTCGTGGCTCAAAATGGAGCCGCCCACAATAGGAAGGTCCGCGTTGGAGCCCACAAAATAGTGGGGGAAGGTGGTGACGAAGTCCAAGAGCTTTTCAAAGGCCGCCCGGTCGATCTTCATGGGCACATGGCGGGAATTGAACACGATGCAGTGCTCATTGTAGTACACATAGGGGGAATACTGCAAAAACCAGTCTTCGCCCCGGATTTCCAGGGGGATGATCCGGTGATTGGCCCGGGCGGGATGGTTCATGCGGCCGGCGTAGCCCTCATTCTCCCGGCAGAGCTGGCACTTGGGGTAGCCGGACTGGGGGGCGTTCTTGGCGGCGGCGATGGCCTTGGGGTCCTTCTCGGGCTTCGACAGATTAATGGTGATGTCCATGTCGCCGTATTCGCTGGGATATTTCCAACGCATGTCTTTCGCGATGCGGTAGCGGCGGATGTAGTCCGTGTCGCAGCTTAAGCGGTAGTACCAGTCAGTGGCCTCCCGGGGGCTGCGGTCGTATTTCTCCCGGAAGGCGGGGATGATCTCCCGGGGCATGGGGGTCAGAGCACCCATGATCCGGGTGTCGAAGATGTCCCGGGAGGTGATGTCATCCTGGCACAGCCCCCGCTCCACGGCAAAGGCAAGAATGCCGGAGAGAATCTCCTCCAGCTCTTCGGTCTGAGGTTCATCGGAGGGGGTGTAGTCGTCCAGGCGGAGCAAATCCAGAAGCCGGTTCAGGAGCACCTGGTGATCCTCCGGCTGGGCCAGTCCCCGGTTCATGGCGTAGGAAACCAGGGAATCGAGATAGGTTTCAATTTTCATGGCCGCACGCCTCATTCCTGGGGAAAGGCTTCCACGCCGCCCTGGGGACGGATGGACAGCACATGGCAAGCGCCCTCGCCCAGGGCCGCGTCAATGCCGGAACGGAAGGAGTCCAGCAGGTCGAAGGGGACAAAGGCCTGAACGGTGCCCGCGAAGCCGCCGCCGTGAACCCGGTAGGCACCCCGGCCCTGAAGGTAATGGTCACACAGAGCCAGAGACACGGCCACATCCTGGTGGGAGGTGTAGCCCGCGGGGATTACGTTTTGAAGGTACATATAGGAAGAATAGCCGCTCTCCTTAATGAGCCGGAGGAAGGTGTCAAAATCGCCGCTTCTCAGGGCCTCCACCTGCCGGGGCACCCGGGCGTTCTCCTGGTAGAAATGGATGCAGCGCATCACCGCCCGGTCGCCGCAGGCCTTGCGCAGCTCGGGAAGCTTCCCATAGAAGTCCGCCTCGTCAATCTGGGTCAGGACCTCCCTGCCCATGCACTTGGCCACGGCCTTGATCTCGCCGGGAACGGCTGCATACTCATCGGTCAGGTCCGCATGGCTGGCCCGGCTGTCGATGATGCACAGGGCATGGCCACAGGCGGAAAAGTCGAAGTCCACAGGCTCGATCACCGGATGATCCTTGTGGAAAAAGTCGATGGTGACCAGGTTCCCCACCGCGGAGGCCATCTGATCCATCAGGCCGCAGGGCTTGCCGAAGAACACATTCTCCGCGTACTGGCCGATCTGGGCGATCTCCGGCTGGGTGGCTTTGCCCTCGAAGAACAGGTGGTTGACAATGGTGCCGATGAGGACCTCATAGGCAGCCGACGAGCTGAGGCCGGAGCCGGGGAGCACGGTGGACTCGCAGTAGGCGTCAAATCCGCCGACCTGGCAGCCCAGCTGGGCGAACCGGGCGCAGACACCCCGGATCAGGGCGGGGGTGGCGTTGATTTCATTTTCCTGGGGGGTCAGCTGGGTCAGGTCCACCACGCTCATGGGATAGCCCTTGGACAGAATCCGGACGGTGGAGGTGCCGTTGGGACGGACAGCGGCCCGGGTGTCCAGATTCACCGCCGCGGCCAGCACCCGGCCCCGCTGGTGGTCGGTGTGGTTTCCGCCGATTTCCGTGCGTCCGGGAGCGGAGAAATACCGGGTAGGCTCGCCGCCGAAGGCAGAGGCGAAGCCGGAGTCCAGAGCCTGCTTCTGGGCAGGCGTCAGGGTCAGATAGGATGAAGTCATAGAGATAACCTCCTGTTATTGAAAAGGGGCATGCCCCATACCCCTCCAGTTTACAGTGCCATTGTAACGCATCCGAAGGAAAAAGGAAAGAGGTTTCTGGAAAATTGACACATTTCCGGGAAAAACCTCCTTTCTTTTCTGCGCCGGAGAAGGTATAATGGAGAGATATCCGATTGCTTGGAGTATGAATTGTTGTTTACAACAGTTGACAGTGGACAGTTGACAGTGGACAGTTAAGGAGTCCCTTCGGGACGATATGAAACAATAAATTTGGACATCGATGCTCTCCTATGAAAAATGCCGTATTTTCCCACATTTTTATTTCAATTTTATCCCCGAAGGGGATACCACAACTGTCCACTTTCCACTGTCAACTGTCAACTGGAGCGAAGCGTAAACAACAATTTTTCTTCGAAGGGTTGGAATTATTTGCTTTCGTGTTAGTTTAAAACATTGGACCTAATCGTCAAATTGCCAAAAGGCCATCTTTGCGAAGAGAGCGGATTGGCAGAGCGGTATTCACATGGGCAAG
>SFHI01000109.1 GCA_004555705.1 Clostridiales bacterium | reverse complement strand
AGCCGCCCGCTTTGCTTTCGTCTACCAAAGCGCCCTGTTCTATCGAAAACGCTCAAAAAACTTAAGCGTTCGGGCGGATAATATCCGCCCCTACGGTATCAACGCAAGGTGTTTGAAAACTGTAAACAACAACTTATCGCTGTGTCAGAAAGACTGCCCGCTGTTTCGGGGGAAACAGTGGGCAGGGCTTTTTCAGCGGAGCTGGGGGAGGGAGGCGGCGGCTACGGCCTGGCCCACTTGCGGGCAAGCTCCGGGTATTCCTCTTTCAGAACGGCGGTGCAGGTATCCAGGATGATATCGCCGCCCTTGCCGGACATGACCCGGCCCATGAGCATCAGGTGCTCAATGTCATAGAAGTGGGAGTAGAGCACCACGGTGTAGGCCAGATACACGCCGATGTCCCGGAAAACCTTCACGGCACGGGGATCGTCCTCGGCCATCAGCTTCTGGACAACCTTCAGCTTCTCTGCGGGGGACAGCTCCGGGTCTAAGTCAATGCCCGCCCGGGGAGCCAGCTTGATCACCGCGTCCTGGGAGAAATACTTGCAGCCTACGCCGAAATCCGTGGACCACTCGTCCTGCATGGCGTCCTCGCTGAGGTCCACCGGGGCAAAGGCCAGCTCGCTGATCCAGCCCTTCACGTTCTTGTCCGCGTCCACATAGCCCACAGCCTCGGAGGTGCCCATGGCAAGGCCCATGATGTTGCCGGTGTTCAGACCCATGACGATGGGAACGTCCCCAATCTCTGCGGCGGCCCGGTCGAAGCAGGTCTTGACCTCGTCCCAGCGGTCCCGGGGAACCTTGTAGAAGATGGAGGAGATCATGGGGGCATTGCCAATGAAGGTGCCGGCGGAGGAAACGCCGATGGCATCCACCCGGGGCATCTTGGAGGCGGCAGTGCGGAAGGCAGTGAGAATTTCATTGTACTGGTAGTTGGGGTCCGGGTTCAGCTTGGGGAACCACACCACTTCCTCGGAATAGACGCACTCGCCGTCGATGACCGCGGACACCTTCCGGTCGGAGCCGCCCGCGTCAAAGCCGATGCGGCAGCCGTCCAGGTGGCCGCCCAGGGGCTGGGAAATCTCGTTGGGAGCGGGGCAGGCCTCCAGGGGCAGGTCGATGATCTCCAAATCCACCTCGTAGAGCTTATGGAAGAAGTCAAAATCAAAGGCCCGCTTTCCTGTGAGGGAGTAGTCCTGCTGAAGCTCCTTTGCGATGGGGGAGCAGCCGCAGATATAGACCCTGAAGCCGCCGATGGACCACAGCAGGAACTTCACCATCCGCTCCACATAGCGGTAGTCGGCCCGGGCCATTTCCAGCGTGCCGTGGATGAAGGTATGGCGGACGGAAACCCGTCCCTGATCCCGTTCCACGGCGATGGCCAGGGGTTGCTTTGCCCCTTCCAGATAGGCGTCCATCCACACACCGAAGGGGATAAAGCCCGGGTCCAGCTCGGGAACGTGCTTCATGGGAAAGTCAATAGCTAAGTAGCGCATATGATGATCCTCCTATGATGGATTGTTTATTGGGGAAAGCTTTATTCACCGTAGCCCATGGGATTGCGGGACTGCCAGTTCCAGGAGTCCCGGCACATATCCCGAAGGTTTTTCTCAGCCTTCCAGCCCAGTTTTTCCGCGCTCTTGCCGGGATCGGCATAGCACACGGGCAGGTCTCCGGGGCGGCGGTCCACGATCCGGTAGGGGATGGGCACACCGTTGACCTCCTGGAAGGTTCTGACCATGTCCAGCACGCTGTAGCCCACGCCGGTGCCCAGGTTGAACACCTCGCAGCCGGTGTGCTCCGCGGCGTACTTCACCGCGGCCACGTGCCCCTTGGCCAGGTCTACCACGTGGATATAGTCCCGAACGCCGGTGCCGTCGGGGGTATCGTAATCATTGCCGAACACGCTGAGCTTCTCCCGGCGTCCAACGGCCACCTGGGTGATGTAGGGCATCAGGTTGTTGGGCACGCCCCGGGGGTCCTCGCCGATCATGCCGCTTTCGTGGGCGCCAATGGGGTTGAAGTAGCGCAGCAGCACCACGCTCCAGGCGGGGTCCGCGTGGGCCATGCCGGAGAGAATCTGCTCGGTCATGTACTTGGTCCAGCCGTAGGGATTGGTACAGCCGCCGGTGCGGCTGGTTTCCCGCAGGGGCATCTCATTGTCGCCGGAGTAGACGGTGGCGGAGGAGGAGAAGATGATGCTTTTCACGCCCACGTCCGTCATGACCTTGGTCAGCACCAGGGTGGAGTTCAGGTTGTTGTCATAATAGCGCCAGGGCTGGGCCACGGATTCCCCCACGGCTTTCAGACCGGCGAAGTGGATAACGGAGGAGATTTCGTTCTCGGCGAAGATTCGGCGCAGCAGCGCTTCGTCCCGCACATCTCCCTGGTAGAATTTCACGCTCTTTCCGGTGAGAGCCTCCACCCGCTCCAGGCTTTTGGCATTGGAATTGCACAGATTGTCAACGACCACCACATCATGGCCGCTTTCCAACAGCTCCACGCAGGTGTGGGAGCCGATATACCCGGCGCCGCCGGTGACCAGAACATTCATGGGGAAAGCCTCCTTATGGATTGTAATTTGGGAATAAACCGGATGGTCTTTTTCATAAGCGCATCATAGCACATTTTCCAAAGAAGCGCAATCGTCAAAATGGCTTCGCAGGGAATATGTTCTCCGGGTGATGCCTGGCAGGCAGTTTTCCACGGAATGCAGATAGAATTGGTTGTTTGAAAGCGTGCGCTGCAAATTTCCTGTCATTGCGAACCAGTGCGCACACTGGTGTGGCAATCCCCCGGTTGAAAGGAGCCAGGTAACGATTACTGCCAAAAATCGCGGTGCCTTCCTTTCTCCCGGGTACTTTTCGGTACATTTCCCCTCTAACCGGGGGATTGCCACGCCAGTGTGCGCACTGGCTCGCAATGACAGCTTTTTTTCGGGTGTGCACGCGCAAACAACAATGTATTTCTGCATTTTCTGAGTGGGGCATCGGCAGGCTGTTTTTGGGGGTCAGAGGATGATCCGGGCGCTGCTGCCGCCGGATTTGTCCTTGGTGACCAGGATTTGCTTGTCGATTTTCTCCTTCAGCTCCGCCACATGGGAGATGATGCCCACCAGACGGCTACCCTCCGTCAGACCGGCCAGGGCGGTGTAGGCCTGGTTCAGGGCTTCCGGGTCCAGGGAGCCAAAGCCCTCGTCCACGAAGAGGGTGTCCAGATGAATCCCGGTGGAGGACTGCACCTCGTCGGAAAGGCCCAGGGCCAACGCCAGGGAGGCCTGGAAGGACTCGCCGCCGGAGAGGGTCTTGACGCTGCGCTCGGTGCCGTTGTAGTGGTCGATGACGTCCAGCTCCAGGCCGCTCTGGCTTTTGATATTGTCGGCGGTTTTCCGGCGCTTCAGGTCGTACTGACCGCCTGTCATCTTCATCAGCCGCACATTGGCCCGGGCCACGATCCGGTCAAAATAGGTGGTCTGGATATAGGTTTCCAGGGCGATGCGCTCCTTGCCCCGAACCGTGCCCGACGCGGTATCGGACAGGGCTTTCATCCATTGCTGCTTTTCCTCCAGGGCCTCCAGCTCGGCGGTTTTGCCCTTCAGCTTGTCCCGGGCGTATCGGTTGGCGCTGAGCCGGGCGTGAAGCTCCCGCATCCGGGTGAGAACCTCCGTTTTCCGGGCGGTGAGGGCCTGCTTGCGCGCTTCCAGCCCGGCGGCATCAATTTCCGCTTCCTCCTCCAGCTGACGGCGAAGCTGGCCGACGGAGGCATCCAGCCCGGTGAGGGTTTCCCTGCATTCGGCGCAGCGCCGGGTGGCCTGCTCCAGAGCGGTACGCAGGGTGCTCCGGGCGTCAACCAGTTTTCCCCGTTCCGCCAGGGCGGCGGATCTGCTGCCGAAGGGCAGCTTCTGTTTCAGCTCGTCCTGCTGCCGGGTAAGGGCCTGAAGGGAGGCGGAAAGGGCGGCGATACGCTCCTTGGCGGCGGAGAAGGCGGCTTCCGACGCGGAAAGCCGGGCTTCCTTCTCCGGAATCTCTCCGTCCAGGGCGTCCCGCTGCCGGGCGAGCTTCTCTGCCTGGGCAGTCTGACGCGCCAAGGCGGCCAGGGTGTCCTCCAGCTCCTCCATCATCCTGCGGGCCGCTTCCTCCGCCTGGGTAAGCTCCATATCCCCCAGCAGATGCTGGATTTCCCCCTGAATCCGTTCCCGGATTCCGGCGGCTTTCCCTTTTTCCCGGGCGGCTGCGGCGCTGGCGTTTTCGGCGGACCGGGCGGCCTTTTCATAGGCGGTTCTTGCCCGTTTCACTGCGTCCTCCGTGGGTGCATCGGCGGCCATGACGGCGGGGAGCGGGTGGCTGGTGGAGCCGCAGACGGGACAGGGAACTCCCGGCTCCAGGTTCCGTGCCAGAATGCCCGCCTGCTCGTCCAGAAAAGCCCGGTTCAGTTCGTCATAGCGCTGCCGGAGCCGTTGGGCTTCCTGCCGGGCAAGCAGGTAGGCATCCTGGGCCTGGCGCAGCAGCTCCTCCCGGCTGCGGAGGTCCGTAATTCCGGCCATCAGCTCCCGGAGGGCATCTCGCTGCCGGAGGGTTTCCTCCTGGCTGCGCAGAAGTCTTTCCCGTTCCGCTGCCACGGTTTCCAGGGCCTTTCTCTGGGATTTCATTCGGTCAATTTCGGAGGCCAGGCTTTCACGGGTTTTCCCTGCGGCGGCCGATGCGGCTTCGGCCTGGGAGAGGCCTGCCTGGGCGGCTTTCTGCTCGGATTGCAGGGCCCCCAGCCGGTCATAGTCGGGGAGGGAAAGGTCGAGAGCCGTGATCTTTTCGGACAGTGCCTCCTGCTCCGGCTCCCGGGCCTGCTGCAGCGCCAGTTCAGAGGTCAGGCGCTCCAGGGCGGCGGATTGGGTTTCCCGTTGGGAAAGCTTTGCTTCCAGGGAAGCCTGGGCCTTTTGACGGGCGTCCGCCTTGCTGAGCAGGGAGACTGTTTCCTCCAGCGCTTCTTCCGCGGATGCCAGCTCTGCCTCCAGACGCTTCTGCTCCTCCAGGTCCTCGGAGAGCAGAGCTTCCAGCAGGGGATCCGCCTCCCCCACGGGGAGCCGTCCCTCCTTCGCTCGGAGAAGCTGCTCCGTGTGGGGAGAGTCCGGACTCCCCTGGATGCCGCTGATGTACTGCCGGATGCTTCCCAGGGCTTCCTCCCACTGGGCGCGAACGGAGGCGGAGGCACGGCCCAGCTGGTCCTGCAGGACAACATACAGGTCCGTGTGGAAAATGCTCCGGAAGATTTTCTGCCGGTCCCGGGTGTCCGCCAGCAGCAGCTTCAGAAAATCCCCCTGGGCGATCATAGCCACCTGGGCGAACTGCTCCCGATCAAGGCCCAGAATCTCCCGAACCGCAGCGTTTACCTCCCGGGGCTTGGTGAGGACGCGGCCGTCCGGGCAGGTCAGACGCGCGTCGGCGGCCTGCTTTGTCATGCCTTCGCCACGGTCCTTGGGGCGTATATACTCCGGGTTCCGGGTGATGGTGTACGATTGCCCTGCGTAGAGGAAGCGGAGCTCCACAAAAGTGGGCGTTTGGGGGTCGGCGTATTTGGAGCGGAGCATGGCCGGTTCCCGGTTGTCGCCGCTGGCTTCCCCGAACAGGGCGAAGCTGATGGCATCAAACAGGGTGGTTTTCCCCGCGCCGGTGTCCCCGGTGATGAGGTACAGACCGCTGCTTCCCAGCTGCGCAAAATCCAGCTCCACCTGCTGGGCATAGGGCCCGAAGGCGGAAAGGGTCAGCTTTAATGGCCGCATAATTCGTCCTCCCAAATGGATTCCATGAGCCCCAGAAGATACTGCCGCTGGACTGGGGACAGTGGCTGGTTGTTCTGCTTCTCGTACAACTCCCCGAACAGCTCCAGGGGGGATTTGCGCTGTACGTCCGCCGCCGCGTCCAGCACCGTATTGGAGCGGGTGCGGGTGTTGTCATAGCTGAGCTTCAGAAGATTGGGGTATATGGCCCGCAGGCGTCCCATGGCCTCGGGCACATCCTCCTCGTCCGTGAGGGTGATGTGCAGGTAGTCCTCTGTGGAGGTTCCCTCGTAGAAGCTCCTGTCGGTGACCTCCTGGTAGGTGCCCCGGATTTCCCGCAGGTCGTGCAAAGGCGTGAGGGGCCGGAGGCGGATTTGAAGCTCCCCCTTTTCCCCCAGCTCCGCAACGGTGACGCTTTTGTGGTGATGGGCTTCGGAGAAGGAGTATTTCAGCGGAGTACCGCAGTAGCGAATCCGGGGGGAGAGCACGTCCTGGGGGCCATGGAGGTGGCCCAGGGCCACGTAGTCAAAGCCGGAAAACACCTCCGCGTCCAAACAATCGGTGCCGCCGATGCTGAGTTCCTCGGATTCACAGGTGGCGGCGCCCGCCACAAACTGGTGGGTCAGCAGCACGTTGCGCTGGGCCGTGTCGATTGCCATGCTGCCAATGGCCACCCGGAGGGCGTCGGTGTAGGTCTCCGGGGCTTCCTCCGGGTAAAACCGCCGGACATGGGCGGGCTTCAGGAAGGGAAGCAGCCAGAAGTGAACGGGGCCGTATTCATCCCGAAGGGTAATGGGCTGGATAGCCCCGCTGTACACCGGGGAGAAGTGGATGCCGCTGGAGTCCATCAGCCGGCCGCCGAAGGCCAGCCGCTCCGGACTGTCGTGGTTGCCGCTGATGATGAACACCGGGAGCTTGCGCCGGGCCAGCTGGCAGAGAAAATCGTCAAAGGCTGTGACAGCCTCCCCTGAGGGGACGGTTTTGTCGTAGACGTCCCCACAGATCAGCAGCGCCTGGGGCTGCTCTTCATCGAGAATATCCAGGATTTGCCGGAGAATGAAAACCTGTTCCGGCAGCATGGATACTTCGTGTACCCGCTTGCCCAGGTGCAGGTCGGACAGGTGAATCAGTTTCATGGAATGCTCCTTTGCGCGGGGAGGATCGCCCCAAATAATGTGATGATCCGGTTTGGACGGTAGTGCGGAAAATTGTTGTTTGCAAAAAAACGCTGTCATTGCGAGCCAGTGCGCACACTGGCGTGGCAATCCCCCGGATAGAGGGGAAATGTGCAAAAAACGGACAAACGCCCTAACGAAC
>SFHI01000017.1 GCA_004555705.1 Clostridiales bacterium | reverse complement strand
ATTTTCCGGGAATGCTCTCGCGTTTTGAGATATGTACAGAAATCCCTCCATGCGCTATAATCCTTCCAGAAGCTTCTAATCGAATATGCGGAGGCACCACGATGCATATGGAACGATTCTATCGGAATCTGTGGCGTATGGAAAGACTTACCGAAATGAGGAGGATTCAGGATGACGAGCGAAAACTTTTCCCGGAACTTAAGGCGGCTGCGGACGCAGAAAAACCTGACACAGGAGCAGCTGGCCAGTATCCTTGGGGTCAGCGTCCAGAGTGTGTCCCGGTGGGAGTGCGGAAATACTTTGCCCGATGTGATGCTCCTGCCGGAGATTGCCAGGCTTTACGGCGTAACAGTGGATGACCTGTACCGTGAGGACGCGAAGGGCTATCCCAGCTATGCCCAGCGTCTGCTGGCAGTCTACGAAGCATCCGGGCGTTCGGAGGACTTCCTGGCTGCGGAGCAGGAGTTTTTCCGGATGAATGCCAACGAGCTGACCGCGGATGATCTGCGCTCCTGGGGCGTGCTGTACCATTACATGATGCGCTGCAGCGCGGTCCAGGCTCAGCGGAAGCTGGAGCAGGCCATGGTTCACCCGGATGTGACGGAGCAGGTCTATGCTTCCGCGGCGCAGCAGAGGCTTGCCCTGATGTGCGATCAGGGCAAGGGCCTCCAGGAAGCCCAGCGGTATGCCCGGGAGCTTGCCGGAAATCCGGCGGATGACCGCCTCTGGCTTCTGTGTACTGCCGCCTATGAATTTGCGGGAGAATACGAGCGGGCGCTGGAGATAGCCCTTGACGCAATTCAACGCTTCCCGGACAAAGCGGCATTTTATGTCCATGCCGGCGATATTTACCGCGCGTTAAAACGGTATGAGGATGCGCATCTCTGCTGGCGAAAGGCACTGGAACTGGATAAGACTTATTTGGACGCTGTCTATTCCATGGGCTTCTGTTATGAAGAATTGGAACAGTACGGTGATGCCTGTAAGGTCTGGACGGAACTGGTGCAGGAACTGGACCGCCGGGGACTTGTCATCGAGCGGGAGTACCCCGCGAACCGGGCGGAGGATTGCAGGAAACGAATGGTTTAACGTAATCTGATGTCGGCTTTGCTCAGTTGACGACAAATTGGTTTTCGTCGCTGCGTGTCAAAGTTTCCTGTCATTCCGAGCCAGTGCGCACACTGGCGTGGGAATCCCCCGGTTAGAGGGGAAATGTGCTGAAAATAACCCGAAAGAATGGAAGTCGCTGCGATTTTTAGTGGTAATCGTCACCTGGTTCCTTTCAACCGGGGGATTGCCACACCAGTGTGCGCACTGGTTCGCAATGACAGCATTTTTCATGGCAATGACAGGTAATTTGTAACGCGCCCTTTCAAACACCATTTGCCGGTTTGCTGAGTTAAGCCGGTAAGCGTGAAACTGAATTTGTCCGCGGCGGAATGACAAAGCCCCGCTCCCACCAAAGGGAGCGGGGCTTGAAATATGGGCGTGGAGGGGGATTAACCGACCTTTTCGAATTCGGCTTCGATCTCAATGTCCCAAACCGAGATAACGAAATGGTACTCGCTGCCGGGGACATCCTCGTAGCGAACCAGCTGGCTGTGAACATCATTCAGGTTGTAGAAGCGGATTTCCTTGAGCGCATAGCCCGCATCGGGGGTGACGGTGACATTGATGCGGTCATTGAGCTCGCCCTTTTCCTGGCTCAGGGTGATCTTGCCGCCGGTCATGTCCTTGAGGGTGATGGTGTAGTAGTGGATGGCGTTGGAGCAGGCATCACAGATGCCGTTCTCGTCGTGGTCACGGTGCCAGTGCATATTGAACAATTCGCCGCACTCGTCGCAGTACTGCCAGTGGTTATTCTTGTCGAAGAACCAGTACTCGGAGTGGTGGACATGGGGGCCGTAGGCAATATAAATAGGATATTCATCACCGTATTCGGCATCATCACCGGGAACAGCGGGGATGGTGGCGGGCAGCTCCATGGTGGGCTTGGGGTCATAGGTATCTATAGTGTTGAAGCCAAGGATCTGGTAGATCACGCCGCTTTCGTTGATGTACTTCTTGAAATCGTTGATGGAGATCTTCTTGGGAGCTCCGTCAACCTCAATAGGTTCGGGTTTGTAGGAAGGAATAATGTCGGGGATTAAATCTTTTTCTTCCGCTTTGGTGGTGCTGTACAGCTCGGTCCAAAAATTGACTGTGTAGGCCATGGCGGCGGTGGGCAGCATGGCAGCCAGCAGGACGATGGCGGCCAGCATACAGACGAGACGTTTGACAGGATGTTTCATATCAGATTCCTCCTTGCGATTCACATGGCCCTTCCTGATGGAAGGAGACTGGATATCTTTGTCTGGATATCATAACCCTTTTGGAGGGGGAAGTCAAGTGCATTTGGAATTTCCGGGATAATTTGGGGTCAATGAAAAAACTTGTGTGAAATGATTTTTGCTGTAAATCTGAAGGAAATTACGCGCCATCTGTAGGGTGCGGTCATGACCGCACCGCAAAGGTTATGAGATAGAGATGTAACGATTTTCAGAAAAACCTTCCGTGTTGCAGCCGAAACCCGGGCGGGCCGGTCATAACCGCCCCCTACAGAAGGCCCCATCAAGCAACTTAGATGTTTTTGCATCCTGCGCCCCGGGGGAATGCGGACAAGGGAATGAGGTGCTCAAACACACAAACATTTTCATTGAGGCGTAATTTGTTCAATTGCTTCAAAGAGGGCATCACCCTTCGCGTAAAGCCGCCCCCGGAAACCGGGGGCGGCTTTGTCCTTAAATCTGTACATCCAGCTTGGCGACTACGGCGGCACAGCGGGGGCAGAGGCCCTCGGTGTTGGCCGCGGTGCTGTGCATCCAGCAGCGGGGGCACTTGACGCCCTTGGCTTCGCTGACACCGATGGTGACGGCGGGGAAGTTCACGCCCTGGGCGGTTTCCGCACCCTCCTCGGGCTCGCTCCAGGCGCAGTCGGAGACGATGAAGAGCTCGGCCAGGTTCTTGCCGGCGCAGGCGGCCTGCAGGGTCTCGTCCTGGGTGCTGAGGGTCACACGGGCCTCCAGGGCCTTGCCGATGCGCTTTTCGGCCCGGGCCTTCTCCAGGACACCGTTGACGTCCTGGCGCAGCTTCATGATGGTATCCCACTTCTCCATGGCCTCGTCCTCCAGAGCGTAGGCGGCGAAGTCCTGGGGCATCTGGTTGAGGAGCACGTTGCGGCTGTCATCGCTGGAGCGGTGGGGCATGGACTGCCAGATTTCGTCGCAGGTAAAGGCCAGGATGGGGGCGAAGAGCTTGGCCATGGCGTCCAGGATCAGGAACAGGGCGGTCTGGGCGGAGCGGCGGCGGAGACCCTTGGCTTCCTCGCAGTACAGCCGGTCCTTCAGAATGTCCAGGTAGAAGGAGCTGAGCTCCACCACGCAGAAATCGTTGATGGCGTGGGTCACCACATGGAATTCGTAATTGTTATAGGCCCTGCGGCAGAATTTGGTGAGGCTGTCCAGCTTGGTCAGCACCCAGCGGTCCAGCTCCTCCAGCTGCTCCGGGGGAACCAGATTGTCGGGGTCAAAGTCGTTCAGGTTGCCCAGGCAGTACCGGGCGGTGTTGCGGAATTTCAGGTAGTTCTGGGCGATCTGCTTGAAAATCTCCTTGGAGCAGCGCACGTCGGCGTGGTAATCGGAGGAGGCAGCCCACAGGCGGACGATGTCGGCGCCGAATTCCTTGATCAGGTCGGCGGGGTCCACACCGTTGCCCAGGGACTTGTGCATGGCACGGCCCTGGCCGTCCACGGTCCAGCCGTGGGTCAGCACCTGCTTGAAGGGAGCCCCCTTGTCCAGGGCACCAACGGAAGTCAGCAGGCTGGACTGGAACCAGCCCCGGTACTGGTCCGCGCCCTCCAGGTACACGTCCGCGGGCCACAGCTCGGGGGTGCGGTGCATGAGGGAGGCAAAGTGGGTGGAGCCGGAGTCGAACCAGCAGTCCAGGGTGTCCTTCTCCTTGTCGAATTTCTGCCCGCCGCAGTGGGGGCAGGTGAGGCCCTCTGCGGCCAAATCCATGGCATCCCGCTCGAACCAGACGTTGGAGCCGAATTCGTCGAAGAGCTTGGAAATCTTCTCGATGGAGGCGGGGGTGGAGACGGGCTTGCCGCAATCGCGGCAGTAGAACACGGGGATGGGCAGACCCCAGCGGCGCTGACGGGAGATGCACCAGTCGGCCCGCTCCCGGATCATGCTGACCATCCGATCCTCGCCCCAGGCGGGGAACCACTGGACATTCTCAATGGCCTGGATGGCCTGGTCCTTGAAGGATTCCACGGAGCAGAACCACTGAGGAGTGGCCCGGAAGATGACGGGCTTCTTGCAGCGGTCATGGTGGGGGTAGGAGTGGACGATGTCCTGGGAGGCGAAGAGCATACCGCTTTCCTTCAGGTCCTCCAGAATGACAGGATTGCTTTCCTCGGTCTTGAGGCCGGCGTATTTTCCGGCGTAGTCGGTGTGCCGGCCGTAGTCGTCCACGGGCACTACCAGCTCCATGCCGTAGCGCATACAGGTCTGATAGTCGTCGGCACCGAAGCCGGGTGCGGTGTGGACACAGCCGGTGCCGGAATCCATGGTGACGTACTCGGCGTTGACCAGGCGGGAGGTCTTGGGGAGGAAGGGGTGCTTCGCCAGCATATTCTCAAAGAACTGACCGGGGAAGGACGCCAGAACCTCGTAGTGCTCAAAGCCGCCGATGTTCATGACCTTCTCCATCAGAGCCTCGGCCATGATATAGGTTTCGCCATTTTCGGCCTTGACCAGCACATAGCTTTCCCTTGGATGCAGGCAGATGGCCAGGTTGCCGGGAAGGGTCCAGATGGTGGTGGTCCAGATGACGAAGTAGGCATTGCTGAGGTCAAAACCATTCAGTTTTCCCAGGTCGTCGTGCATGGGGAACTTCACATAGACGGTGGTGCAGGGATCGTCCTTATACTCGATGTCTGCCTCGGCCACGGCAGTGACGCAGAAGGGACACCAGGTCACGGGCTTCAGGCCCTTGTAGATATAGCCCTTGTCGAACATCCGGCCAAAGACCTTGACCTCCTGGGCCTCAAAGTGGCGATCCATGGTGCGGTAGGGATGCTCCCAGTCACCCACCACGCCCAGACGCTTGAAGCCGGCCATCTGCTTCTGGATGAAGTCCTCGGCGAAATCCTCGCAGGCCTTGCGGAACTCGGGGACGGTCATGTCCTTGTTCAGCTTCTTTTTGGAGGTCTCGATGGCCCGCTCGATGGGCAGACCGTGGTTGTCCCAGCCGGGGACATAGGGGGTGTAGAAGCCCATCATGGCGTGGCTGCGGACGATGAAGTCCTTCAGGGTCTTGTTCAGGGCGTGGCCCATGTGGATATAGCCATTGGAGAAGGGAGGGCCGTCGTGAAGCACGAAGGGGGGGAGACCCTTGTTCTTTTCCAGCATGGCATTGTACAGGTCCTGCTCCTGCCAGCGCTGGAGCATGGCAGGCTCCCGGGCGGGCAGCCCCGCCTTCATGGGAAAGTCGGTTTTTGGGGTGATGATGGTGTTTTTGTAGTCCATGGGTTTTCTTACCTCCAAAGAAGATTCATTGAAATGGGCGGGCAGACAAATTGTTGCTTGAACGTCAGATACCGCAACACGATACGACCATGCAGTAGGGGAGGCATTGATGCCTCCCGGCGGTAAAATATTGCCGTTTCCCGGGGCATTGCGGCGAAAACGTACTGCCCTACGGGAGGCATCAATGCCTCCCCTACTGCAGGAATGGAGTGTGTGCGGAAATCTGCAATCAACAATCTATCGTTCCGACAGTAAACAAGAAACACGCCTTTGTCTCAAAATAAGAGACAAAGGCGTGCAAACCTCTGCGGTACCACTCTTGTTCCGGCGGGGAGCCGGCGCTCGTGGGCGCGGTATCGGGCGCGAACCGGCACAGCCTACTGCCCCTGTGGGGTTCGGTGTGCTGCTCCGAGGGGATACCGGCGGGGCCTGCCTGCTGCCTTGCACCTTCCGGCAGCTCTCTGTAGGCGGGTTCTCACGCCGACCTGTCCTCATCCTGGCATTGCGTATCCACTTAAAACGCGGGAATTACTTGTGGGTGGGGTCGTAGTTGCGGCCAAACTGAAGGTTCAGGTTGGCAAACTTGCTGGTGGTGGATTCCCGGACCGGGTGGCGGGGCTCGGCCTTGGGAGCGGTCTCCTCGGCGGTGCCCACCAGGGCCTCCAGGCTCTGGGAAATCTGATCGGCAACGGCATCGCTGTCATAGGAATCCTGGGCAGCGGGAGCCGCGGCCGCGGCGGGGGCATTGGCGCCCTTGATCCGCTCCAGGGCCTGAATGCAGGTGCGCATCTGATCCTGAATCTCGTTGATGCGGGCGGCAGCGGTTCTGCGGGCTTCCTCCACCCGGGCATTTTCCGCGGCTACCAGGGAGTCGGCGGAAGCGGCGCTCTGGGCAGCGGCGGCCGCGTTGGCGTTGGCTTCCTTCATCATCCTGGCGCACTTCTCCTCCGCTTCCCGGACCATCCGGTCACAGGTGCGCTGGGCGTTGACCATGGCGTCCTTCATGCCGGCCTCGCTCTTGCGGTACTCTTCAAGCTTGCCGACCAGAACCCGCATCTTGCTCTTGTCGACCTCTTCCATATTATAGCCCTTTCTCGCCTGGGTAAAGGAAATCTGATCGATTTGCTGCGGTGTAAACATATGTGTTCCCCTCTCTGGTGATGATGCCGACCTTCGCGGAATGCCCTTCGCGGTTATGGGAAGGGGAATGGGACGGCCGCGGATGCCGGAGAATAAACGAATGCGAAATTTTCTTAGATGTAGCTTTCCACCTCGGCCTGGATGCTCTCCAGGTCGCCCAGCACATCCATATTGTGGGGGCAGAACAGATAGGCGGACTGGGCGATCTTGGTAACGGAGCCCTGCAGCGCGTAGACGGAGCCGGACAGGAAGTCCACCACACGGCGGGCCATGGCCTTGTCCACGCCCTCCATATTCACCACCACAGCCCGGTTGGCGCACAGGTCATCCGCGGCCTTGGTGATGTCGTTGAAGCTGTTGGGGCGGAACAGCACAACCTCCTGCTTGGCGGCGGGCTTGTTCACGCTGAGAACCGGGCTGCCAAAGCTGCTGGAAGAAACCCCGGCGGAGGCGCCGCCGGATACGCCGGTGGATACGCCGGTGCTGGTGGTCATGGGGCCAAACCCGTAATCTTCGTCCTCTTCAGGTTCGGGAGCGGGGGCGGGGGCGGCTGTGCGGCGGGAGCGGCGGGCAGGCTGCTGGGGTTCTTCGTACTCTTCGTACTCCTCATCCTCGTCGTAATCGTCGTAATCGTCGTCGGAATAGGGCTGGGCAAATTTCTTTACGTTATCCCATAAACTCATTTCTGTATTTCCTCCTGTATTGTCACATTATCGGCCCAAAGCCTGGTTGTAGTTTCTGGGTCCGAAAATGGCGGTCCCAATGCGGATCATGGTGGCGCCGCTGCGGATGGCGTCCGCAAAGTCAGCGGACATTCCCATGGATAAACAGTCCACCAAGACATTATCGTACTTTTTTTCCATTATGTCAACAGATAACTGGGATATTTTTTGAAAAAAATACAGATTATCTCCCGGATTCTGGGGAATCGGGGGAATTGACATGAGTCCCCTCATACAAATGTTTGAGAAATTGCCGATTTGATCCAGAAGTGGAAGCACCTCCTCCGGATAAAAGCCGGTCTTGGCCGCTTCCCGGGCCACATTGATTTCCAGCAGGATGTTCTGGACAATGCCCTGCTTTTTCGCCTCGGCGTCAATGGCGGTGAGGAGCCTGAGGCTGCCCACGCTCTGGATCAGGTCCACGGAGCCCACCACCTGGCGGACCTTATTGGTCTGCAGGTGGCCGATAAAGTGTACGGGAGCGCCCCGGTAGGCATCCTCCGAGTTCTTTTTTACAAGCTCCTGGACCCGGTTCTCCCCGCAGCAGTCCACTCCGGCGGCGATGGCCTGTCGAACCGCGTCCGCGTCATTCATTTTGGTGGCTGCGCAGAGTTTGATCTCCTTTGGGTCCCGGCCCGCTGCCCGGGCGGCATCATCCATTTCCCGGCGAATCCGGGCGACATTTTCGGCGATGGACATGGGGATTCCTTCTTTCTGTAATACATTTCCGTTTTTGGCTGCCGGCTTGAGGAAGCTGACGGTGTTTGTAGGGATGTGTCCCCAATTACCTGTCATTGCGAACCAGGCCGCAGCCTGGTGTGGCAATCCCCCGGATAGAGGGGAAACGTGCTGAAAAGTACCCCAAAAACCGAGGATTGTTCCAGTCCTTGGTGATAATCGTTACCTGGCCCCATTCAACCGGGGGATTGCCACGACCAGTGTGCGCACTGGTCTCGCAATGACAGCGTTTTTTCAGGCCGCCAAACACCAATTTGCCGTTTTTTCCGCAAGTACATTGCCTGATTTCCGGTAAGGGGATGGCAGCGCGAAAAGGCGACGGATGATCGCTCCGTCGCCTTTTTGCTATGCAGTGGTGGCTGCGGCTTTCAAGGGCTTCATGGGGGCCAGGGTGGAGATGGCGTGCTTGTAGATCATCTGCTGCTTGCCGTCTGACACCAGCACCACCACAAAGCTGTCATAGCCTGTGACGGTTCCCCGGAGCTGGAAGCCATTCATGAGAAAGAGCGTCACCGGAACCCGGTCCCGGCGTACCTCCTTCAAAATGGCGTGTAAATTGATTGCATCGGACATAAGTAAACCTTCTTTCTTTGAGGATGCCCATATCCTAGCATTTTTCAATTGTCGTTTTCCCGTAGAATCTGTCGGGCGGTTTCCAGAATTTCGGGGCTGTCAGGCCCCCGGGTCAGCCAGTGAAGCGCCTTGTTCCGGCGGAACCAGGTGAGCTGGCGCTTGGCATAGTGGCGGCTGCCCTTTTTGACTTCCTCCACCGCCTGCTCCAGCGGGGTATCCCCTTGAAGCGCCTCCACAAATTCCTTGTAGCCGATGGCCTGCATGGCGGTGCATTTGGGAGGAATTCCGCTGTCCAGAAGCTCCCGAATTTCCTCCAGAAGGCCCTGCTGGAGCATGATATCCACCCGCGCATCGATCCGGCGGTACAGCTCCCCCCGGTCCGCAAAGTCCAGCCCCAGCCATAGGGGCCGGAACCGGGGCGGCAGGGCTTGGGTGCGCAGGTTATGGGCAGTGATGGTTTCTCCGGTCTCCAGATATACTTCCATTGCCCGGATAATCCGCTTTCGGTCGGAAAGGTGCAGCCGGGCAGCGGAATCCGGATCAACGCTGCGGAGCTTATCCAGCATGGCTTCCATGCCCTCCGCGTCGGCCTGGGCCTCCAGCCGCTCCCGGACCCCGGTGGAGGGGAAGGGGGCGAAGGTATTTCCCCGGATCAGGGAGTCCATGTAAAGCCCGGTGCCACCGGCGATGATGGCGGTTTTCCCCCGGGAGAGGATATCCTCCACAATAGGGGTTGCCAGCTCGCAATAGCGGCTGACGGAAAAGTCCTCCCAGGGCTCCGCCACGTCCAGCATATGGTGGGGGATGCCCTGCATCTCTTCGGGGGTGGGTTTCGCGGTGCCGATGTTCATGCGGCGGTAGACCTGCATGGAGTCGCAGGAAACCACCTCGCCGTGATATTCCTTTGCAAGCTCCACGGCCAGGGCGGTTTTGCCGGAGGCCGTAGGCCCGGCAATGCAGATAATCGAGTTCATGGGGCCTCCTGTTGGGCTGTTCCGGAAAGGAATTTCTTGAAATTACGCTGATCCCGCCCCTGATCAAAGCCAAGACAGCGGTAAAACGAATGGGCATCGGTTCTGCCGGCTCCGGACACCAGGCGGATCGCGGCGGCTCCGGTTTCGCCTGCCCAGCGCTCCACGGCGGAAAGCAGAAGGGTTCCGATGCCTTCCCGGCGGCGGGTGGGATCCACGGCGATTCCCATGATGTTTTTCATGGGAGGGGCGTAGAGTGTTTGATAAGCACAGGCGTGGACATAGCCCACGACCTCGTCACCGGAAACGGCCACATACACCTGGTCAGAGGGGCTTTGGAGAATCGTGCAAAGATTCTCCCGGGTGGCATCCTCAGGGTAATCATAGCCCAGGGACAGTCGGTTTAAGCGGGCGATGGCGAGGGCATCGGCGGTTTCCGCGGTTCGGATGGTGATGGACATGGGACGCCTCCAGGGGGAAAGGTATGGGGAAGAGCAAAATGGAAACGGCTTGACAAATTGCTGTTTGAAGTTATCAAACATGCCCTCTGTAGGGCGGGGTCATGACCCCGCCCTACAAAGGCAGCGCTGTAAACAACAATTTGTATATTTGCTAAGTGTCCGCAATTTTTGGGGTCAGGTCCTCTTAAACTGCTTCTCCAACTGCTTTTTGCTTAGGGAAATACAGATGGGGCGGCCGTGGGGGCAGTATTTCAGGTCCTGGCGGGCCATGACGGCTTCGGCGATGGCGAGAAGCTCTTTTTCGTCGCTGTGCCAGCCGGCCTTGATGGCGGCTTTGCAGGCTACGGTGTGCAGCAGCTCGTCCCGGACGGTATCGGCGCTTCCCCGGCGGCCGTTCAGCAGGTCCGAGGCCAGGCTCTCCAGAGCGTCGGCGGCGTCCTCCGGGCTCAAATCCATGGGAATCTGCCGCAGCAGCAGGGTGTTCTCTCCGAATTCCTCCACCTCAAAGCCCAGCTCCCCCAGCATTTCGGTTTGTGACAGCAGCTCCCCGGCGGCGGTGGGACTCAGGCGGACGGGCAGGGGCTGGAGCAGGGCTTGGGAGGAGATTTTCTCCTGGTTGGCTTTCAGTTTTTCAAAGAGAATCCGCTCGTGGGCGGCGTGCTTGTCGATGAGGAAAGCGTCCTCTCCCTCTTCCACCAGAATGTAGGTGTTGTACAGCTCGCCCACCATGCGCCAGGGGGCGGCAGCGGGCAGGTCCAGGGCGGTCTGCTTCATTTCCTCCGGAACAGGAGCATCGCGCTCCATGAGGGAAACGGGGTCAGGGACGATGGGGGCAGCCTCCTCTGCAATCGCAGCGGGAGCAGGGGGGATGCACGCCGCGTCCGGCGGCATGGGCGGCGTTTGCATCCGGGGCGTCAGGACGGATTCCCGCAGGGGCGCGGAGGCGGGAAGCTCCACCTTGGACAAAAACGCGGCGGCTGCCTCCTTTTTGGGCTGGGGTGCATCCTTCAGGGTGGAGGAAAAGGTCTTGTATTCCTCCGGGGTCATGGTGCGGAAGAAGGGCTCCTTCCTGGGAGGAGGGGCTTGGCGGGTTTCTCCGGAGGGGGCTTTGGGCTCCTGGATGGGTGCGTTGGCCGGGGTGGACCGGAACTTGATTTCCGGCCGGTCGGTCTGCTTATTGAGGGCGGCCAGAACTCCGTAGTGGACGCAGTCGAAGGCCGCTTTCTCGGAGAGGAATTTTACCTCGGTTTTGGCCGGATGGACGTTTACATCCACGGCCCCGGCGGGAAGGTTCAGGTGCAGGACGCAGGCAGGGAATTTGCCCACCATGATCTGATTCCGGTATGCCTCCTCCAGGGCGGTCATGAGGAGCTTGGATTTCACCGGGCGGTTGTTGACGAAGAAGGTCTGCATCCCCCGGGTGGCCCGGGCGTCGGTGGGCAGGCTCACATATCCGGACAGGGAATACCCCTCCCAGCGGCTGTTAACCTGGGCCATCCGGGCGCAGTCCCGTCCGTAGACGCAGTACATGGCGTCCTTCAGCTCCCCGGTGCCCGGGGTGGAGAGAATCTGCTTGCCATCCCGGAGGAAACGGAAGGAGACCTCCGGGTGAGCCAGGGCCTGCTGCTGCAGGGCAGAGGCCACCCGGCTGCCTTCCACGGTGTCGGACTTCATAAACTTCATCCGGGCGGGGGTATTGTAGAACAGGTCCCGGACGATGATGGTGGTGCCGTCGGGACAGCCCGCTTCTTCCTCCTCCTGAATGACTCCGGCCTCCAGGTGCAGACTTGTGCCCGTAAGGCTGCCGGGGGTCTTGGTCAGCAGGTCAATGCGGCTGACCGAGGCGATGGCGGCCAGGGCCTCTCCACGGAAGCCCATGGTGGCAATGGCGGCCAGGTCCTCCTCGGAGCGGAGCTTGGAGGTGGCGTGGCGCAGGAACGCGGTGCGGGCGTCCTCGGCGCTCATGCCGCAGCCGTTGTCCGTGACCCGCAGGAAGGTCATGCCGCCGTCCCGGATTTCCAGGGTGACCTGGGAGGCTCCGGCATCCACGGCATTTTCAAGCAATTCCTTGACCACGGAGGCGGGGCGCTCCACCACCTCGCCGGCGGCGATCAGGTTGGCCACATGGGGGGATAGCTGAATGATTTTCGGCATAGCATTACCTCATTTGCCAGATTCCCCAGGCGTTCACCAGAGCGTGAATCACAATAGGGGCGAAAATGGTATCGGATTTGGTGTAGCTCCAGGCAAGGCACAATCCCGCCGGGAGGTATTGGAGAAAGCACACCACCATCTCCCACAGGGAGTAGCTTCCCAGATACCCCACGATGTGGGCCAGGGAGAAAGCGGCCATGGACACAAGATACGCAGCCCAGGGGGATTTCCCATAGAGGGGACGGAAAATCAGTCCCCGGTAGAAGCATTCCTCCACGGGCGGCACCAGAAGAACCGTGCCAATGACCGTCAGGGTGAAGTTTCCGCGGATTAACGCCGCAATGGAGGTATCATTGGCGTTGGAAAAGCCCGGGGCGATACGGGCCAGGAGCCAGTTCATGCCCTTGGAACAGGCAAGATAGGCGGCCAATCCCAGAATCACGGCCTGGCAGAAGTAGGCGGGATGCACCCGAACCTGCCGGAAGGAGCTGCTTAAGAAACGGCGGAAAATCCACACTACAACGGCAAAATTCAGAGCGAAAAAGGTGAAGTTCAGCTCTGTATCCTTCAGAGGATACCCTGCTTTGGCGTTGAGCCAGATCAGGCAGGAGGGCAGCACCAGAAGCTGTAAAATAAAATAGACCCAGCCGCAGATGATCTCCTGTTCACTTTGGCGAGTGCTGAGAGAACGGTATTTTTTCATAGACAATTCCTGATGGTTTGGAGGGTAAGGTGTTCTGTGAAAGGAGCCGGACAAATTGTTGTTTGAACGTCAAATTCCGCAACGCGGTACGACTCTGCTGTAGGGGAGGCATTGTTGCCTCCCGGCGGTAAAATGTACCGTTTTTCGGGACATTTCGGCAAAAACGGACTGCCCTACGGGAGGCATCAATGCCTCCCCTACAGTAAGGACGCGGTGCATGCGGATGCTTTCAAACAACAATTTCTCGTTCCACGGTTTATTCGGACAGCATCAGTTTGAGCTTGTACAGCTCGTTCATGGCCTCGATGGGGGTGAGGGTTTCCACGCTGAGGGCGCTTAAGGCGGCGCAGACCCGCTGGGAGGCCAGGTCCAGCATGCTCACCTGATCATCGGTATCCGGGGAATGGACCGGGGCGGGGGCAGGGGTGCCGGAGGCCTCTTCCAGCTCCCGCAGAATCTCCCGGGCACGGGTGATCACCGGGGTGGGAATACCGGCCAGCTTGGCTACCTCAATGCCGTAGCTGTCGTCGGTGGCTCCCGGGACGATTTTCCGGAGGAAGATCATCTGGTCGCCCCGTTTCTTCACGGCGATGTTGTAATTCTTCACATTGGGGAGCTTGTCCTCCAGGGCGGACAGCTCGTGGTAGTGGGTGGCGAAGAGGGTCTTGGCCCCCAGGCGCTTGGGATTGGCGGCATATTCCAGCACCGCCCGGGCGATGGCCATGCCGTCGTAGGTGGAGGTGCCCCGGCCGATTTCGTCCAGAATCAGAAGGCTGCGGGAGGTGGCGTAGCGCAGAATCGAGGCAACCTCCGCCATCTCCACCATGAAGGTGGACTGGCCCGAAGCCAGGTCGTCGCTGGCGCCGATTCTGGTAAACACCCGGTCCACCAGGCCGATGCGGGCGCTGCGGGCGGGGACGAAGGAGCCCATCTGGGCCATGAGGACGATGAGGGCCACCTGGCGCATATAGGTGGATTTGCCCGCCATGTTGGGGCCGGTGATGATGGATACCTGGTGGTCGTCGCTGCCCAGGGAGGTGTCGTTGGGAACAAAGAGAGAATCCTTCAGTGTGGCTTCCACCACCGGATGCCGTCCGTCCACGATGGTAATCTCCCGGCCCAGGGTGATCTCCGGGCGGCAGTAGCCCCGCTGGACAGCCACGGCGGCGAGAGAGCACAGCGTATCCGCCGCGGCCACGGCGGCGGCAGCCTGCTGCACCCGGGGGGCCTGCTGGGCCAGGAATTCCCGCAGCTCGGTGAAGAGCTGGTATTCCAGCGCGGTGAGCCGGTCTTTCGCGGTGAGCACCTGGTTTTCCAGCTCCTTCAGCTCCTGGGTGATGTAACGCTCGCAGTTGGCCAGGGTCTGCTTGCGGATGTAGTCCGGGGGAACCTGGTCCATAAAGGATTTGGATACCTCAATATAATAACCGAATACCCGGTTGAAGCCCACCTTAAGGGTGCGGATGCCGGTTTTCTCCCGTTCCGAGGCCTCGATGGCCGCGATGGTGCCGGAGCCGCCCTCCATGATGTCTCGGAGGCGGTCCGCTTCGGCGCTGGCGCCCCGGCGGATGATGCCGCCCTCCCGGATGGTCAGGGGAGGATCGTCTACCAGAGTGTTCTCGATCCGGTCGGCGCAGTCCGTCAGCGGGTCCACGGCCTGGGACAGCTTCATGAGCATAGGGGATTCCATTTTGGAAAGCTGATGCTTAACCTCCGGCAGAGCCCGGAAGCCTCGGGCCAGGCCCAGAAGGTCCCGGGCGTTGACGGTACCTGTGACGATTCTCGTCATGACCCGCTCCAGGTCCGTCACGTCGGACAGAGCTTCCTCCAGCTCTCCCCGGATGATCACGTTGTCCACCAGCTCCCCAACGGCGGCGTGGCGGCGGGTGATTTCGGCGGGGTCCAGGAGGGGCTTCTCCAGCCAGGAGCGGAGCAGCCGCCCGCCCATGGCGGTGCGGGTCTTGTCCAGTACCCACAGAAGGGTGCCCTTTTTCTCCTTGGAGCGCATGGTTTCGGTGAGCTCCAGATTCCGCCGGGCGTCCATGTCCAGCTCCATGAATTTTCCGGTGGTGTAATATTGAAGCTCCCGGATATGGGCAAGGTCATTGCGCTGCAGCCACAGCAGATGCTGCAGCAGCGCGCCGGAGGCGATGACTGCGGCAGGGAGGCCGCCCAGCCCTAACTGGGACAGGTTCTGCCCAAAGTGGGACTGAAGTACCTCTTCGGCCTTCTCCTGGGAAAACAGCTCCGGCTTCCCTTCGTTCACGCAGCAGCTTAAGCGGCGGAACAGGGCGTCGGAGATCACCTCGCCCTCCGTGCCGGGGCCAAAGCGGATGACCTCGCTGGGGGCAAAGCGGCCCAGCTCCGAGGCTACCGTCTGCGCGTCCGGGCAGACGGTGGCGTAGAATGCGCCGGTGGACACGTCGCAGAAGGAAAGGCCGAATTTTCCCCCCTCGCCGTAGATGCAGCCGATGTAGTTGTTCTTGTTCTCGTCCAGCATACAGCTTTCCGTCACGGTGCCGGGGGTGACGATGCGGGTGATGTCCCGCTCCACCAGCCCTTTGGCGGTGGCGGGGTCCTCCATCTGTTCGCAGATGGCCACCTTGTAGCCCTTCTGGACCAGACGGGCAATGTAGGAGTCCACGCTGTGGTAGGGGACGCCGCACATGGGGGTCTGCTCCTCCTTGGGCTTGGAGCGATCCCGGCTGGTGAGGGTCAGGTCCAGTTCCCGGGCTGCTAATTTCGCATCCTCGTTGAACATTTCGTAGAAGTCGCCCAGCCGGAAAAAGAGGATACAGTCTTTGTGCTGCTCCTTGATCTGCTGATACTGCCGCTGCATGGGGGTCAGTTCGCTTGAAGGCTTGGCCATAATTCAGGTTCCTTTTCTATAATAGTAAATTACGTTTTTATCTGACGCAGCTGCCTGAAAAATTGTTGTTTGTCGGGCTGTGCCCCGATTACCTGTCATTGCGAACCAGCGCGCACGCTGGTGTGGCAATCCCCCGGTTAGGAGTTAAATGGATCGACAATTGCCCACTGAGCGAGGAAACGCTGCGATTTCTGGTGATAATCGTTACCTGGTTCCATGGGGCCGGGGGATTGCCACGCCAGTGTGCGCACTGGCTCGCAATGACAGCAAGAACGTACAAACAACAATTTGTTGGTATGATGACGCAGGCCGATTCGCCCATGGTGAATTCACTTATTTATCGGCCTTCGGGTAGACAACCTCAAAAAATTCGCAGACGCATTCCATATCCTCGGAGAATTCGATGCCGTGCTCCTCCCGGCATTCCCGGGTGAATACCTGGGTGTGGGCATCCTTCCAGTAGGTCAGGGACTTGTCGCCCTCACCTTCCGTCCGGGCGTACTCGGGGGTGATGTCCCGGAACCTGGTGATTTCCACCTTAATGATCCGGGTGATGCAATGGGGATGTCCCTTGCTGTCGAGAATGACCGAGAACTGTCCGACCCGGGGCAGGGGCTCCTTCTCCAGATCATACAGGGGCTTGAGCCCTGTGGTGGCCCGCTTGTCTCCGCGGAGAAGGGCTTCCAGAATTTCATCCGCCTGCTCGGGGTAACCGTAATAATAGGCATCGTATTCGGGAATGTCCAGCCCGGACTCCCGGACAAACCGGGCAATCTCGTCAGCCGGTTCCGGCTGTCCGGTGAGGCTCCAGGTGGTGGCGCCGGTGATGGTGATATTCCGGTAGGTGCCGATAAGGTCATCGGAGCCTGCAAAGCGCACCAGACGTCCGCCTTCGGTGCGGGCGGTGAGCTGATCCTTCTCCCGTCCATCCACCAGACAGCGGAGGGTATTCCCTACATAGCTCCGGTGGATTTCCTCGGAAATGGCGTTCTGAATGGCACAGAGCCGGTCAAAACGGTGGTTTTTCTCTTCTTTCGGGGTGGGATCGGCCATGGATGCGGCGGGGGTGCCGGGCCGGGGGGAGAAGATGAAGGTGAAGAGACTGTCATACCGGACGGTCTCAATCAGGGAGATGGTTTCCTCAAATTCTTCCTCGGTTTCCCCGGGGAAGCCTACGATGACATCGCTGGTCAGCACCAGCTGGGGCATGACCTTTTTCGCGTAGAGCACCTTCTTCAGGTAGGTTTCCCGGTCGTAATGACGGTTCATAGCCTTTAAAACCCGGCTGGAACCGGACTGGAAGGGGAGGTGGAGCTGCTTGGCGATTTTATCGTAACGCGCCATGGTATCGAAAAGCTTATGGGAGGCGTCCCGGGGGTGGCTGGTCATGAAGCGGATGAGAAAATCCCCGGGAAGCTGGGCAATGGCGGCCAGCAAATCCGCAAAGTCCATTTGGATGCCCAAATCCTTGCCGTAGGAGTTTACGTTCTGGCCCAGGAGGGTAATTTCCTTCGCTCCCGCGGCAATCAGCTCCCGGCACTCATTAAGGATGTCCTCCGGCTGGCGGCTGCGCTCCCGGCCCCGGACATAGGGGACGATGCAGTAGGTGCAGAAATTGTTGCAGCCGTACATGATGGACACCCAGGCCTTCAGGCCGGAGTCCCGGACCTGGGGAATGCCCTCGGCAATGGAGCCGGGCTCGTCGGCGATGTAAAACTGGCGCTTATGCTGAGATAACACCCGCCAGAGAATCTCCGGAAACTGCCACAGGTGATGAGTGGAGAATACCCCGTCCACATGGGGAAAGCTCATCCGAATCCGGTCGGATACCTGGGTCTGGCCCGCCATGCAGCCGCAAAGGAAGATTTTCTGTTCCGGGTGGCGGCGCTTGGTGTGGGTCAGTGCCCCCAGATTGCCGAACACCCGCTGTTCGGCGTGTTCCCGGATGGCGCAGGTGTTCAGAACCACCACATCCGCTCCCTCGGCCTCCGATACAATGGAATAGCCGCTCTGGGTGAGGTATCCCCGGATTTTTTCGGAATCGGCCTCATTCTGCTGGCAGCCATAGGTGTCCACGAAGGCCGTGGGGGTGCGGGATTGCTGCTGCCAAAAGGCCGCGATTTTGTCGCAATAGGAAAACTGCTCCTGCAGCTGCTGCTGGGAGATCACGGTGGTTTTGGTGTTCATGGGCTCCTCCTTGGGGCATATCATATCAACTATGTATCATACCATTTTCAAAGCCGGTTTTCAAGGCCCGAAAAGGGAAAAGAAGTCTGTAAAATAACCAGCCCTCCGGGAAAACCAATGGAGGGCTGGGGAGAATGGGGAAGATGCAAGGTAAATTGTTGGGCACCTCTAACCCCCCTTTTGGTTTTTGCACGGTTCTTTTGCCGGAGCATTCGTTTTGAAAAGTCCGCACGACACAAAGGATTCCGGACTTTCTAAATCTTTTGCTGATACAAAATCTCTCGCCTTAAAACAAAAAAGTAGTTTTTGGAGGTCGCCACACCGTTTGGTCCTATTTTGGTTCAATGAAAAAACTTGTGTGTTTGTTGAGATGCTGCCGTAGGCGGCTAATAGCCGCCCCTACTAGCTTGTTATTTCTAATTCTTTAGATCCTAAAAAGTTTCAACAGTGCTGTCACGTAAGAGTGAAGTCGAAGGATCTTGGCACTGAATTGACTGCAAATGGTGACGAAATGCGTAGATCCCTCGACGCGCTACGCTTGCTCGGGATGACAACGTTTTTCTGTTCTTCACTGGTTCCTAAAGATTTAGATATAACAGCCTACTACGGCAGCAACGCAATGTATGTGAAACCATCATACACCAATTTGCCGGGCAGCCGAATCTTTCGGTCAATCGTGATTTCCACATCCTGCGCCCCGTAGGAACGCAGGCAAGGGAATGATGTGCTCAAACACACAAACTCTTTCATTGAACCCCTATTTTTGCAAAGGACATTTTGAACAATATCTTCCTCTTTTCCGGAAGATACCCGGGAGATTCTGACGGAGTCCGGGGCTTTTTTCCACGCGTCCGTCGGAAAAGCACAGCAATCCGCACAGAACAAACAAATCAGCGAAATGGAGCAAAGAGGGGAGAAAACGGAATGGAATGCTGTGCAGAATATACAAATTTGGTGCTGGGTGGACACGGAAAACCCCTCGAAAATGAATTTTCAAAAAGGAAAAATCGCATAATTTCTGCGTTCGGCCCGGGTTCGGAGGGGGAAGACCGGGGTGCTTTGAGATTTTGTGCTTGCAAAATTGCAAAATTGGATGTATAATACATCCATTCCAATTTTTGGGGCGATGCCCCGATAAGAAAAGACGAGGAGGATTCCGTAATGAAAATGAAGAAGATGCTTGCGATCGTTTTGGCCCTGACCATGGCTCTCTCGCTGGCTGCCTGCGGTTCCGGAGGCGCTTCCAAAATGACCATGGGTACCGGCGGTACCTCCGGCACCTATTACGCCTTCGGCGGTGTGCTGGGACAGTACATTAAGAATAACGCGGGAATTGATGTGACCGTGGTTTCCACCGACGGCTCCAAGGCCAATATCGAATCCATTGATTCCGGCGACTACCAGCTGGGCACTGTTCAGTCCGACGTTATGGCCTATGCCTGGGCGGGCAGCCGCTCCTTCGAGTCCAATGGCAAGATCAACTCCTTCCGGGTTGTGGCCGGCCTTTACGCCGAGGCGGTTCAGCTGGTGACCATGGACCCCGAGATCAAGTCCGTTGCTGACCTCAAGGGCAAGAGCGTTTCCATCGGCGCCCCCGGCTCCGGGGTGTACTTCAACGCCATGGATGTGCTGGCCGCCGCGGGCCTCACCGAGGACGACATCAAGGCCCAGTACCAGAGCTTCGCCGACAGCACCGATGCTTTGAAGGACGGCAAGATTGATGCGGCCTTCATCGTGGCCGGCGCTCCCACCGCTGCCATCACCGAGCTTTGCACCACCAACAGCGCTTACCTGGTTCCCATCGACGGTGCTGTCGCCGATAAGCTGATGGCCGACTGCGCCTTCTACACCACCTACACCATCCCCGCCGGAACCTACGCCGGTCAGACCGAGGACGTGACCACCGTCACTGTGAAGGCCACGCTGATCGTAGCCGCTTCCGCCAGCGAGGACGATGTCTACAACCTGACCAAGGCCATTTTTGACAACGTGGATGCCATTGCCGCCGAGAACGGCAAGGGCAAGGAGCTGAGCATTGAAAATGCCACCAGCGGTATGGCCGCTCCCTTCCATGCCGGAGCCGCCAAGTATTTCGCCGAGAAGGGCGTAACGGTTCCCACTGAGTAAGCAAAGCTGAATGCGCTCTGGCTGCGGCGAACCATTCGCCGCAGCCAGTCCGTATTACCCAATTTTCCCGGGAGGTAGGCAATGGCATTCTTGAAGAAAAAAACAAAGACGGAAGAGCCCATGGATATGGATGCCGTCATGAAAAAATATGACCGGGAGTCCAACGTCAGAATCTGGGAGGGCAAGCCCCGGTTCGCGGTGAACTGCGTTCTGGCGGCGTTTTCCCTGTTCTGTTTGTATGTGACCCTGTTCACCAGCTGGCTGGAGGAGCTTCGGCTCACCACCTTCGTGGCCTGGATCGTGCTGCTGGGCTTTCTGGTGTTCCCTGCCCGAAAGGGACATCAGAAAACAAATTACATCCCCTGGTATGACATCGTGATGATGGTTCTCGGCACGGGAGCGTTCCTCTATTTCTCCTTCAACGCCGTCAGCATCATTCAGCAGGGCAGTAATCTGACCTGGTATCAGGTCGTCATCGGCATTGTAGCCATTCTGACCCTGGGCGAGGTCTGCCGAAGGAGTGTGGGACTGCCCATCCTGATCGTGGCGGGGGGCTTCCTTGTCTACGCTCTGATCTGGGGCCTTTCCAACCCCTCGTTCCTGCGCAGGCTGAATTACTCCGTCCGGTACCTGTTCTACAGCAAAGAGGGCATCTTCTCCACGCCCATCAATGTCTGCTCCAAGTTTATTGTGGTGTTTATTATCTTCGGCGCGTTTCTGGAGCGGACCGGAATCGCTGACTTCTTTATCAACATCTCCAACGCCGCGGTGGGCGGTTTCTCCGGCGGTCCCGCCAAGGTTGCCGTGGTGGTCAGCGCCATGGAGGGTATGGTTTCCGGCTCCTCCGTGGCCAATACCGTGGGCTCCGGCTCCGTGACCATTCCGCTGATGAAGAAAACCGGCTATGAGCCGGAGTTTGCTGCCGCAGCCGAGGCCTCCGCATCCACCGGCGGGCAGATCATGCCCCCCATCATGGGCGCGGCTGCCTTCCTGATGGCGGACTATGTCCAGCTTCCCTACAGCCAGATTGTGCTGAAGGCCATTCTTCCTGCTGTACTGTATTTCGCGGGCATCTTCATCTCCGTCCACCTGGAGGCGAAAAAGCTGGGACTGCGGGGCCTCAAGAGGGAGGAGCTTCCCAAAATCCGGCCCTTGCTGGGTCAGGTTTACCTGCTGCTGCCCCTGGTTCTGCTGATCTACCTGGTCAGTACCAGCACCAAGAGCATCCAGTACGCCGCTGCCATCGCCATTGTGGCTGCGGTGGTTGTGAGTATGTTCAACAAGGGAAACCGGATTACCCCCAAGCGGCTTCTGGAGGCTCTGGCCGCCGGCGGACAGGGGACCATTACCGTTGCCGCTGCCTGCGGTATCGCGGGCATCATCGCGGGCACCATCACCATGACGGGCCTGGCCAATATGCTGATCAACGGCATTGTAGCCCTGGCTGGCAATCGGGTGATTATCGCATTGTTCCTGACCATGATCTGCTGCATCGTGCTGGGCATGGGTGTTCCCACCACAGCCAACTACTGCATCATGGCGGCCACCTGTGCTCCTATTCTGATCCGGATGGGTGTCCCGGCTGTCGCGGCTCATTTCTTCGTGTTCTATTTCGGTATTGTCGCCGATCTGACGCCCCCCGTTGCCCTGGCGGCTTACGCGGGAGCTGCCATTGCCCAGGGAAATCCCATGAAAACGGCCCTGGTTTCCACCAAGCTGGCTATCGGAGCGTTTATTGTGCCCTATGTGTTCGCTCTGAATCCCGCTATGCTGCTGGTGGACACCAACGTGGGGGAAGTGATTCTTATCAGCATTACCTCCCTGGTGGGCATTTTCGGCGTGTCCGCCGCCCTGGAGGGGCATGTATTCCGAAAGATGCCCTGGTATCTCAGAATTGCCAGCGCCGTGGGCGGGCTGATGCTGATTTACCCCGGTGTCGTTACCGATTCCGTGGGACTTGTGCTGGTTGGCACGGTTATGGCTGTGCAGTACATTACCGGCAAGAAGGCAATTGTCCCCGCAAGCTGAGTATTCCTTTCCAATGCACCCGGAGTGGATTTCCCTCCGGGTGCGTTTTTTATGCCTCTATGGAAGAAACCTCGCAGTCTTGTTTCACTTGACATTCCAGAAGGGTCCTGTACAATGAATGATATCACAGGAAAGCTGGCAAATGGGACTATAAATTGTTGGGCACCTCTAAAAACTACCCTTTTGCATTTTGAGCGTATCTTTTGACCCAACAATGCGTTTTGAAAATTCCGCAATACACCAAGTATTCCGGAATTTCCAAAACTTTTGTTGTGCAAAATTCTCTCGCTCAAAACCGCAAAAAGTAGTTTTTAGAGGTCGTCTGTTGTTTGAAAGTGCGGGTTACAAATTACCTGTCATTGCGAACCAGTCCGCTTTCCTGGTGTGGCAATCCCCCGGTTGAAAGGAACCAGATAACGATTACCACCAAAAATCGTGGGATTTCCCTGCTCTGTAGGGCAATTGTCGATATATTTTACCTCTAACCGGGGGATTGCCACGCCAGTGTGCGCACTGGCTCGCAATGACAGCATATTTTGAACGCGCACTTTCAAACAACAATTTGTCAGGCTGATGGGAAAAGAGGGTACGCGATTTCTTGGAAAGTCGGTTCCCCGGCAATGAATGGGAGGATACGAATATGGAAGAAAAGCCAAAATACCTGGACGAGCGCCTCAGCTTTGAAGAGCGGGCGGAGGATTTGGTCAGCCGCATGACCCTGGAGGAGTGCGCGGCCCAGCTGCTCCATGGTGCCAAGGGCGTAAAGCGCCTGGGGGTGAAGGACTACAACTGGTGGAATGAGGCGCTTCACGGAGTCGCCCGGGCCGGGATGGCCACGGTATTCCCCCAGGCCATCGGCATGGCGGCATCCTTTGACGAACCGCTGATGCGGAAGGTTGGGGATGTGATCTCCACGGAGGGCCGGGCCAAGTATAATGTCAGTCAGCGGTATGGGGACTACGGCATTTACAAGGGCCTCACCTTCTGGTCCCCCAATGTGAACATTTTCCGGGACCCCCGGTGGGGAAGGGGACAGGAAACCTACGGCGAGGACCCCTACCTGACGGGGAGAATGGGCGTCAGCTTTGTGAAGGGAATTCAGGGAGACGACACTAGGTACCTGAAGGCTGCTGCCTGCGCCAAGCACTTCGCGGTGCACAGCGGCCCGGAAAAGCTGCGCCACGAATTTGATGCCCGGGTTTCCGGGCAGGATATGGAGGAAACCTATCTGCCCGCCTTCCATGCCCTGGTGGACGCCGGGGTGGAGGGTGTCATGGGCGCCTACAACCGGGTGAACGGGGAGCCTGCCTGCGGCAGCAAAACGCTGCTGAAGGAGATTCTCACGGAGCGGTGGGGCTTCCGGGGCTATGTGACCTCGGACTGCTGGGCAGTGGCGGATTTCCACCAGCACCACAAAGTGACCTCCGTACCCGAGGAGTCGGTGAAGCTGGCGCTGGAAAACGGCTGCGTGCTCAACTGCGGCTGTACCTATGAGCGGGTGCTCAGTGCGGTGGAGCAGGGGCTGCTTTCCGAGGAAACGGTGCGCCATGCCGCGGTGGTTCTGATGACCACCCGGATGAAGCTGGGAATGTTTGATGCCCACACGCCCTTTGATGGCCTGGGGATGCAGGATGTGGATACGGACTACAGCCGCAGCATCAACGAGCGAATGGCCAGAGAGTCGCTGGTGCTGCTGAAGAACAACGGCATCCTGCCCCTTGCCGAGGATAAGCTCAGATGTATTTCTGTGATCGGTCCCAACGCCGATTCCGTCACCGCTTTGGAGGGCAATTATCACGGCACCGCCAACCAGTACCACACGGTGCTGGAGGCCATTTGCACCAGCCTGCCGGAGTGCAGGGTGCTCTATTCCAAGGGGTGCCATCTGTACGCGCCGGATGACCCGGACTGCGGCGACAGAATGGGCGAGGTGAAGGCCATGGCGGAGCTGTCGGACCTGGTGATCCTGGTGACCGGCCTGGACGAGACCATTGAGGGCGAGGAAATGCCGGGCCAGGAGATGGGCGGCGACAAGCGGGACCTGCTGCTCCCCGAACCCCAGCGAAGGCTTGTGGATACCCTCTGCCAGGGGAATACACCGTTCATCATCGTGAACCTAAGCGGCAGCGCCGTGGACTTTGCCGGGGGCAATGAGGGAGCATCTGCCATTGTCCAGGCCTGGTATCCCGGGGCCATGGGCGGCAAGGCCATTGCGGACCTGCTGTTCGGCGAATTCAGCCCCAGCGGAAGGCTGCCTGTGACCTTCTATAAAAACGAAAACACCCTCCCGGACTTCTGCGACTACAGCATGAAGGAAAGAACTTACAAGTATTTCACAGGAGAGCCGCTGTTCCCCTTCGGCTACGGGCTGAGCTATACCCGGTTTGCCTACTCCGGTCTGAAAGCGGATGAGAAGGTGGAAGCCGGGCAGGAGGCGCGGGCTTCGGTTACGGTGGAAAACACGGGAAGCATGGACTCCGACACCGTGGTGCAGTTCTATCTGAGGGATGTGGAGGCGTCCGTGCATACGCCCAAATACCGCCTGTGCGCCTTCCGGCATATTTCTCTGAAGGCCGGGGAACGGGCGGAGGTTTCCGTGGAAATCCCCGGGGAGATGTTCGCGATCATCACGGAAGCGGGCGAACGGGTGTACGAGCCGGGAGAATTTATCCTCTGCGCGGGCGGTTCCCAGCCGGATGCGTACAGCCTCAGTCTCACCGGGGAGAATACGATCAGCGCGAGGATTGTACTGGAATAAATAGGCGAACGCGGTATTGCTGCTTGACGCACTGAAAAGAAGCTGTCATTGCGAACCGGTGCGCTTAAGTGGTGTGGCAATCCCCCGGTCCTTCCACCATTTTTCGTTCATCGTGGTGTGTGCACACGTGATGATTGCGAGCCAGGATGTATTTTGTCGAGGCAGGTTTACCCCCTTCGCAAAATACACATGACTGCGGCTCATTTGTGGTGAATTGAATTGCAGTTTTGTGGAAAGAAGAGTTTTTCATAAGCTGCAATCATCATCCACGAAAGGAGTCTGCAATGAAATCTGTATTTGAAGGAACGGGTGGGACATATCGGCAATGTGGGGATTACCTGATCCCAGAGATAGCCTTGCCCGACACGCACATAATCCACATTGAAAAATATGGCCGAATGCGCCATCGCTGCCTGAAGGAGCATCACAGTGTGCTTTACAATGCCATGATTCTGGACGGCACACTCTGGAATCTCCTTGCAGAAGCAGATACGGTCTGTAAGCAACGGCTGAGGACCCTTGTTTCCGGCATGAAGGAAAAGCATGGCATCACAGAAGATTTGAAAGCGCGTGACCCCATGGCATGGTTCGGAGCCATGAACATCATTTGCAGCGCTTCGGAGGTGATCTGCGCATGAAGTATGCGGATTACCTTGCTGTTTTGGGCAAGCACATTGCCTCCCATCCGCTGAAATTAGGGGGTGGTGAATCGGTTTTGATGCTTCTGTATGAAAACTATGAGGAATTACAAGGGGGCAGCAGCGGACAGATCAAAGAGGATTTTCATGAGCGGTACCGTCTTTTGAATGGAGTACCGCTGACAGAACTGGATAGGATTATCCAACCCGGTCTGTACCCTCTGCCGGGATCATGAGCAATCCGGCTTTATCCACGGTGTTCAGTCCGACTGGCTCAGGAAATTATGGAATAATCGCTCCAAAACGGTGGATGTCCATAACACAGTAATTCTATGAATTATTTGTTGCGGCATCTGTCTTGCAGGGCTGGTAAAACGAAAATAGGCGATACCTGTTCATTTCGACCAGGTATCGCCTATTTTTGCCTGCATTAGAAAGAATGGACATATTCCAACTTTTCAGTTGCAATAGATGCAGAGCGAGACAAATCTGCATCCAGAAAAATTTTGTATTTATTTTAAATAATCCCCGAAGGGGATACTACAACTGTCCGCTTTCCACTGTCAACTGGAGCGAACCAATTTTTTCAGCAAGTTTTTTCGAGCTGATGATCGATGGCACAATTTGTTCGGAATGCGCACCCGGATGGGGCTTATTGCTTCATTTCCAGGGAGGTATGGATCCAGTCTGCTTTGAGGAAGTAGATCAGGAACACAATACTGCTGAGGGTCCAGGTCAGGGGATAGGCAAAGGACACCACCTCCAGCCGGTTCACAGCACGGAGGGCAAGGGTGATATAGCTGACCCGGATGATGCACCAGCAGCAGAGCATGGTGTACATGGGAACGGAGGCACGGCCAGCGCCCCGCATGATGCCCGCGATGCAGTGGGAGAAGGCCAGCAGACAGTAGAACAGGCAGATGATCCGCATATGCCGGGTGCCGTAATCCACCACCTGGGGGGAATTGTTGAAAATCCCGATGAGCTGGGGCGCGAAGATATAGGCGGCGATGCCGATGCACTCCGCGGCGATGGTGGAGCAGGCGATGCCGAAAGCGACACCCTTCTTCACCCGGCTGTAGTTTCCGGCTCCCAGGTTCTGCCCCACAAAGGTGGACAGGGCCATGGCAAAGCAGGTGACCGGAAGGAAGGCGAAGCCCTCCAGCTTGGAGTAGGAGCCGCAGCCTGCCATGGCGGCGGAGCCGAAGCTGTTGATGCTGCTCTGCACCACCAAGTTGGCCAGGGCAATCACCGAATTCTGGACGCCGGAGGGCAGGCCCAACCGGAGAATGGTATGAAGCGTCTGGCCGTGGAAACGGATTTCCCTGACCCGGACCTTTCCCGGCCCGTCAAGACGGAGCAGGTGGATGCAGCAGAGCAGGGCGCTGATGCCCTGGGAGAGAGTAGTGGCCAAAGCAGCCGCGCCAACGCCCCAGCGGAACACGCCCACAAACAACAGATCCAGCACCACGTTGACGACGGTGGAGATCATCAAATAGTAAAGCGGATGGCGGCTGTCCCCCAGGGCGTGGAGGATGCCCACGAAAATATTGTACATGACGGAGAACAGCGCGCCGAAGAAATAGTAGCGGAAATAGGAAACGGACTGGGGGAACACATTCTCCGGCGTGCCCATCCAGCGAAGAATGGTGGGGGTGAAGGTGACACCAAGCACAGTCAGCAGCGCGCCTGCGGCCAGGCCCATGGCAATGTCCGTATGGATGGCCCGGCTCATGGAGGTATAGTCCCGGGCACCGTAGCACCGGGCGATGACCACGCCGGCACCCATGGCCACACCGTTGAAAAAGCCGATCATCATGAAAATCAGGCTTCCGGAGGAGCTGACCGCCGCCAGGGCCGTATCCCCCAGAAAGCGTCCCACGACCCAGGAGTCAAAGGCATTATAAAATTGCTGGAACACATTTCCCAGAAAAATGGGAAGGGCAAACAGCAGCATACCCTTCCAAATGGAGCCCTCTGTGAGAGAGCTTTGCTTCTTCATCATGGCAAATAGGCCTCCTGCAAAAATCGTTGCGTTTGCAACTAACAAGTTTACTCCTTCGGAGGGGGATTGTCAAGCATTGCGGGGAAAAGATTGGGCATACTGTCTGCGGAGGGATTTTCATGACGGAAAAACAATACGGCAGATTGGTGAAAGAGATGAGCCCCAAGTCCCCCGTGGGACGGGACTGCTTCAACGCGTTCTGGATTGGGGGGCTGATCTGCGTGCTGGGGCAGCTGCTGATGAATGGCTACGGCGCACTGGGAATGGAGAAAGAGCAGGCGGGAACCGCCGCGTCCATGACCCTGGTGGCGCTGTCCGCGCTGCTGACGGGCCTGAGCGTATATGACGACATCGCCAAGCACGCCGGAGCGGGAACGCTGGTGCCCATCACAGGCTTCGCCAATTCCATTGCCGCACCCGCGGTGGAATTTAAAACCGAGGGCTTTGTGCTGGGTGTGGGCGCGAAGATGTTCACCATCGCCGGGCCAGTGCTGGTCTACGGCGTATCTGCCTCGGTGGTGTATGGCTTGATTTATTGGATAACAACCTTGTTTTAATGCAAAAAAGCTTGACCTTAATCCGGTCAAGCCTTTTGCGTTTTATTTGATAAATTCTTCAAAAATGGGTAATTCGTAACAAGGAATGTAAATCCCAAATGATTCACTATTACGGCTTATTTCAATAATGTGATAATAGTTACAGTGAATACAACCATAGTTGTCTGTTGTTAATTTATACTGTTTATAGATACCCTTGTTGAACTTTTCTTCTTTGTTCCATCCGGCAATACGTATATGCTTTTTAACAGTGCGGATTTCTCCGATGGAAGATAATGGAAAAGCATATTTTCCTTCCAGGTTTGCTAAATATAAATTATTGGCATCGGCAAAAACTTTGAATTCGGGATTGAAGAACTGTGTACATACGGCTTTTTCACAGACTTTTATGTTCCCGTTTTTGACTTTATAGAAGAAGGACAGAATATCTATATTTTTAGCATTGTCAGGCACAGCCAATTCCGTGTAAACAGCATGGGAAATGCCGTCTAAATGAGAGAATGTCTGTGAGCTCTCGTCAGTTTTGAGAACAGTTTTGGCTTTTTGCTTGCTACAAATCCACAAAACCAACCAAACCGCTGCACAAATACCTCCAGCCCAAAATAGCCAGGGGGCGTTCTGATAACCTTCTTCAAGTGAAACATCTGCCCTTAATATACCAGATGCAATAAGAAGTGCGCAAATGCCACACATAAACTGAAATATGCGAAACGGCAGCGGTAATTTAGATGTTTTGATGATTTGATTTACTTGATCCGTAGAAGTATCCAAAGACTGAGACAATGTAGCGGATGGCAGCTGAATTAAAAATTCTTTACCGTTAATCTGCTCGTTTTTGGGGTCGATTGTTAAGTCAATCCCTAAAAATGGCTTCATATACGACACCCCTTTTATTTTTATCATATCATATTATAAATCTGCTGTAAATCCTCCCGCTTTCATTGATTTGCTCTTCTTTGATAAATTTCAGAAAATACTGCGTCCTATATTGAGAGCACCAGAGGGCTTCATGCTGGGAGTGGGGGCGAAAATGTTCACCATCGCCGGCCCGCTGATCGTGTATGGCCTTGCGGCCAGCGTGGTTTACGGATTTATCTACTGGCTGTGTCAGGTGCTGTGAAAGGGGAAAGCACAAAAAAGAACGGTCATTCCGGGCCGGTACGCGGGATTTCCGCGGCAATTCCCTGGTCAGAAGGGAAAACCTCCTGATACAGGCCTGAACTTGCCGCGCCGCCTAAGCGGACCGGATCGGAATGACCGTTCTTTTTTTGTTAAGCCGTCCCCGCTTCCCGGATTGCTTTAAGCCATGGATGGAGCCTGGGCAACGTAAAGAATCATTATTTCCCCCCTGTCGGCGGGATCAATGCCCCTCCCTGCAGTGGATGGCATAAAACCGTCTAATTGCGTTTTGTGGTTATCCCTTTTAATAAGCAAGGCACAAGATGTAGTAAATGGTTACTTTTATTGGACACTTCGGGATATATAATGGCATCAAAGGAAGGTGTCAGAAATGTCCAGAAAGAAAGCAATGAGTTTCAAACAGTTTATCCAGCGTTTTCCCACAGAGGAATCCTGTTTAGAATACCTCTATAAGGTCAAGTGGCCTGAGGGGTTCGTATGCCCTGTATGCGGATGCCGGCATGGCTACACCGTAAAAGGATATGGCCGTTATCAGTGTGCCAACTGCCGTCATCAAACCTCTCTCACGGCCAATACTGTCATGCACCGTAGTCATTTGCCTCTGACGAAGTGGTTCTGGGCGATCTATCTGGTGGCCTGTGACAAACGGGGCATCTCTGCGTTGGCTCTGGCCGGGAAGATCGAGGTAACGTACAAAACTGCCTGGTATCTGCTGCGCAGGATTCGCGGCGCTATGGAAATGCGGGATGAACGGTACATCCTTGATGGGGTTGGAAAGAAGCAAGGACCTAAGTACGCTCCTTACCTCCTGACTGTCTTCTTCTTCATCCTGACAACAAACCTTCTTGGACTACTCCCTGTTTTCCCAGGAGGAGCCAATGTGACTGGAAACATCAACGTCACTTTCTTCCTTGCCATATGTACTATGCTTCTGGTCAACCTATTCGGCAACAGAGAGTACTGGAAAGAGATATTCTGGCCTGAGGTGCCTCTATTCCTCAAGGCTTATCCCGCTCCGCTGATTCCTGTAATAGAGGTCGTCGGAATATTCACAAAGCCTTTCGCACTCATGGTTCGTCTCTTCGCCAACATGATGGCAGGACACGCAATAATACTCTCATTCACATGTGTCATATTCCTCGGATGGAC
>SFHI01000108.1 GCA_004555705.1 Clostridiales bacterium | reverse complement strand
AAAGTTCGGAATACTGGATGTATTGCGGACTTTTCAAAACGCATTGTTGGGGCAAAAGATCCGTCCAAAACCCAAAAGGGTAGTTTTTAGAGGTGCCCAACAATTTATCTTCCTGCGGCATTCTCTCAGCGGCCTTCTCACTGCCCGTCCACCTCGTAGGCAGTGTATTCATAGGAGAACGCATATCCCAGTTTTTCGGCCAGGTGTACGGAATTCAGATTCTGGGCGTCCCAGCTGGGGTACAGATTATCCTCCAGGCACCAAAGGATCAGCGCGGCGCAGGCCGCCGTGGCCAGGTGCTTCCGGCGCTCCTCAGGAACCGTATCCACCTCAATTTCAATGCCCTCCCGGTACCGGCTGTAGGAGGAGGCTCCCGAAACGATTTCTCCGTCCTTCAGCACCACCATTCCCCGACCCAGATCGAGAAACCGTTCCCTGGTCTCAAAAGAGGATACAAAATCCGCCGTCACCGGGTTTTTCAGGCACCTGTCGTACAGCGGCCCGTCAATTTTCCGAAGCACATACCCCTCCGGAAGCGCCTGTGCCAGCCTCCGGAGCTTCTCTGTGTCAAACCGGGTATCCTTCCGGATGGCATACCGGGTGACTTTTCTGGCATCCGGGAAGCACTGCTCAATCAGCTCCGCCCAGGCTTCATTCTGGGGCACCATAATGACAAATCCCTCTGGCTTGCCGCGAACCAACTCCCGGTCGGGAGCGCCCGCGTAAAAGGCGAAGCATCCCGCAAACGCGCAGGCGGATTGGGGATTCTCCGGTGCCGTGGCAAATACCCTGCCCATCACCCCCTGCAGGCAGGAGAAAATCATGGTATCCTCCCACCCCGCGAACAAAGTCCCCGCCCGCTCCGGGCATTCCGTCAATTCATAAATCATATCCACCCACCCCATCGTTCGATATTGAATTCCCTACTCTGCAGGGCAATTGTCGATACATTTTACCTCTAACCGGGGGATTGCCACGCCAGTGTGCGCACTGGCTCGCAATGACAGCGTTTATTTTGCAAACAACAATTTATCTTCCCATGTCACCGTTTCCTGTATGCCAGGTATCCTTCCAGAATCAGCGACGCGGCCACGGCGTCCACGGTGTCCTTGCGTTTCTTGCCGTGGTAATTGTGCTGGGAGAGGATGTTGTGGGCCTCCACGGTGGTGCGCCGCTCGTCCCACATGACCACAGTCAGCCCCGTTTCCTCCCGCAGTCGGTCGGCAAAAGCCCGGCACAGCTCCGCCCTGGGTCCCTCGGTGCCGTCCATATTCCGGGGCAGCCCCACGGCGATCTCCCCTACCTGATTCTCCCGGGCCAGCCGGACAATGTCCGCCACAGCCTTGTCCGTGTTCCGGCTGGGCACCACCTGGGCGGAGCCCACAATGGAGCACAGCAGGTCCGAAATGGCCACGCCGGTTCTGGCGTCGCCGTAGTCGATTCCCATAATCCTCATTTTTACTCCTCCTATTTGCGTTTGCCCCCATTGTACCCCAAAACTCCGGAAAAAGAAAGCAAAAAAATCATTGACAAGGGAAATCCTCTGTGATAGAATGTTTCTACCTGTGAAGAAGGGCTTTTTTTGTGCGCCTTTTTCAGCTCCGGAGCGGGATTTGTAGTGTCCGCTGCCTAAATTTTTACTAGCCGGGGTGATACAGGGAGGCAGATTTAAGGAGGTGCCGTTCATGCGCGTGAAAGTCACTTTGAGATGCTCTGAGTGCAAGCAGAGAAACTACAACACTATGAAGAACAAGAAGAATGACCCTGACCGTCTCGAGATGAAGAAGTACTGCAGATTCTGCAGAAAGCACACCGTTCATAACGAGACCAAGTAAGGAGGGGCCCGAGTCATGGCAGAAGCGAAAAAGGAAAACTGGTTCAAAAGAACCTGGGGCAAGGTCCGCAAGTACTTCCGGGAGCTCCGCAGCGAGCTGAAGAAGGTTGTCTGGCCCACCCCGCAGCAGGTTGGAAAGAACACCCTGATCGTGGCCGCATGCGTGGTTGTGGTGGGCGTGTTCATCTGGCTGTTTGACTTTGTAGCCCGGATCGGCATTGACGCCCTGATCCAGGCCTTCGCCAAATAAGGTGCATCGTCATGGCAGAAACTGCGAAATGGTATGTGGTGCATACCTACTCCGGTTATGAAAACACTGTAAAGGCCACCATCGAGAAAACCGTGGAGTCCCGCGGGCTGCACGACCAGATTCTGGCTGTTTCCATCCCTCTGGAAACCGTCACCGAGATCACCGAATCCGGCGTCAGCAAGACCTTCGACCGCAAGGTTTACCCCGGCTATGTGCTGGTAAAGATGGTTTACAGCGATGATACCTGGCACGTTATCCGGAACATCCGCGGAGTGACCGGCTTCGTGGGTTCCTCCAGCAACGACCCCACCCCCCTGACCGAGGACGAGGTCTACGCCATGGGCGTAGAAAAGAAGGAGATCATCGTGAACTACGCCGTGGGCGACACGGTCCGGATTCTCGACGGTCCCCTGAGCTCCTTCACCGGCACCGTGGAGAGCGTGGATGTCGACAGCAACGCGGTGAACGTGATCGTATCCATGTTCGGCCGTGAGACCTCCGTCGAGTTTGAGCTCGACCAGGTGGAGGTCGTTTCCCAGTAAACGCATCGGGCCGGATTTCCGGCCGGAACGTGGGAGGGGCGTAAAGCCCCGCAAGAAATGCGCAGCGCGCATCAATACCACATTTTATTCAGGAGGTGCTTATTATGGCACAGAAAGTCACCGGCATTATTAAGCTTCAGATTAACGCCGCTAAGGCGACCGCTTCTCCCCCTGTAGGCCCCGCTCTGGGCCAGCACGGCGTCAACATCGCCGCTTTCATCAAGGAATTCAACGCCCGCACCAAGGATCAGGAGGGCTACAAGATTCCCGTCGTCATCACCGTTTACGCTGACCGCAGCTTCACCTTCATCACCAAGACTCCTCCGACCCCCATGCTGATCACCAAGGCCATCGGCCTGAGCAAGGGTTCCGGCGTTCCCAACAAGCAGAAGGTCGGTACCATCACCCGCGCCCAGATCGCCGATATTGCCAAGATCAAGATGCCCGACCTGAACTGCCCCACTCTGGAGGCTGCCGAGAGCCAGGTTGCCGGCACCTGCCGTTCCATGGGCGTTACCGTTGTTGATTGATGAATAGCCAATCCGGGCAGGCTATGACCCGGAAATGTGGGAGGATTTTTCCGCATCACCACTATAAGGAGGATAATTACATTGTTTAGAGGTAAAAAGTACCAGGAGAGCGCGAAGCTGATCGACCGCTCTGTTCAGTATGACCCCACCGAAGCCCTGGATCTGGTTGTGAAGGGTGCTTCCGCCAAGTTCGACGAGACCGTCGAGCTGCACATCAAGCTGGGTGTTGACTCCCGTCACGCCGACCAGCAGGTCCGCGGCGCCGTGGTTCTGCCCAACGGCACCGGCAAGACCCGCCGGGTTCTGGTGTTCGCCAAGGACGCCAAGGTTGACGAGGCCAAGGCCGCCGGCGCCGACTATGTTGGCGGCATGGACCTGGTGGAGAAGATCACCAAGGAGAACTGGTTTGAGTTCGACGTAGTCGTGGCTTCCCCCGACATGATGGGCATTGTTGGCCGTCTTGGTAAGGTTCTGGGCCCCAAGGGTCTGATGCCCTCCCCCAAGGCCGGCACCGTGACCCCCAACGTGGCCGCTGCCGTCAAGGAGATCAAAGCCGGTAAGGTGGAGTATCGTCTGGACAAGACCAACATCATCCACTGCCCCATCGGCAAGGTTTCCTTCGGCTCCGAGAAGCTGGCCGAGAACATGGACACCCTGATGCGTGCCGTTGTCAAGGCCAAGCCCGCCGCCGCCAAGGGCCAGTATATCCGGTCCTGCACCGTGGTCTCCACCATGGGCCCCGGCGTGAAGGTCAATACCGCCAAGTATCTGTAAGCTCTATAGCTGCCATTATCCCCCGGCGCGGTTCGCCGGGGGATTTTTGCACCTCCAAGCCGCGAAAACGGTAAATTGTTGTTTGAAAGACTGAGGGTTTGCGGAAATACCTTCCCCCGGGGGGAAGGTGCCCCGCAGGGGCGGATGAGGAACGGCGACAGCTTACAGATTTCGCCGATCCTCATCAGTCAGGCTTCGCCTGACAGCTTCCCCCCGGGGGAAGCCAAGGCGCTCCGCGCTGCAATACTTCAAACAACAATTTATCTTCTTCAGATGTCCAAAAGCGCAAAAAAGTCCTTGACTTTTCCAATAAACTCTGCTATTATATTGCAGTTGCCAAAGACAGCAGGTGCCGCGAGGCGTAAGTCCTGCCGAGGTGCGCTGAATCGAAATTTTCTGCGTGTCTTTCTGTCTTCTGGCAGGAAGACACTTTTTATTTTCGGAGGTGAAAATTATGCCCAACGCAAAGGTTCTTGAGAGCAAGAAGGCAGTTGTCGAGTCCCTGACCAGCACCATCAAGGAGGCCACTTCCGTGGTTTTCGTGGACTACAAGGGAATCACTGTCGCTCAGGACACCGAGCTGCGTAAGCAGTTCCGCGAAGCAGGCGTGGATTACACCGTCGTTAAGAACACTCTGACCAATTTCGCTGCCAAGAATGCCGGCTACAATTTCTCTGAGGTTCTGAACGGTACCACCGCCATGGCTTCCACCACCGGCGACCCCATCGCCCCCGCCCGCATCGTCTGCGAATTTGCCAAGAAGAACAAGCTGAAGACCCTGTCCATTAAGGGCGGCGTGGTGGAAGGCTCCGTCCTGTCCGCGGATCAGCTGAGCTCCTTCGGCGAGCTGCCCAGCAAGAATGCCCTGGTCGCTTCCGTGCTGGGTACCTTCCTGGCTCCCATCTCCAGCCTGGCCTTCGTTCTGGATCAGATCCGGATGCAGAAGGACGGCTCCGCTCCCGCCGCGGAAGCCTGATCGCTCCGCGCCGCAAATCACATTCATTTACAACACATAATTTTAGGAGGATTTAACAATGGCTAGTGAAAAGATCACTGCTCTGGTGGAGCAGGTTAAGGAACTGACCGTCCTGGAGCTGTCCGAGCTCGTCCACACCCTGGAGGAAGTTTTCGGCGTTTCCGCCGCTGCTGCCGCTGTGGCCGGCCCCGCTGTTGCCGCCGCTGAGGAAGTGGAAGAGAAGACCGAGTTCGATGTCATCCTGAAGAGCGCCGGCGCTTCCAAGCTGGGCGTTATCAACAAGGATCTGGTGGACAACTGCCCCAAGACCCTGAAGGAAGCCATCTCCAAGGAAGATGCCGAGAAGCTGGTTGCCGAGCTGAAGGAAGCTGGCGCCGAAGCCGAGATCAAGTAAGTTATCTCCCTTTGCGATCCGCCGCCGCCAGCAATGGCGGCGGTTTTCCTGTCTCTATGAAAGGTTCCGATTATGACGCTGCAATCCTATCTATCTGAGCTGTCGGAAAAGCTCCCCCTGAAGATTTCCATGGATTTTCCGGTGCCCGACCTGTCCGGGTACATCCCCGCCGAACTGGATTTGATTTCCACCGTGAAATTCCTCGCCATGTTCGCGGCGGGCTTTCTGATTCTGGGCATCCTGGGCAGGATGCTCCTGGGACGCCGGTCCGGCGCCAACCACGCCCTGTCCTCCGCCGTGGGAATTCTGTTCATCTATGTGGTCACCGTGGCCGTCTACGCCTTCCGTCCCTGGAACCTGGAGACCCTGATCTCCCCCCTGCCCTTTGCGGCCTTTTCCGGGGATTACCTGGTGCTCTTCTCCTTCCGCGCCGCCGAGGCTGGCGTGATCTGCTACCATCTGGTGTCCATGCTGATCCTGGCCTTTCTGGTGAATCTGCTGGACAGCCTAATCCCCCAGGGAAAGAGCGTGCTGGGCTGGTATTGCCTGCGGTTTGCCACAGTGCTGCTCTCCATGATTCTCCATTTCCTGGTTTGCCAGGTGCTGGCGTCCTACCTGCCCGGGTTCCTGCTGGAGTACGCGCCCATGATTCTTCTGGGCGTGCTGGTACTGATGCTCGGGCTGGGCGTACTGAATCTGCTGCTGGGTCTGGTGCTCACCGTGGCCAATCCCATACTGGGCGGCATCTACGCCTTCTTTTTCTCCAACCGGGTGGGCCGCCAGCTCACCGGCGCCGTGGGGTCCACGCTGGTCCTGGCCGGTCTTGTGTACCTGCTGGAGCACTTCGGAATCACCGCGCTGTGCATCACCCAATCCGCCCTCATTGCCTGCGTGCCGCTGCTGATAGTGGTGCTGATTTTGTGGTATCTCATCGGCCACGTTCTGTAAACGGGCAAATCGGTGTTTGTAGGGATGTGTCCCAAATTACCTGTCATTGCGAACCAGGCCGCAGCCTGGTGTGGCAATCCCCCAGTTGAATGGCACCAGGTCACGATTACAGTAGAAAATTGTAACATTTCCCCACTTTGTAGGGCAATTGTCGATACATTTCCCCTCTAAGTAAGGGGATTGCCACGCCAGTGTGCGCACTGGCTCGCAATGACAGAAAGCTTTGAGACAAAGCGACAAACTCCCAATTTATCGTATTCCTGATACTACGCCGAATTCCATTTGAGCCGCCGGAATCCGGCGGTTTTTTCTTCCAATTCTCCCGGGGTACTGCTCAAATTGCCCACCCTGCAGCCGGATTTTGACACATTTTCTGGCAGAATTTCATATTGTTTTCTTAAGGGAATCATGGTAGTATATTTAATATGCACACTTGTCCTCTGCGCACGGACGAGGATTGGAAAGGGAGCAGTGCTATGAAATATGTCATTGTATTGGGCGACGGAATGTCCGACGAGCCCATTGACGCCCTGGGTGGAAAAACACCCCTGGAGGCGGCAAACACCCCCGCGATGGACGCCCTGGCCTCCATGGGAGAGCTGGGCATGGTGCAGAATGTCCCCGCGTCCATGGCCCCCGGCAGCGATGTTGCCAACCTATCCGTCCTGGGCTATGACCCGGGGCTGTACTATACAGGACGATCTCCCCTGGAGGCCCTCAGCGTGGGCGTGCAGATGGAGCCGGACGATATCGTGTTCCGCTGCAATCTGGTGACCCTGACGGAGGAGGAGCCCTACCCGGAGAAAACCATTGTGGACCACAGCTCCTCGGAAATCTCCACCGCCGACGCGGATGTCCTGATGGACGCCATCCGGGAGCATTTTAATTCCGACGAATTTCAGTTCTATACCGGCACCAGCTACCGCCACATCATGATCTGGAAGCACGGCAGGGTCTCCCAACTGGAGCCGCCCCACGACCACCTGGAGAGGGTCATCGGGCCGTACCTTCCCAAGGAGGCGTGCCTGCGCCGGTTCATGAAGGAGAGCTTCGACATTCTCAACAACCATCCCCTGAATGTTCAGCGGGCAAAGGAAGGGAAAAACAAAGCCAACTCCCTGTGGTACTGGGGCGCGGGCACCCGGCCCAGCCTGCCCGGCTTCACCGAAAAAACCGGCCTGAAGGGGGCCATGATCTCCGCCGTGGATTTGCTCAAGGGCATCGCCCTGGGGGCGGGAATGTTGGTCTGTGAGGTTCCCGGAGCCACCGGCTCTATCGACACCAACTGGGAGGGCAAGGCCCAGGCCGCCCTCCGGGCGCTGCTGGAGGACGGGTGCGACTTTGCCTATGTCCATGTGGAGGCCCCGGATGAAATGGCCCACCAGGGGCTGCTGAAGGAAAAAATCCGGTCCATCGAGTACCTGGACGGACGGCTGATTGCCCCCATCTGCCAAGGGCTGGAGGAAGCGGGGGAGGACTACCGGATGCTGGTCCTTCCGGACCACCCCAATCCCCTGCGCTACCGCACCCACACCGGCGACCCGGTGCCCTATGTACTCTTCGACAGCACCCGCCGCCGGAAAAGAATCGCCCATTATTCCGAGACAGAAGCGGCTGCCTCCGGCCTCTTCGAGCCCGACGGTCATAAGCTGCTGTCCCGGTTCCTGAATCCATAAGCGACCGGTAAATTGTTGTTTACGCGTGCGAACTGAAAATAATGCTGTCATTGCGAGCCAGTGCGCACACTGGCGTGGCAATCCCCCGGTTGAATGGAACCAGGTAACGAATATCACCAGGGACCGTAACAATCCCCGTTTTTTCGGGTGCTTTTCGGCACATTTTCCCTCTAACCGGGGGATTGCCACACCAGTCTGCGGACTGGTTCGCAATGACAGGTAATTTGTAACGCGCACTTTCAAACAACAATTTATCGCACACCCTAACGTTTTCATTCCTCAACCTATAGAATTGGAGGGACTACTATGTCCAGAGTATACAATTTCTCCGCGGGCCCCGCGGTGCTGCCCGAAAGCGTTCTGCGGGAGGCCGCGGACGAGATGCTGGACTACCGGGGAACCGGTATGTCCGTCATGGAAATGAGCCACCGCTCCGCGGCCTACCAGGCCATCATCGACCAGGCGGAGGCGGACCTTCGCACCCTGATGGGGATTCCCGCGAACTACAAGGTGCTGTTCATGCAGGGCGGCGCCTCCCAGCAGTTTGCCATGGTGCCCATGAACCTGATGAAAAACCGGGTGGCCGACTACATCATCACCGGCCAGTGGGCCAAGAAGGCCTGGCAGGAGGCGGCGATGTACGGTCAGGCCAACGCGGTGGCCTCCTCCGCCGACAAGACCTTCTCCTATATCCCCGACTGCTCAGACCTTCCCATCAGTGAAAATGCGGACTACGTCTACATCTGCGAGAACAACACCATCTACGGCACCAAGTTCCACACGCTGCCCAATACCAAGGGCAAGGACCTGGTTTCCGATGTGTCCAGCTGCTTCCTCAGTGAGCCGGTGGACGTGACCCGCTATGGGATGCTCTACGGCGGCGTGCAGAAGAACATCGGCCCCGCCGGTGTGGTCATCGCCATCATCCGGGAGGACCTGATCCGGGAGGATGTGCTCCCCGGCACTCCCACCATGCTCCGCTACAAGACCCACGCCGACAACGGCTCCATGTACAACACCCCTCCCGCCTACGGCATCTACATCTGCGGGAAAGTATTTCAGTGGCTGCTGGATATGGGCGGACTCGAAGAGATGCGTCGGCGGAACGTGGAGAAGGCCAAGGTGCTCTATGACTTCCTGGACGCAAGTACCCTTTTCCACGGCACCGTGGTGAAAAAGGACCGGTCGCTCATGAACGTTCCCTTCGTGACAGGCTCCAAGGAAACCGACGCCGCCTTCGTGGCCGAGGCCGCCGAAGCGGGCTTCGTAAACCTGAAGGGCCACCGCACCGTGGGCGGCATGCGGGCCAGCATCTACAATGCCATGCCGCTGGAGGGCGTCAAGAAGCTCGTGGCCTTCATGGATGATTTTGAAAAGCGCAGAAAGTGAGGAATTCCCCCATGTACCGCATTCATAACCTGAACAACATCTCCCCCAAGGGCACGGCCCTGTGGACGGAAAACTATACCCAGACCGACGATCCCCAGCAGGCGGACGCCATCCTGGTGCGCAGCGCCAATATGCATGAGATGCCCCTTTCGCCGAACCTTCTGGCCGTGTCCCGGGCGGGAGCCGGTGTCAACAACATCCCGCTGACCACCTGCGCCGAGGCGGGCATTGTGGTGTTCAACACCCCCGGTGCCAACGCCAACTCCGTGATGGAGCTGTCGCTTTGCGGAATGCTCCTCAGCAGCCGGGACGTGGTGGGCGGCATCAACTGGGTGCAGTCCATCAAGGACACCCCCGATGTTGCCAA
>SFHI01000016.1 GCA_004555705.1 Clostridiales bacterium | reverse complement strand
ACATACTCATAATAATTCCGATTTGGGATCAGCATACCGGTTTCAGGATCTTCTTTTCCAATTGATACACGCTCACTGGTAGGCTTTCCTTTTTCGTTCCGATACGCACGGATCGTATATTGCACATATACTGCTTTATCCTTCTTTGTCCGTACACAATGTGCAGGCATTTCTACCAGAACATCCTTATTCAGTGCCATGTGTATCACACACTTTCTATCTAAAGTATAGTATTATTCTGCTATACTTTGGAAGAAAAATCAAGTCAAAAAGTTCTGAAATTATCACATTTTCAGTATTCCTGACTTGCTTTCATCCTGTTCTATTCTTGTTGGTAGAATTTCCGGGAATTTAGGTGTTAACATTTTACCCGTGAACTTCAAACATTTTTCCATCAGAAATAGCATATAAAAAGTGATGTTCACTTTTCCGAGAACTTTTTGGGTTCTGCATCAAAAGTGAACATCACAAATGGAGGTACCGGCCAGATTTGAACTGGCGAATGAGAGTTTTGCAGACTCTTGCCTTACCACTTGGCCACGGTACCATATGAAATTAGGAACGCTGTGCGTTCCTAATCTTTCTGGAGCGGGTGACGAGGCTCGAACTCGCTACCTCCACCTTGGCAAGGTGGCGCTCTACCGGATGAGCTACACCCGCATCTTATCCCATCGGGGTGACCCGATGGGAATGGTGCCTCCGGTCGGAATCGAACCAACGACACGCGGATTTTCAGTCCGCTGCTCTACCTACTGAGCTACAGAGGCATATGAGGAAGTAACCTTCCTCATACCGCAAGATGCGATATATAAATGGCGACCCGGAACGGACTCGAACCGTCGACCTCCAGCGTGACAGGCTGGCGTGCTAACCGACTGCACCACCGGGCCAAATTGTGTGGTGGGAACAACAGGGCTCGAACCTGTGACCCCATGCTTGTAAGGCATGTGCTCTCCCAGCTGAGCTATGCTCCCGAACCTTCGCTTGAAGCGCTGCGCACCTCAGCGACGTGGTTCATTATACACACAAAGGCTTCTTTTGTCAAGCATTTTTTCTCTTTTTTTGTAAAAACATTCGGCAGCCTGATTCCGGCACTTACCCTTCAAATCCAGCCAAAAATCAAATTTTCTTCAGCAGTTCCCGGATATCCTCCGGCGTAAATCGATAGATTTCGTCACAGAACTGGCACTCCACCGGGAAGGTCTGTCCCTCACAGGCAATCTCCTCCAACTCTTTTCTGCCCAGGCTGATCAGCGCGCTCTCAACCCGATGCCGGGAGCAATAGCATTTGTAGGAAACCTCCGTAGTTTCCAGAAACACCACGCCCAAATCCCCCATCACCTGTCCGAGAATTTCTTCAGGTGTCATACTGTTTTCCAGCATGGGCGTAACCGCGCCGGCGCGCTGAATCCCCTTCTCCAGCTTGTCGACGATCTCATCCGGCGCACCGGGAAGCAGCTGGAGAAGATATCCCCCCGCGACCTTAACGCTGCAGTCCCGATCCACCAGCACCCCCAGGGCACAGGCCGTCGGCGTCTGCTCGCTCTGTGCAAAGTAGGCAGTCACGTCATCCCCGATTTCCCCGGAAACCAGCTCCGTGGAACCGATGTACGGCTCCTTCATCTGCAAATCCCGGATCACCGTGAGGGTTCCATCGGTTCCCACCGTGGCGCCCACATCCAGCTTCCCCGGATATTTCTCAACGAGCGGCACATTTGGTTCCGTCACACACCCGCGGACATTTCCCACGGCATCGGAAACCACTGTTATCGTCCCAATGGGACCGCCTCCGCGCACCTGAAGGGTCATAGAACCGTTTTCAACCTTCTGCATATTTCCCATCATGGATGCGGCGGTAAGCGCCCGTCCGAAAGCCGCGGTGGCGTTGGGCGTGGTTTTCTGAATCTGAGTGCCTCTTTTCACCAGCTCCGTGGAACGGATGCCCACGGCCTTCACGAAGCCGTCCATGCTCATTCCGCGCACAATGTAATCGTTCATCTGACAATACCCTTTCTCGCTTTGATATAGATTCTCTGCTCCCCGGGTCCGGGGGCCCGGAAGCTCCGATCTGCGTAAACCTCGATTCGGGAAAAGCCCGCCGCTTGAAGATAGCCCACCAGCTGTTCCTGGGTGTAGGCATACTCCCGGTGTTCCTCAAAGGAGCGGACCCAAACCTCCCCCCTGCGTTGGAACAAATCCATTCCATAGGAGCAAATATTGGTTTGTTCGTCGAACTCGCCCCTCCACACGCAGTAAACGTCCTCGTCCTCATCCAGGAAAACCTGACCGTCCATAGCACGGAGCTTCTCGGGCGTATTCACGTCGAAAATAAACATCCCACCCGGGTTCAGCGCCTTGTAGATTCTGCGGATTGCCAAGGCGCAGTCGGCAGGTTCTGTGATGTAGTCCAGGCTGTCCAGGGCGCAGACCGCCAGATCCACCGCTCTTGGGAGCCTGAGCTCCTGAAGCGGCTGGCAGACAAACCAGGGAGGATTGTCCATGCCCCCGGTCTTTTGCTGCGCCACTGTCAGCATTTCCTCGGAAATATCCACACCCACAACCCGCAGGCCTCTTTCCGCAAAGAGAGCGGAGACAGAGCCCGTCCCGCAGGCGAGGTCCGCCACAGACCGGGGCGTAACTCCTTCCCGGCGCAATATTTCATCATAAAAATCCACGGTGGCCCGGTAGTCCACGTCGTTCGTCAGGCGGTCATAGCTCTCCGCCAGCGCTCCGTAAGCTTCCACGACTGCTCCTTTCCTCTGACGCAAAAGCATCCCGACCCGCAGCATGGGCCGGGATGCAAAAATGCTTCAGCGCTTGAAAATGCTGAAAATTTCATCGATGTCGCTGACATCCGTGGGCTTCGCGGGCTGCTGTCTGGAAGCGGCCACAGGAGTGTCAATATCCTCGGGCACAAATCCCTTGGCCTCCGGAGCGGTCTTGACAGCGGCGGCTTTGGGGACAAAGGTCTCAGGCTTCAGATCAAAGCCTGTGGCAATGACGGTGACCCGCATCTCATCCTGGAAGTCATCGGAGCAGGTGGCGCCGAAGATGATGTTTGCCTCGGGATTGGCGGCCTCCTGCACAATTCCGGCAGCGGTCTCCACATCGTCCAGAGTCATTTCAGAAGAACCGGTCACATTTACCAGCACGCCGGTGGCGCCGTTGATGGAGGTTTCCAGCAGAGGACTGGAGACGGCAGCGGTGGCGGCCTGTTCGGCCTTCTCACGGCCGGAGGCGGTGCCCACGCCCATATGGGCCCGGCCTGCGTCCTTCATCACGGTGGAAACGTCGGCAAAGTCCAGGTTGATGATCACGTTCTTGGAGAAGCCCACCAGCTCGGAAATGGAGGTAACCGCCTGCTTCAGTACATCGTCCGCAATGCCGAAAGCATTGGCAAAGGTGATCTTCTGGTCGGTGACATACTTCAGCCGGTCATTGGGGATGATGATCAGGGAATCCAGCTTGCCGCTCAGGTCGGCGATGCCCTGCTCCGCCTGACGCATCCGGTTGGCACCCTCGAATTTGAAGGGCTTGGTCACCACGCCCACGGTCAGAATCCCGGCCTCGTGGGCCAGGTCCGCTACGATGGGGGCCGCGCCGGTGCCGGTGCCGCCGCCCATACCGGCGGTGATGAACACCATATCGGTTCCTTCCAGGGCTTTGGAAATCAAGGCTCTGGACTCCTCGGCAGACTTGCGGCCGATTTCGGGCTTGGAGCCCGCGCCCATACCGCCGGTGAGCTTTTCACCGATCTGAATCTTATTCTTGCAGACGGACTTATTCAGGTCCTGCTTATCGGTGTTGACCACGACGAAATCCACGCCGCTCACACCGGAATCGATCATGCGATTGATAACATTGTTGCCGGCTCCGCCGACACCGATCACCTTGATCTTAACTACACGATCCTGCAAACTTTCGGACATATGCTCTTCCTCCTATGTATCGATTGGCAGGGAGACCGGAGTTCCCGCCGCAAATTCTGGCTATGCTATTACATTCTATCCCGAAATCCCAGTTTGGTCAATAGAAAATCTGTTTATTCGCTAAAATATTTACATAATTCTCATAATTTAGGAAATGGCCGGTGCCCGGCGATTCAGAGCCGTATCAGGAAAAAGGCGTATAGATTACCTGTTCTCCCCCGGTGGTGAAGCTGATATCCAGCTTTCCGGTCTGGTAGTCGCTGAGCTGCAGGATCGCGTCGTTCATGCAGGCGATCTTGTATTCCATATTGGTGGTATCCCCCAGATTGACCTGATAGCGCTGGCCATACCATAGCTCGATGGCATTGAGGCTGGTAACATCCACGCTGGCCGCCTCACCCACGATATCGTTGGCCTCCAGGGCCTTCAGAATCTGGAGCGTGGCAGACAGCCTCTGGGCTCCGGTCACGGTGACAGGGACGGTCTCCCCCGATTCGCCGGTCTCCGTGGGAACAGCCTCCACGGCAACGGCCTGGGCATTCACCTGGGGACTCTCCACAGCCACGCCCAGAACCTTGGTATATTTCTCCGCGGAAGCGGCATCGGACTGCTGCACCATTCTTCCGTCCGACGTCATCAGCCACCAGATGCCGTCCTGGGATTTGATGGCATAGACAACCTCCAGCTCCTCAATGTAAATATTAACCGTATCGGGAAGTTTTATACCAATTCTGACCTTATCCACATAGGAAAGCTCCGCGCGGATTTTCGCGATGGCCCTGGCGCGGCTGAAGGTCAGCAGATTGTCCCCCTCCGAAATTCCGGAGGCCTCCCGCACCGCCCAGGCGCTGTAGATTTCCGCTCCGGCAACGGTAATGGTTTTCACCTTGAAGAATACGGAGAGCCCCAGCACCAGGGCAATCACCACCGCCGCAACGCTCATCAGCTGCACCAGCAGCCGGCTGCGGTTAAATGGCTTCGGATCGGTGTAAATCACCGCAGGCGTATCAAAACGTCTGGCACGCTTTTTCTTACGCTGGGACTGCATCTGCTTTTGGGCGCGGATCACCTTTTCCCGGGAGGTATTGGCCTTTTTGGAGGCAGTGGCTCCCTTTTTCAGCAGTCTGTGCAGTACATTGGTCTTTTTCGGTTTTTTGCCCACTGTCCTGGCCGGCGCGGCAGTGGACCGGCTTCCTCCCGTAGGCGCTCCGTAGACGCTGGCTCCCTGGGGAGGTGTTCGCTTATATTCCGGTGTCTGGCTGCTTCGGGGCTGCCGTGCACCGGACCGCCCGGTCTCCGGCTGGCTGCTTCGCTTCGGGGGAGCCTTCCGGGGGGTACCGGTGTTCTTCTGTTTTGTATCCATAGTGTTCCTCCTGGGGTAGGCAGGTTATCGTTTGCAGAGCGCCTCCACAATGTCGCAAATCCGCTCCGTGGCATCCAGGCGAACCATTTCCCGGAGCCTGCGGCGCATTTGCTCCTGCCTGGGAGCATCGGACAGCAGGGCGGTAATCTCATCATAGAGCTTCTGAGGGGTACAGTCCTTCTCCAGGATCAGCACGGCGGCCTCCCGGTCTGCCAGCATTCTGGCATTCTTCTCCTGGTGGTTGTTGGTCACATTGGGAGACGGAATCAGAATGCTGGGGATTCCGCAGGCGCCTATCTCGTTGCAGGTAGACGCGCCCGCCCGGCTGATGATCACATCCGCCGCGGACATGACGGTGGCCATATTGTATATGTATTCCCGCAGGTCAATGCTCTCCTCGGCATCGGGATCGACCCCAAGGCTTCGCACCAGGTCCGGCATCCACTCCCAGCCGAACCGGCCGGTGGCGTGGATATGGCGGAAGGGGAAGCCCGCCTCCTTTTCCAGGCGGAAAAGGCCGGCCACCGTTTCGTTCATCACCTTCGCGCCGTTGCTCCCGAAAGCGGAAACCACCAGCGGACGGCTGTCCAGCCCCAGTTCCTTCCTGGCCTGCTCCTTATCGGTGAAGATGAACTCCCTGCGCACAGGCATTCCCACCACCTCCACACGCTCCGGGTGCTTGTAGTGGGGAACGCTCTCCTCAAAGGCCACCAGCACACGGCTTGCCTTGTTCGCCGCCATTTTAGTGGTCAGTCCGGGAAGGGCGTTGCTCTCGTGAACGCAGGTGGGAATTCCCATGGACTGGGCCGCCTGCAGCGCAGGAAAGCTGGCATAGCCGCCGGTTCCGATGACTGCGTCGGGCTGGAACTCCCGGAAAATCCTTTTGCACGCTTTCACCGCGTCGAGTACACACCGAACCGCGTGAATATTTTGCTTCAGGGCAGCCAGATTCTTTCCCCGGCTGAGCCCGGAACCGGGGAGGCATTTCAGCTCGTACCCCGCCTGGGGAACCAGCTTTTCCTCCATATGGCCGGAGGCGCCGATAAAGAGAATCCGGCAGTCCGGGAAACGCTCCTTCATCATATTGGCAACCGCGATGGCAGGGTTGATATGACCGGCAGTGCCGCCGCAGGTAAAAATCAAATTCATAGGGAAGCCTCCTGTATTTTTCTGTGGTTTCGGAACCGGGATATTTGGGCAACAATCCCCATCTCCCCCAGGTTCACTGCCAGAGCCGTTCCACCGTAGGAGAAGAAGGGCAGCGAGATTCCGGTGGATGGGAGCAGGTTGGTAACCACGCACAGATTCAGAACCGTCTGAACGGCAATGAGCGTAACCAGCCCCGCCGCCAGAACTGTGGAAAAGCGGTCCCTGGCCCGCAGGGCGATCCAATACCCACGCAGGATCAGCGCGCAGAACAGCGCGATGATGGCCAGCGCGCCCACAAAGCCCAGTTCCTCGCAGATGACCGCAAAGATATAGTCGTTATACTGAAAAGGCAGATAAAGATACTTCTGCCTGGATTTTCCAAAGCCCAGGCCAAACAGTCCTCCGGAGCCGATGGCATACAGGGACTGCAGAATCTGATAACCGGTATCCCCCGGGTCCGACTCCGGATGGAGCCAGGCGGTGATCCGGTCCCCGGCGTAACCCATAAAGCTGACGTAAACCGCCACGAATAACACTGCGGCCCCCGCCCCGGCCAGCAGCCACCGGGCTCTGGTTCCCGCCACAAACATCATGACCACAGCCACCATACCCATAAGCATAATGGCGCTCAGATGCTTTTCCAGGGCCAGCGGAACCAGTATTCCCAGCAACGCGGCTCCGAAGCCCAGAACCCCGAACCGGAATTTCTTCGTGTCGGGGCCATAGCTTCTGGTCAGTCTGGCAAAGAGCAGAATCAGCGTAAACTTCGCGATTTCGGAGGGCTGAAACTGAAGCCCCGCCACATTGATCCATCGGCGGGCGCCGTTTACCTCCTCTCCGACCACAAGAACGCTGAGCAGCAGTACAATGCTCAGGGCGTATATGGGCCAGGCCAGCCGGAACCAAACCTGAGCTGGAATCCGGCTGAAGAAAAAGAAGGCAGCCAGCCCAATGGCAGCGCATACCGCCTGCTTCTGAAAATAGCGGGTGGAACTGACGTATCCGGTATCATATTCACTCTGGGCGAAGCTGGCGGAGTAGAGCATAATGAGCCCCACCGTCAGCAGCAGAAGCACCAGAATCAAGAAGGGCAGGTCCACATGTTCGCCCTGGCGGAGCGCTCCGGCGGGGCGGTTCTCTTTGGCATACAGAGTTTTTCTCTGCATGGCCATACAATACTCCTTCCGGGAAGATCAGAATACCCGCTGGGAAATCCCGAACCAGGCAATCACACACATCACAGCGGATACCGCCGCGAAGGTCAGTACGATCCGCTCCTCCTTCCACCCGCACATCTCAAAATGGTGGTGGATGGGAGACATTTTGAACAGCCGCTTTCCATGGGTCAGCTTGAAATAGCTCACCTGAAGAATCACGGACAGGGTTTCCACGATATAGACGAAACCAACCAGAATCAGAATCAGGGGCATATCCAGCGCAAAGGCCATAGCGCAGACCACACCGCCCAAAAACAGCGAGCCGGTATCGCCCATAAACACCTTCGCCGGGTGCCAGTTGTAGCACAGGTACGCGGCCAGGCCTCCCACCAGGCTGGCCGGCAGCAGCGCCAGGTCGTAGCGTCCCGCGCTGACGGAGGCAGCGGCGAAGAACACCATCACCGGGATGGTCACAGAACTGCTGAGCCCGTCCACCCCGTCCGTCAGGTTCACCGCGTTGACGCAGCCCACCATGACAAACATGGCAAAGAAAATATAGACCAGCGGATGGATGTGGAAGCTCACATTGAAGAACGGAATATACAGCACACTGGCCATATTGCCGGTCTTATACATGGCGTACAGAAATACTGCGGAAACAGCCATCTGGAGCATGGCCTTCTGGATGGAGGTCAGGCCCAGATTGCGTTTAAAACGGACCTTTGTAAAATCGTCCAGAAAACCGATTAATCCAAAGCACATGGCCAGGATCATCACGTAAAACACGGAGTAATCCTCCATGGAGCCCAGGTTCCCCATTAGGCACAGAAGCGCGGAAAAAATGAACATCAGCCCGCCCATGATGGGGGTACCGGTTTTGTTGTTGTGCCAGGTGGGGCCGATCTCCCGAATGGAAGCGCCGGCCTTCAGCGCATGGAGCACCGGCAGCAGCAGATACCCCAGCAGCCCCGTCAGGGCGCAGGAAATTACGGCCGTAATCAGAATTCTCGTCATTTTGCAGCATCCTCCGTATCTTTGCTGAGGAACGCGTCCAGGATTTGTTCCATCCGCATCCCCCTGCTCCCCTTAAACAGCAGCACATCCCCGGGTCTTGCCGCCCGCTTCAGCTCCGCGGTCAGGGCGTCCCGGTCGGTGTAGCTTCCGATATTTCCCTGGGGCATTCCTCCGGTAAGCGCTCCGCTGGCAACCCGGTCTGCATTGGGTCCGAAAGCAAACAGCAGGTCCGCGTTCTCGGCTGCAATTCTGCCAATCCGGTAGTGCTCCGCCTGGGTGCACACACCCAGCTCCAGCATATCCCCCAGCACCGCGATTCTTCTCCCCTTCCGCGCCCCCAGCACCGCCAGGGCGGCGGCCATGGACTCGGGGCCGGCGTTGTAGCAGTCGCGGATGATGGTAAAGCCCTGGGCCTCGAAGGTCTCCTGTCGCCCGGCAAGGTTGCGGAAGGTTCTGAGGCTCTGCGCGATTTTCTCTCCGGAGACGCCCATAGCCAGTCCCACGGCGGCGGCTGCCAGGGCGTCATTTACATAATGGCGGCCCTCCAGCCCCAGCTCCACGGGACATTTTTCCCCGTCCCACTCCAGGGTGAAACAGGTTTTCCCGGGTTCCAGGCGGATATCCGTGCCCCTGACCCGGCAGCCCTCCTCCGTACCGAAATAGGTGATCGGCTGTACCGGCAATTGGGGCAGGTTTTTCAGCATCACATCGTCGCCGTTGAGGAACAGTTTCCCCTGGGGCTCCATGCCCTCCAGGATTTCCATTTTCGCCTTCCGGATTCCCTCCTGGGAGCCCAGATATTCCATGTGGCTGGTACCGATGTTGACAATCACAGCCATATCCGGCAGGGCGATCCGGGACAGGTAGGCAATTTCCCGGAAATGGTTCATGCCCATTTCCAGCACCGCCACCTGGGTATCCTCCCCCATGGCAAGAATCGCCATGGGCATCCCAATGTCATTGTTGTGATTGGCCGGAGTCCGGCAGGTGACGTATGTACTCTCCAGGACCCGGGCGATCATCTCCTTGGTGGTGCTCTTTCCCACGGAGCCGGTGACTGCCACCACCTTCATGCCGATGCGCCGGACCTCTTCCCTGGCAATCTTCCCCAACGCAATCCGGGGATTATCCACCACGATGGCGGGATAGTCCCCCACCCGGCGGCTGCACAGCACAGCGGCAGCACCCTTTTCCATGGCGGCAGGGATAAAATCATGGCCGTCCCTGGCCCCCTGCAGCGCCACAAACAGCTGCCCGGGTTCCAGGGCACGGGTATCGTTCCCCGCACCGAGGAAAGTCACATCGGCATATTTCTCTTCCACAGAGCCGCCGCACCAGGCGGCCGCCTGTTTCAACGTAATGACACCCATTTTATTTCCTCATTTCTGACAGGTGGGCGGCAACCTCTTCCCGTTCGTCCAGGTGATGCTTCTTTCCGCCTACATCCTGGTAGGTTTCATGCCCCTTCCCCGCCAGGATAATTATATCATCTTTTTTCGCAATGTCCATAGCATATCTGATAGCTTTGCGGCGGTCCTCTATAACAATATATTCCCCATCTTCCTGTTTTACCCCTTTCAGGATATCCCGAATGATGGCCATGGGCTCCTCGGTTCTGGGATTGTCCGAGGTAACTACCGCGAAGTCCGAGAGTCCCACCCCGATATGGCCCATGATGGGGCGCTTCATGGGGTCCCGGTCCCCGCCGCAGCCGAATACCGCGATCACCCGTCCCCGGCAGAAATCCCGCACGGACCGCAGAATGTTTTCCAGTCCGTCCGGGGTATGGGCATAGTCAATGAGCACCGTGTAGGGCTCCCCGGGGGTTGGAACCACCTCGATGCGGCCCTTGACGCCCTTGGCACCGGAGAGGGCCGCAGCGCAGCGTTCCAGAGAAATCCCCAGGCTGTAAGCAATTCCCAGCACCGTCAGGGCGTTGTGCACCGTAAACCGTCCGGGGATGGGCAGCTCCACAGGAACCCGCTCCCCTTCCCGCACCGCGGTGAACCGGATTCCCCGGGCGTGAAGCTCCACGTCCCGGGCCTGAATATCCGCGCTCCCCCGGACGGAAGTGGTCACCACCGGGCAGGCGCAGGCTGCCAGCATCCTTCCTGAGTAGCTGTCGTCCACATTGATCACCGCCCGACCGCACCGGCGGAACAGCTCCGCCTTGGCATCGCAGTAGGCATCCATGGTCTTGTGGAAATCCAGATGATCCTCGGTAAGGTTGGTAAAGGCCGCCACCCGGAACCGGATGCCGCCCACCCTTTCCAGGGTCAGGGCATGGCTGGACACCTCCATCACCACATGGGTGCAGCCCGCCCGGTACATCCGGGCAAAAAGCTCCTGAAGCTCAAAGCTCTCCGGGGTAGTCCGCTCCGTGGGAATGGCCTGCGAACCGATGAGATTTTCCATAGTGCCGATGAGGCCCACCTTGGTCCCCAGGCATTCCTCCAAAACGTGTTTCACAAGGAGGGTCACCGAGGTTTTTCCGTTGGTTCCCGTAACACCGATGATGGCCATCTTTCCCGCCGGATGTCCAAAGTAATTGGCGGCAATCATTGCCAGCGCCAGTCGGTCCGATTCCACCAGCACATAGGGCACATCCCCCTCGGGCCGTTTCGCGGTCACCACGGCGGCAGCGCCCCTCTCCATGGCCATGGGGATAAACCGGTTCCCGTCCGAGGCAAAGCCCGACACGGCCACAAACAGTCCTCCCCGGGTTACCTTCCGGGAATCGTAAAACACTTCGGAAATTTCCTGCTCCAAATCCGCGGTGGACTCCAGAATGGGAATGTCCTTCATCAGGTCTCTGAGTTTCATATCGTACCCTCCTGCCGCCCTAATCCCGGGCGGCGGTATCTATAAATTCCAGTGTAATGGTGGTGCCCACGGGAACGGCTGTGCCAGGAGCCGTCTGCTGGGCGGTCACCACAATGTTTTCCGCCACACCGTCGTTTCCCGTTACCAGGATGTACAGTCCCAGCGCGCCCGCGGCGTCGCTGGCCTGCTGGCGGTTCATACCGGAAAAATCCGGCACCTCCACGGTCTCCTCCGGGGGCTGCTCTCCCAGGTATAAGAGCACCTGGCTCCCCCCGGGAACGGTCTGTCCCGCCGCGGGAATCTGGCCGGTGACGGTTTCACCGCTGCCGCTGAGCCTGGCGGACAGCCCCGCCTTTTTGAGCGCTTTCTCCGCCTGGTCAGCGGCGAGGCCTGTCATATCCTCCAGAACGATCTGCTGTCCGGCAAGCTCCTCCGGGGAGAAATTCCGCTCCACCCCCAGGTACGGCAGGATGTCCGCCATGACCGCCCCCACCGTGGGAGCCGCCATGACGCCGCCGGAAATGTAAATTCCCGTCTGCCGGGAGGGGGTGTCCAGAGCTACCAATACAATATACTCCGGATTTTCCATAGGCGCAATCCCCACAAATGACACGATTTTATCCTGAACGCGCTGGCCATTCTCGTCAAAAACATCAATTTTTTCACTGGTTCCGGTCTTTCCCCCTATGGAAAACCCGGCCACATTGGCATTTTTTGCCGTTCCCTCCGTCACCACGGAGCGGATCAGCTCCCGCATGGTGTCGGAGGTCTCCCCGGAAATGGTCTGCCGGACCACCGTCGGTTCCTGCTTGAGGATCGTATTTCCCTGGGGGTCCAGCACCTCGGAGACAATGTACGGCTCCAGAAGGTATCCGCCGTTCACCACCGAAGCGATGGCCCGAACCAACTGCAGCGGGGTGATCTTGAAGGTCTGGCCGAAGGAGCCGGAGGTCAGGGAGGCCGTCCCCCATTTGTCCGTATTCACCACCAGCTGCTTGTCAAAAAAGACGCCCTTGCTCTCCCCCGCCAGATCGATGCCCGTTTTTTCCAGGATGCCGAATTTCTCTATGTATTCATAAAACCGGTCTCCCCCCAGCTTCAGGGCGATGTGGGCGAAAGCGATATTGCAGGAGTTCTGCAATGCCTGGGCCGTTTTTTCCGCCCCATGGCCCGCAGAGCGCCAGCAGTGCAGCAGCTGGGACCGGCCGGAAATCCGCTCCGAACCGGAGCAGTGGAAATTGGTGTTCAGATCAATGGCACCGCAGTCCAGGGCCGCCGCCATGGTCAGCACCTTGAAGGTGGAACCCGGCTCATACCCATCGGAGAGCACCCGGTTGCGCCACTGCTTCAGCCGCGCGGCCGAGAGCTCCTGCCGGTAGCGTTCCCTGCCCTGGTTGTAGGCCTCCGAGCCCTCCGGCTGCATCAGGTATTCCATCCGCAGCTGCTCAATCCGAAGGCTTTCCTCCATGTCCGCCAACTCCAGGTAAGCGTTGGGGTCATAGCTTCCCAGGGTAGCCATGGCCAGGATTTCCCCGGTTTTGCAGTTCATCACCAGGCCGAAGGCCCCGTTCTGCACATCATAGCGGGCAATGGCTGCCTGCATCTGTTTTTCCAGACAGCTCTGCACCGTGGCATCCAGAGTCAGGATCACGCTGTTTCCGCCCCGGGAGGCCACGAAATTTTCATAGGAAAAGGGCATATCCATCTCGTTGTTGCCCTTGGTGGTGATCACCCGTCCCGCGCCCCCCGAAAGGAAGCTGTTGTAGGTGGCCTCCACCCCCTCCACGCCGTCCCCGCTGGCATTGGTGAAGCCGATGACCTGAGCTGCCAGGCTTCCCATGGGGTAAACCCGCTTGGCAGCAGGCTCCAGGTGAATTCCTGATATGTTATTCCGGCGGATGTACTCCCGGATGGAAGCGGCAGTCTGCTGGTCAACTCCGGAGCCCACCTGCCGGTAACGCTGCCGGAAATTCACCGCCTGCTCCCCGATCCACGCAGGGTCCTTGTCAAGAAGCGCCCCCAGAAATTCGGAAATCGCTTCCACATCCGCCTTGGACTGCTTCAGCTCATGGGGGTCCAGGTACACATTTTCCACGCTGACGGAAGACGCCAGGATATTCATATTGCAGTCGTAAATGGTCCCCCGGTCCGCCGCCACATAGGTGGTCCGGGTCTGATTGCGCAGGGCAAGCTCCGCGTAGTACCCGTAATCCGCAACCATCAGGCGGTACAGCCGCATAACGGCAGGCAAAAATGCCGCAATTCCCAGTACGGCCATCACCGCAAGGATTCTTTTGTGGTGTCCGCTGTCCAGACGCACCCGGGCATAGTACCCGGCAGGCTTCTTCCCCATATCCATTCTCCCTCCGATAGGGCATCAATGGGCAGCAAGGGAATCCCTCGCCGCCCATTGCAGCTGCTATCCATACTGTATGGGGGAATGCCCCGGTTATGCAAAGAGTCCTTTGAGAAACCAGACAATTTCATCCCACGGCGTCGTTTCCTGCTCCGGCTCCGGAACCGTCACCCGGACAGGAATGACCTTCACCTCCGACATGGGAACCATGCCGATGGCCAGGGCAGTGCTGCGGATTTCCTCCAGGTCGAAGCCCTCCCGGTACTCGTTCTCCAGCCGGGAGTTTTCCTTCTTCAGCTCCGCCAGATACCGCTCCATGGCGTCATACTCATGCCAGCTTTCGCTGATCTGAATGGCCCCCAGAGCCAGGGCTGCCAGCATCACCACGGCCACCACCATGGCGCACAGCGCCACCGGGTCCACATAGACGCGCCGCTCCTGCTGAGGACGAATTTCAGGAAGGATATATTTCGACTTTCGCGGAAGCTGCCTGGAAGCTGCCTCCCGGGCCTCACTGCCATAGACATAAAACTGACCTACATATTGGATTTCCGGCTTCTGTACCATGGCATACACTTCCTCACGTCAGATTTTTTCACAGATGCGCAGCTTGGCACTGCGGGCTCTCGGGTTGCGTTCCAGTTCTTCGTCTCCCGAGACAACGGGCTTGCGGGTAACCAGCCTGACCTGGGGCTTGCGTCCGCAGACGCAGACCGGGAAGCTGGGCGGGCAGGTGCAGCCCTTGGCAGCCTCGGCCATGGCGTTCTTCACGATCCGGTCCTCCAGGGAATGGAAGGTGATCACGGCCAAACGCCCTCCGGGAGCAAGCCGGGGAATGGCCTTTTCCATGACCCGGGACACGGCGTTCAGTTCGTCGTTGACCGCAATCCGGATGGCCTGGAAGCTGCGCTTGGCCGGGTGCTGCTTCTCCCGCAGCGCGGCGGGGGGCATGGCGGCCCGGATCACATCCACCAGCTCCAGCGTGGTTTCGATGGGCTTCTGCTCCCTCCTGCGGCAGATATTTCCCGCGATCTGAGGGGCATAGCGTTCCTCGCCGTATTCATAGAGAATTTTTTTCAGTTCCTCATAGGACCAGGTATTCACCACGGCGTAGGCGCTGAGGCTGTCGTCATGGTTCATCCGCATATCCAGCGGCGCATCCACCATATAGGAGAAGCCCCGCGACCCGTCATCCAGCTGGGGAGAGGACACACCCAGGTCCAGCAGAATCCCATCCACGGCAGGGATCCCCAGGCTGTCCAGCACTTCGTCCACCCGGGCAAAATTGGAATGCACCAGCTTCACCCTGTCGCCGAAGGGCTTCAGCCGCTCCCCCGCCGCCTCCAGGGCCACCGGATCCCGGTCGATGCCGATGAGGGTGCCGCTGGTGAGCATGGCCGCAATCCGGCTGGAATGCCCTGCCCCGCCCAGGGTTCCGTCCACATAGATTCCCTCCGGACGGATATTCAGCCCCCGGATGCACTCCTCCAGGAGCACGGAAACATGATGAAACTCGCTCACAGTCCAATCGCCTCCAGAGATGCCAGCAGCTTTTCGGGCGTCAGATTCTCCGCCTCGAACCGCTCAAATTCTTCGGCATCCCAGATTTCCGCCTGACCCGCCCGGCCCACGATCATGACCTCCCGGTCGATTCCGGCATAGTTCAGCAGGAAGGGGGTCAGCGCGAAGCGGAACTGCTTGTCAGGACTGCATTCGGCGGCGTTCATGAAAATCAGGCTGGTGGCCCCGGCCCGCTGGGAAATGCTCAGGGCGTTGTAATTGTCGCTGAGCTTCTGCCACTCGGCAGCGGTGTAGACGGTGAGGCACCGGTGGCCGCAGTTCACGCCCAGGGTCACATAGAATACCTCCCCCAGCTCCCCCCGGAGCTTGGAAGGGACGAACAGACGGTTCTTTTCGTCCAGCTTGGCGCTGTATTTTCCGATCATGGGCCTCACCTCTTTCCCTTTTGCTCCACTTTACTACCCTTTTACTCCATTTGCCAACAGTATACTACTTCCTACGGAAAAAATCAATCTTTTTCTCTGTTATTTTCCCAATCCCACGGGGATTTGGCCTGTTTTCCCTATTTTTAGAACATCCGTTCTAGTAAAACACGACCCGGTCCTCCTCCATTTTCCCCCGAACCCGGGTGGGTTTGCGCCCGCAGCGCAGCAGGAAGCTGGCCAGCGGCCCCTCCACCTGGGTCTGCACCAGGCGCCTGAGCTGTCTGGCACCGTCCCGGTCCCTGCACCCGGCGCAGAGCCGTTTGCTCAGCTCCTGCGGAAGCTGCAGCTGGATACCCATGGCCTGGGTGCGCTGTCGGAGCTGGTCCAGGTATTTCCCCGCGATGGCCTCCATGGCTTCGGCCTTCAGCCCCGAAAAACGCACCACCGCGTCCAGACGGCCCAGGAATTCCGGCGTAAAGGATTCCTGCAGGGCCTTGCCCATCTCCGAATCCTTTCCCTGGGCGCAGAAGCCCAGACCCTCTCCCCGTATCTGGGCGCCCACGTTGCAGGTCAGCACCACGATGGTATTCTTGAAGCTGACCCTGCGGCCCGTGGAATCCGTCAGGACGCCCTCCTCCATAATCTGGAGCAGAATCCCCAGCACATCCGGGTGGGCCTTTTCCAGTTCATCCATCAGCACCAGGCAGTAGGGCCTCCGGCGGACCGCCTCCGTCAGCTTTCCGCCCTCTTCGTAGCCCACATATCCCGGAGGCGCTCCAATCAGCCGGGAAACCGACTGCTTTTCCATATACTCCGTCATGTCGAGCCTTATCATGGCGTTCTGGCTGCCAAAAACCTCCTCCGCCAGCACCCGGCAGAGCTCCGTCTTTCCCACTCCGGTGGGGCCCGTAAACAGGAGGCTGGCAATGGGCCTGCGTTCGTCCCGGATTCCGGAATACCCCCGGCGAACCGCCTCCGCGACGGTTCTCACCGCCTCGTCCTGGCCCATGACCCTGGCTGAAAGAACCCGTTCCAGGTCCAAAAGCCGCTCCCGCTCCGAGGTAGTGAGCCTGCCCAGAGGAATTCCGGTCCTCGCGGAAACCACCCAGGCAATATCCGCCGCCGTCACTGTCTGAGCCCGCTTCCCATCCGCCGGTTTCACTGTCAGCTGCTGCATTCTGTCCCGCAGCTCAGCCGCCTTTTCGTATTTCCGCTCCCGAACGGCTTCATGGAGCTCCTTTTCCAACTCCTTCCGGGCAGCGCTGCCCCTGCCGCAGCGCATCTGGTCCATTTTGGCCCGGGCTGCCCCCTCGTCCAGCAGATCGATGGCCTTATCCGGGAGAAACTGCTCCGGCAGATACCGCACCGAGAGGCGCACCGCCTCCCGCATCGCCTCCTCGCTGATTCTCAGCTGATGGTGCCGCTCCAGCCCGGGCCGCAGTGCCCGCAGAATTTCCAGAGCCGTATCCTCCCCCGGTTCCTCCACGATCACAGGCCGGAACCGCCGTTCCAGAGCAGCGTCCTTTTCGATATATTTCCGGTATTCCTCCCGGGTGGTGGCCCCCAGCATCTGCAGCTCCCCCCTGCCCAGGGCGGGCTTGAAGATGTTGGCCGCGTCAATGGCTCCCTCCGCCGCTCCGGCGCCTACAATGGTGTGCATCTCATCCACAAAAAGAATTACGTCCGAGCTTCGGCGGATTTCCCCCAGCAGGTCCCGGAGCCGTTCCTCAAACTCCCCCCTGTACTTGGTGCCCGCCACCAGGTTTGCCATATTCAGGCTGATGAGCCGTTTGTCCTTGAGCTGAGGCGGCACGTTTCCCACCGCCATCCGCTGGGCCAGACCCTCCGCGATGGCTGTCTTACCCACACCGGGTTCTCCCACCAGAGCCGGGTTATTCTTGCTTCTTCGGCACAGGATCCCGATCACCATATCGATCTCCCGATCTCTTCCGATGACGGGGTCCATGGCAGACGCTTTCTGCACCAGGTCCTCACTGAATTGCTCCAACAGCTTCGTACTGACCGCCTCCTTCTTTCCCCTGGCGGGAGCAAGCTCCTCCCACCGCATAAATTCCACCGTATGGGTAAACAGCGTCTGGGCGCTGATACCGTTCAGCCGCAGCAGCTCCGCCGCCGCGGATTGCTCCCGCCGGGCCATGGCCAGCAGCACATGGAGCGGACGAATCTCCCGCCTGCCCTGGCATTTGGCCTCCCGGGCGGCCCCCCTGAGGATTCCCCTGGCCTCCCGGGTCAGCCCCTGGGGAAGGGGCAGTCCGGGGGTTCCTGTGCCGTAAAGCAGCTGGGTCATGGCCTCCGTCAGTCCCGGGTCCAGCCCCAGGGACCGCAGCAGCAGTCCCGCCCCGTCGGGAAGCACTGCCAGGCCCAGCAGCAGATGGGCGGAACCCACATAGCTGTGGCCGAAGCTCCTGGCCTTTTCCCCGGACCGCCGGATCAAATCCACCGTCAGCATATGGTAGCGCACAGAATCCCTCCCTTTTCCGAAAAATTCTGGCCAGCCAGGGAAAAAAATATACGGCACTTTTTCAAAAAAGGAATTGCATTTTCCCGAATCCATGTTAGAATAGACTTGCCGTTATCCATAACGCGTATATTCACAACATAGGAGGGAATACCATGGCTTTCAAAATCACTGACGCTTGCGTGAAGTGCGGTTCCTGTGCCGACCAGTGCCCCGTTGAGGCGATTTCCGAGGGCGAGGACAAGTACGTCATCGATCCCGATGTCTGTGTCAGCTGCGGCTCCTGCGCCGACCAGTGCCCCAGCGAAGCTATCGAGGAAGGTTGATTCCGCTTCAATCGCCATCGGCCTGCGCATTGGATCGCCACTGCGCAGGCCGATTTTGTTTCGGAAATCAGGAGAAATGCCTATGGAATATCTGCCTGACGGCCTGACCCTGGAAATCCCGGAGGGGGTGTTCCCTCTCGGTACGGATTCCATGGCGCTGGCCGATTTTGTCCGGCTGTCCGGCAATTCCCGGGTGCTGGACCTGGGCTCTGGGGCGGGCACGCTGGGGCTGCTGCTGTGCGCGGGAAACAGGACGTGCAGCGTCACGGGGCTGGAGTGGGACCCCCGCGCCCATGCCGCCGCGCTGGAGAATATCCGCCGCAACGCTTTGGGCAGCCGTCTGCAAAGTATATGCGCGGACATCCGGCAGATACCCCAGCTCATTTCTCCCGGGAGCTTTTCCGCAGCAATTTCCAATCCGCCCTATTTTTCCGGCGGACCCAAAAGCAAGGCCTTCCCCCAGGCCCGCCGGGAGGAGCTCTGTCCCCTGGAGGACTGGTTGGCCGGAGCCGCCTGGGCACTGAAATTCGGCGGGGATTTCTATATGGTGTACCGTCCCGAGGGTCTGGCCCGGGTCATTTCCCTGGCTGCCCGGGAGGGTCTGGAAGCCAAGCGCCTCCGCCTGCTGCGCCACCGGGAGGGAGCGGACGTATCCCTGATCCTGCTGCAGCTGCGCAAGGGCGGGAAACCGGGGCTTCAATGGGAGGAGGCCTGTCTTTACCGGGCTGACGGCAGTCCCTCCCCCTACTACCGTCAAATCTATCATCTTCAGGAGGCATGACATGGCCGGAATGCTGTATCTCGTTCCCACACCCATCGGCAATCTGGGGGATATCTCCCAGCGCTGCCGGGAAACCCTGGAACAAGCGGACTTTATCGCGGCGGAGGATACCCGGGTAACCCTGAAGCTATTGAATCACCTGGGCATCAAAAAAAGCCTCGTCAGCTACTACGAGCATAACAAGACTTTTAAAGGGGAGCAGATCGTGGAGCGGATTCTGTCCGGGGAAACCTGTGCGCTGGTGTCCGACGCCGGAAGCCCCGCCATCTCCGACCCCGGGGAGGACCTGGTAAAGCAGTGCGCCGCTGCGGGTATCACGGTCTGCGCCATTCCCGGTCCCTGTGCGGTGATTACCGCTCTGAGCATCTCCGGACAGTCCACGGGGCGGTTCTGCTTTGAGGGCTTTCTCTCCACCGCGAAAAAAAGCCGCCGGGAGCATCTGGAGAGCCTGAAAGAGGAACGGCGCACCATGGTGTTCTACGAGGCGCCCCACAAGCTCACCGCCACCCTGGCGGACATGGTTCAGACCTTCGGACCGGACCGGAGCGTCAGCCTCTGCCGGGAGCTGACCAAGCTCCACGAGGAGGTCATCCGTAGCACCCTGGCCCAGGCGCTGGAACAGTATACCGCTCAGCCCCCCAAGGGAGAATTTGTCCTGGTGGTAGCCGGAGCCCCCGCCCCGGAAAAACCGGAGACAGAGCCGGCGGATGCCGAAGCACGTCTCCGGGAGCTGCTGGACGCCGGCATGAGCAGGAAGGACGCGGTCAAGCAAACCGCCCAGGAGCTGAAGCTCCCCAAGAATACCGTATATGAGCTGGCATTAAACATCCCCGAATGACCTGGGTCATTCGGGGACACTTTTTATTCTTTCAGTTTCTCAAGACAATCCTTGCAGATGTTTTTCCCATGGAAGGCGACCAGACCCCGGGAGGAAGTACAGAACACGCAGGATGGCTCATACTTCTGCAGGACGATCCGGTCGTTTTCCACAAATATTTCCAGTTCGTCCCTTTCTGCGATGTCAAGCGTCCTGCGCATTTCAATGGGAAGGACAATTCTCCCCAGCTCGTCCACCTTTCGAATGATCCCTGTAGACTTCATTGCAGCCAGCTCCCTTCCTGTATACTAAGCCGCCGCGCCGAAACACATAACGGCTTATTTATTTTATGAATATATCATCCGGGAGTGGATGTGTCAAATACATTTTGTAATCCTCACAACTTTTTGTGTAATTTCACCATACATTTTTCTCCATCCGACCTGCATACTGTCCATCAGGAGGGATCGTCATGGTCATGAGCTGGATTTGGAGCCTGTTTCTGTTCGTCAGCATCCTCTGCGCCGCCATCACAGGCCGGGGCGCGCAATTGGGCAGCGCCGTGCTCCAGGGTGCCCAGTCCGGAGTAACCCTGGCTGTATCCATGGCGGGCTCCGTCTGCTTGTGGACAGGCGTGGGCGCGCTGATGGGGCGCTGCGGAATCACGGAAGGCCTTGCAAGGCTCCTTCGCCCCGTACTCGGCAGGCTCTTCCCCTCCACCCGGTCCGACCCGGCGCTGGCCCGGGACCTGAGCGCCAATGTATGCGCCAATTTTCTGGGCCTGGGCAACGCCGCCACTCCCATGGGCATCTCCGCCGCCCGGCGCCTGAAGCGGGGCGATGAGGCCACGGACGAGCTGTGCCGTCTGATTGTGCTGAACACGGCGTCCATTCAGCTGATTCCCGCCAATGTGGCCGCCGTACGCAGTGCCCTGGGGTGCGCGCGGCCCTTTGCCATTCTCCCGGCGGTCTGGGTCAGCAGCATCTGTTCCGCCGGACTGGGGGTCGCCGCCGCCTGGATTCTGGGGAGGCTGTGCCGCCGATGAAGGACTACCTGGTGCCTCTGCTGCTGTTGATTCCCGCCCTGGCCGCTCTTCGAAAGAAGGAGAATGCCTACGACATCCTGCTGACCGGAGCCGGAGAGGGCCTCAAGCTCCTTGGCTCCATCCTGCCTGCGCTGATTCTCCTTCTGACAGCCGTCACCATGCTCCGGGAATCCGGGGCCATGGAGCTGCTGGGGCAGTTCCTGGCCCCGGTGCTGTCCTTTTTCGGAATCCCGCCGGAAACCGCCCTGCTGGTGATGATCCGGCCCGTCAGCGGCAGCGCCGCCCTGGCGGTGGGCGCTCAATTGATGGCAGGCTACGGCGTGGACTCCCTGGTGGGGGTCACCGCAGCCGTGATGCTGGGCTCCACGGAAACCACCTTCTATACCATCAGCGTCTATTTCGGCGCAGCAGGCATCCGCAAAACCCGCTATACCCTTCCCGCCGCCCTCTTCGCGGACTTCGTCGGCTTTCTCGCCGCCTCCTGGACCGTAAAATGGTTCTTCCCCGGCCTTTCCTGACTACACAGCCTTATCCAGCATTAAGGGCATCAATCCATCAACACTGCAAATTGTTGTTTATCGCACTGAAAAAGAAGCTGTCCGGAATCCCCGTTTTTCGGAGTTCTCGGAAGAACGGGGGGATTGCCACGCCAGTGTGCGCACTGGCTCGCAATGACAGCATATTTTTGCGTGTACACGCATAAACAACAATTTTCCCATTCCTCGGAACAACTACCCTGCACAATACAATTATTATCCGTTTGTCATTATACCAGCAAAAGCACCTGCTCCCATTCTGCGGGAGCAGGTGCTTGGCGTCATGTGGTTTCGTTTTCCTTTTTGGCAGCGGGTCTGCTGCGTCTCCTGCGGCGGCGGGGGCGGGCGGGTTCCTCGGGGTCCGCCTTTTCCGCCCGGCGGGCATAGGCCTCGGCAGCCTCGGAGGTGGCCTCGTAGGTCAGGCGGCTGACCCGAATCCGTCCGTCCTCCTGCTGGGACAGGCGCACCCGGATCAGGAATTTCCCGTCCACCGGACAGGTGGCAAGGTCCATGTACCTGCGTCCCGGCTGGGCAAACCACCGGGAGCCCAGCATTTTTCCGCCGCAGATGGGGCAGATATTCTCGGCTCCCGCCATGGCGCTGAGGGCGGCGTGCTTGTCCGCATAATCGTAGAAAACCTTCCGGTCAATGCAGCCGGGAAGTTCCGCCCCGTGAAATCCGTTCTCGTGGCTCTTGAGGGCCTGGTCATACTCTCTGGTGCCCCGCTCCAGGTCCAGCTTCGCGCAGATCAGGGCGGTGTGGTAAGCATCCCCCAGGGCGTCATGGGCCGGACGGCTGGCCTCAATGCCGAAGGTCTCCATGGCGGTTTTCAGCGCCTTCTGGGAGTTGGAGCCGTCGGTCTGGGCGTTGAAGATCATCTGGGCATTGTACCACCGCTCCGTCCACCCTTCCTCCAGGGAGTAAAGGCGAAGGTTTTCCCGGAGAATTCCGATGTCGTCAAAGCCCCAGGTGAGGAACACAATATCCTCCCCGCACCACTGGCGGAAACGCTCCATAGCCTCGAGGAAGGGAATCCCCTCATCCCGGAGCCGGGTTTCCTTAATCCCGGTGAGCTTACTGACCCGTCGGTTCAGGTGACGGTAAAACTTCGGCTTCACCATCACCTGGAACTCATCGGCCACCGTGGAAGCCTCCGTCAGCCGGACGGCTCCGATCTGAATGATCTCCCCCCGAATCTGAACGGGAAGGGGCTTTTTGGAAGAAGGCGACCCGGGCCAGGGCTGATTCCATTCCATGTCCAATACGATATAGTCCATTGCAGCAACCTCTGTTGTAGAATCCTATAGATTATCATACCACAACCCTTTGGGTTCTGTAAACAGGAAGTTGCAAATATCCTTACTTTTTCTCAGGAATATCCGGGCGGGTCAGGGTTCCTTGCTGCCATCCCGCGCTTTTTCCGCACACCGGGCAGGGGTCGCAGGCACGAATTCCCTCATAGGGATACCCGCAGTTCAGGCACCGCCAGGAGGCGCTTTCCTCCTTTTCGGTAAGCTCCCCGCGGATCAGCTGGGTGTGCAAATCCCGGAAGGTATCATAATGGAGCTGCTCAATTCGGGCGATCTGCATCCAAAGCCGGGCCGCGTCCTTATAGCCCTCCCTGCGGGCAACCTCGGCAAAGGCCGGATATACATTTTCGTGCTCCTGCTTCTCCCCTTCCGCGGCGTAGGCCAGGTTCTCCGCGGTGGAGTCCAGCTGGAACGGATACCCGCCATCCACGGGAATATTCTCCGCGCAGCCTCCAAGCTCCTTCAGCTGCTCCAGAAATTCCTCCGCGTGAACGGCCTCGTTGGCGGCAGTCTCCTCAAAAATCCGGGCGATCCACTCGCAGTTTTCCTCCCGGGCCACCTTTGCGTAGATGGTATACCTGGTCCGCGCCTGGGATTCCCCCGCAAAGGAGCGAACCAGATTCTTCCTGGTTTCCGAATAGGCAAAATCCATTTCCATATCCCCTTTCTGAAAAGAGGATTCCCCAAAACGATTTCCTCTATTCCCCGGCAGAAAAGCTGCCCTTCCGTTTGCCGGCCGGATTCCGTCATAGGAAAATCGCCGCTCCAAAAAAACTCCCGGGGCGGAATACCGCCTCGGGAGCGTGAAAACACAGCTTACAGCTGATCCTGAACCAGGGACAGCGCCGCTTCGTCCGCCACCAGGATGAAATCCGGATGGAGCTGCAGGATGGAGCCGGGGGCCTGGGGCTTGATGGGCCCGAAGAAGCAGTCCTTCACCGCCTGGGCCTTGGCCGCGCCGTTAACCACCAGCAGTACCCGCTTGGCCTTCATAATGGAGCCGATACCCATGGTGTAGGCGTGGGTGGGCACGTCCTCCCGCTTGGCAAAGAACCGGGCGTTGGCATCGATGGTGGAAGCAGTCAGCTCCACCTTATTGGTGCCCTTGACGAAGGCGTCAGCAGGCTCATTGAAGCCGATGTGGCCGTTGGGGCCCAGACCCAGCAGCTGCAGGTCCGCGCCGCCCAGGGCGTCAATCACCGCGTCATACCGGGCGCACTCCCCCTCGGCGTCCGGGTTCATACCGTTGGGAATGTTGCAGTTGGCCTGGTCGATGTTCACATGGTCAAACAGGTTGCTGCGCATAAAGTAGGCATAGCTCTGGTCGTGGTCCTTGGTCAGGCCCACATACTCATCCAGATTCACGGTTCTCACCTGGGAGAAGTCCAGCTCCCCCGCGTTGTACTTGGCAATCAGTTCCTTATATGTACCCACAGGGCTGCTGCCTGTTGCCAGGCCCAGAACACAGTCAGGCTTCAGCTGAATCTGGGCGGCAATGATGTTGGCCGCTTTCCGGCTCACGTCGCTGTAATCCTTTGCGCGAATCAGTCGCATAATGGGATCCCCTTTCAAAAATGTTGTTCGATACGTTTTGTGGAATTAATTCGCTATGGGGTATTATAGCATTTATTTTCCGTTCTGTACAGCCCTTTTCGGGAAATTCCGGGAGCAAAAAACCTACTCCCCGCGCTCCCGCCGGGGGAAAACCCCGTGAGCTTCCGCCGCGGCGCGGGTGTCCATCCGGTGGGACAGGCACTCAAGCGTTCACGGCTCCTCCGCAGTATTCGCAGCACCCGGCGGCGTCCGGGGTCGTGGTGGCGCCGCACCAGGGGCAGGTAACCGCCTTTTGGGGCGCGGCGGCGGCCTGGGCCTCCTCCCGCACCTGCCGGCGCGCGCTGGTAAGCGTCTGCTTGATTTCCCTGCCCATGGCCTCATATTCCTGGTAATCCGGATTCCTCCTGGGGTCCGGCTTGCGCATGGCGGGAACGGCATTTTCCGGATTGGTCTCCACGGCGGAAGGATTCAGCTGGAAACGAATCTGATCAAAATAAGGATGGTTCACCCGGATCACCATATTGAAATCATAGCTGTATTTATATCGCGGCGGGTTGAAGCTGACATACTTTCCTTCGTTGTCCTTGCGCTTTTCCTCGCTGGTATTCTCCTCCACGTCCAGATCCACCCCGGTAACCTGGGAGAAATCCAGCACATCCGGGTTGGCATCCATCAGGTTTCGGGCCCGCGTGACCATAAACTTTCCGGCGTCCTCATCAATCAGGACCTTCGTGTCCCTGCCCAGGGAGAGCGTGGTGTGAAAGGCTGCCACAGCTTCCTTGTTGGCCTCCCGGTAGGCAAGCTGCTCCTTGATCTCCTCCACCGTGCTGTTGCGCCGGTCACTGAAGAATGGGGAGAGCTTGGCCGCACAGGCCTTGCACATGTTGCCGTCCTCCAGCTTCCGGTTGCCAAGGAGCCCAATCTCCCCGCCGCAGATGGAGCACTGCTTCTTCTTGAACGCGTCAAATAAGCCCATGGTTATTCCTCCTCAAATTATTCCTTACGGGGTTCTGTTTAGAAGGTTGTGAAGGTATCCCCCGCGTAAATCACATACTGCGATATTTTTTCTCTTTCGATGATATACCAGCAAATCCGGGTATCCTCGTCGATATAAACCACCGTATAGCCCAAACCGTCCCAGGAGCCGTCCTCCAGACGCATCCAGTTCTCCGTTTCTTCGCTGATGCCGTAGCTCTGGCTCCAGATTCTGCCGCCGGCAATCAGAACGGTACCGTGCATAACCGTTTCCGAAACCTCCGTCTCCAGGGTATCCAGATTGAGGCGGGTCAGGCTGCCCGTACCATTTTCATAGTCGTGGACATCCACATAGTAAAGATACGCTCCCTCCAGGACGCAGCCGAAGACCTTATCCTCGCTGAGCCGCTGGTCGTAGCCCAACCGGACATTCGTGATATGCAGGCTTTCCCCGTCCGCATCATCCTGGTACAAAAACCACCCGTCCCCCAGGCAGTAGGAATAGTACACCTCCTTATCGATCAGGGTGGTGATGTTCTGCCCGTCCAGGTCGGCGCTGACCAGATGGTGGTTTTCATCCGTGAAGTACATGGTGTCGCCGCAAATCTGCAGGTAGTCGCAATTCTTGTCATAGAGCACCGTCTTATCGCTGCCGTCCATACCGATCCTGCGCAGCGTGTTTCCGTTGACGTTCCAGCAGATATAATACAGGTAACCGTTTGCCGTCTGGATGTAGCAGGGGGCGCCGCCCTCATCCAGCTGTTTAAATCCCGTCAGCCGGCTTTCCTTTGGAAGGGCAGGGTCGTAATCATAGCAGACCAGCCTTCTGTCCGTGGAGCTTTTCGAACAGTAACCATACAGCTTCCCGTCAAGGATGGCATATCTTCCGAGAACCATAAAATTAGACATGTCCATAGCCTGCTCCGGGGTAAAGCGCACATCCAGCAGCGCCAGGGGCGCGCTTTCAAAGGCCTGGGGCGCCGTCTCCGACTTGGAGAGGGTAAAGTCGAAGGCTGCGTTCTCATCCTCCACGCTCAGGTCCGCAGTCCCGTCCCCCCAGTCGTAGAAGGACAGGGTTTCCCCATCCTCGCCGCCGATATGGACATCAAAGCCGGTGTCGGTTTCCTCCCAGGTTCCGCCCATGCACTCCCCGAAGTAGAACACATAGGCCCTGCCTTCCTCCAGGAGCCGCAGGGACAGGACGGAATCCGCGCCGGTCTGAAACAGGTCCTGGATTGCCTCCGCGTCCATCACCTCGCCGTCGCCCATATCCAGCCCCGTGCAGGCCCAGAAACCGGGAAGGGGTATCGTCTGCGCCTGTGCCGGCCGGTCAAAGGCCTGGGGTCTCAAGTCCACTCTGGAAAGGAGGAAGGTCATAGCTGCGTCCTCGTCCTCCACGACGCATTTCAGCGTCCCGTCCGCCTCCGCGGTAAATTCCGCCACAACGCCCTCGTACTCCGGGGAGGTCAGATAGCCGCCGGTCGGGGTTTTGGTCCAGTCACAGGACAGGATGTCCCCCATGAGGTACAGCTCCCCTTTCCCGCCGTCAATACACAGGGCCATCACCTCGGCCCCATCGAGACCCATCAGGGAGCGAATTGCCTCCGTGTCCATCATTTCGCCGTCGCCCATATCCAGCCCGGTGCAGACCCAGTAGCCAGTCAGTGGATTTGCATTGTTCTTCGTCTGCGCGGCCTCGTCAGGCGAGCCGCAGGCCGCGCATGACATTACCAGGATCAGGGCCAGGAATACCGCCAAAATGGATCTTCTGCAATTGTATCCTCTCATAGGTTTTCCTCCTATTACAATGTATTTTGACTTAGGGCAGTCCGGCTTCCCTTCCACCCTGTGTCTGAGCAGCAATAGGAGGAGCGGCTGGCCTGCCAATGACTCCCCGGGTTTCTATGCTTTTCAGAACGACCGTCCGCCGTCCTTATGAGCCAATCCACGTAATCTCAATCGTTCCTGCCCCGCAGGGCAGGCTCATGCTCCCACCAAATACAAATCGTGCAGAATGACACTGTATATAATATTATTATATTGGAGAATTCTTCAAAAAGCAATACCGAAACCCCAGCGCTTGAGAAATATGCCGCTTGCCATTTGATTCCTTCTACGCAAAACTGGTATTATTTTTCAGAATGATTTTGGCACTATATTTATTACCTGTTGATGTTATAATAGCCCCAACCTGAATGAGGAGGCTCTGTTATGAAAAGCAAACAAACTCTGACCCTTGCTATGGCTGCCCTGTTCGCGGCGCTGTGCTACATCGGTTTCTCCTATTTCCGCATCGATATCCCGGTCGGAACCGAGAAAACCGCTTTCCACCTGGGCAATGTTTTCTGCGTCCTGGCTGCCCTGTTTATCGGCGGTTTCTGGGGCGGCATGTCCGGCGCGGTGGGCATGACCATTGCCGACCTGACCACGGGCTACGTCACCTCGGCTCCCAAGACCTTCCTGCTGAAGCTGTGCATCGGCCTGGTTGCCGGCTTTGTTGCCCATAAGGTGTTTCACATCAGCAAGGAAGAGACGAGGAAGATTCCCCTGCCCATCGCCACAGTGCTCTCCTGCGCGGCCGGCATGGCCTTTAACGTGGTCGCGGACCCTGTAGTAGGCTACTTCTACAAGACCTATCTTCTGGGCGCACCTCAGGAGGCCGCCGCAATCTGGGCCAAAATGGGCGCCGTGACCACCCTGGTCAACGCTGTGGTGGCGGTGGTTGTGGCCTCCATCTTCTACCTGGCCCTCCGTCCCGCCCTGAAACACGCCAAGCTGCTCCCCACCGTATAATACGTCGCCGCCCACCCGGGCGGCGATTTTCATTCCTTCATGGAATGTTAACATCTCGGCAGACCGCTATGCTATAATAGGATCATAATCCTATTAACTAAGGAGGAGCTGTCATGTCCCTGCAAAGCCTTCTTTTTCATCTGCAAGCGGGCAAAGCTGACCGGAAACGGGATGCCGCGATCCCGCTGCCCCAGGGCATCACGGAATGCCGAAACATCTCCTACGGCCCCGAGGGAAAATGGAATCTGCTGGACGTTTACTATCCCGACGGAACGTCCGAACCCCTGCCCACCATCGTCAGCATCCACGGCGGCGGCTTTGTCTACGGAAGCAAGGAAATCTACCGCCGTTACGGCATGGATATGGCCCGGCGGGGCTTTGCCTTCGTGAATTTCAACTACCGCCTGGCCCCCAAGTGGAAGTTCCCCACGCCCCTTTTCGATACCAACGCCGTGCTGGAATGGGTGCGGGTCAATGCGGTGCGGTACCACCTGGACCCCCAGCGGATCATCCTCCTGGGGGACTCCGCCGGAGCCCAGCTGACCAGTCAATACGCCGCCATCCACACCAACCCGGCCTACGCCTCGCTTTTCAATCTGAATCCGGCCCAGGTTCACATCTGCGCTGTGGGTCTGAACTGCGGAATGTACAATGTGGACTCCTGGCTGGCCACGCCCCGCAAGGGCCTTGCCCTGGACTACCTGGGGAAAGAATTGTCCGCGGAGGACCCCCGCCTGAAGGTACTGGACGCCATCACGGACAAGTATCCCCCAGCCTTTATCACCACCTCCTGCAACGATTTCCTCCGGGAGAATGCCGAGCCCATGTATGACTTCCTCACCGCCAAGGGGATTCCCTGCCAGTGGAAATGCTATGGCAAGCCGGAGCAGGAAGAGGTTGGCCATGTGTTCCATGTGAACATCGCCCTGCCGGAAGCCACGGCCTGCAACGACGACAGCGCCGCCTTCTTCCGCCAATACGTGTAACCGCATACTTCCCCACCCCGGAAGCCCCAGACTTCCGGGGTGTCCTTTTTATTCTGAAAGGTAAATTGTTGTTTACAGTCTAATAGCGCACTGAAAAAGAAGATGTCATTGCGAACCAGTCCGCAGACTGGTGTGGCAATCCCCCAACAATTCAGGACGGTTTGTTAGGGCGTTTGTCCGTTTTTTGTACATTTCCCCTCTAACCGGGGGATTGCCACGCCAGTGTGCGCACTGGCTCGCAATGACAGCGTTTTTTTCTAAACAACAATTTACCATTCTATCTTCTACCTTAATCATTTCTTAAATTGACAAAACGCCACCCCTCTGCTATACTAACTGTACTAGCACGGTTAGTACAGTTAGGAGGGATTCAATGATTCAACTGAACTATCGGGATACCCGCCCAATCTACATTCAGATTATCGACGGTCTGAAGGAGCAGATTGCTGCCGGCGTCCTGCCCCATGGGCAGAAGCTGCCCAGTGTCCGGGAGCTGGCATCCCAGCTGGCCATCAACCCGAACACCATCCAGCGTGCCTACCGGCAGCTGGAGATGGAGGGCTGGATTGCCACGGTTCCCGGGAAGGGCTGCTTTGTCTGCGGAAGCGATGCCCGGAACCGGGAGCTGGAGCGGTGGTTCTCCGCTTTCGACGAAGCGGCTTCCGCGCTGATGGCCCTGGGTGTAGCCAAAGAGAGCCTGATAGACCGAATCGGCCAAGGAGGATAAAACAATGCTTGAACTGAACCACATAACCAAAACCTTTTCAGGGTTCCAGGCCCTGGACGAGCTGAGCCTGCAGGTTCCCACAGGCGCTGTCTACGGACTGGTGGGCCCCAACGGTGCCGGGAAATCCACCGCCATCCGCCACCTCACCGGGGTCTACCGCCCGGACAGTGGAGAAGCCGCCCTGGACGGCAATCCCATTTACGAAAACCCCGACGCCAAACGGCGGATCGCCTCCATTCCGGACGAGGTGTTCTACTTCCCTTCCGCCAGTTTGGAGGATATGCGCGTGTTTTACCGGGGGCTTTACCCTTCTTTCGACGATAAACTCTTTGGGGAACTGTACGATGTCTTTCAGCTCCCCAGGAAAAGCCCCATCCGCCGGTTCTCCAAGGGTATGCAGAAACAGGCTGCCTTCCACCTGGCCCTCAGCGCCCGGCCGGAGGTGCTGATCCTGGACGAGCCTGTGGACGGCCTGGACCCCATCATGCGCCGCCAGGTCATGAGCCTGCTGCTGGGCAGTGTGGCCGAGCATTCCATGACCGTACTCATCTCCTCCCACAATCTGCGGGAGCTGGAGGATGTGTGTGACCATGTGGGCATCATGGATCACGGAAAAATGCTGCTGGAAAAGAGCCTTGCAGATATGCAGGGTCTGACTCACAAGCTCCAGATTGTAGGGAACATTCCGGAGGGCCTGGAGGTGCTCCACGAATCCAGCTCCGGCAGGCTGAAAACCCTCATTGTCCGGGGCCAGGCCAAGGAGGTCAGCGCCAGGGCGGCAGCGGCAAAGCCGGACTATTTCGACGTGCTGCCCCTTTCTCTGGAGGAAATCTTTATCTATGAATTGGGAGGTGTCCAGGATGCGGTCAAGAACATCCTTCTTTAACAAACAGCTCTACCGGAAGAATCTCACCCGGTTCGCGCCGGTTTTCCTGCTTTATATTCTTAGCCTGTTCATGGGGCTTCTTATCATGTACCAGGATGACCGGGACATGGTCCGCAGCTTCTGGTTTGCCTCCCGGGTGGCGGAGAGCATCCAGGTTATGGTGGTGGTGAACCTGCTGTTCGGCCCTCTGATGGCCATGCTGCTCTTCGGCGACCTCTTCAACTCCCGGCTGTGCATGGGACTGCACGCCATGCCGGTGCGGCGGGAGACCATCTTTGTGACGAATGTCCTTTCGGGCCTGACCTTTTCCCTGGTTCCCACCGGCCTCATGACTCTGGCCTGCATCCCGCTGCTGAACGCCACCTGCGTTATAAATGCCTGGGCAATTGCCCTGTGGTGGTTCCTTGCGGCAAATCTCCAATTTCTTGCCTTCTTCGGCATCGCGGTGTTTTGCGTTTTTCTCACCGGGAACCGGGCAGCCATGCTGGCAATCTATGCGCTGCTGAACTGCGGAGCCTACCTGATCCACGCGGCTCTGAACGCCATTTATGTTCCCATGCTCTATGGTGTTGTTTTGACCGGGACAATCCCCAATCTGCTGACCCCCTGTTCCATGACCGGCCTAAGCCTTGTGGAGGTTGAAAACTATAATAATCTGCTGCAAAGATATCCGGACAAGAATTTTATTGCGACCTTCCAGATTCATGGGGACAACGTGACCCGCCTTGCTGTCTGGGCAGCAGTGGGCCTTCTCCTGCTGGCAGCTTCCCTGCTCCTCTACCGCCGCCGCCACCTGGAGTGCGCCGGGGACGCGGTGGCCGTCCGGGTTTTGCACCCGGTGTTTCAGGTTTGCTGCTCCATCTCCGCCGCGGTGCTGGCCGTGCTGGCCATGAACGTGTTCTTAGGCTACCGCATCTCCTCCCGGCCCGGTATGGTCTACCTCTTCCTGGCCTTCGGACTGGCTGTTGGCTGGTTCGGCGGCAGAATGTTCCTGGCCAGGAGCACCCGGGTCTTTGGCGGAAAGAGCTTCCTGGGCTTCGGCATTCTGGCTGCCGTCCTGGCTCTCAGCATTGCGGCGACAAAATTCGACATTCTTGGCATCGACGATTGGAAGCCCCAGCCGGAGAAGCTCCAATCCGTCTGCATTGAATCCGGGGGCTATTCCTTGGAAGTCACCGACGATTCGGAAATGCGGCAGCTTCTGACGCTCCAGGAAATGGCCCTGGAGGACCGGGTGCAGGGCACCGGTTACTATCCCCGGTCCTACATAGAATCCTCCCCGGAGGGGCTCCGGAACGCGGATAATTCCGGAGAAGGCTTCTACTACGGAGAAGGAGGCTATGATCCGGACGAAGAGCATCTCCGGGCCTATGATGTTACACTCAGGTTCTACCTCAAAAGCGGCCGCACCGTAGTTCGCCGCTATCCCGTCTGGGTTTCCCTGGAGGAGGGAGCGATCATCCGGGAGTTCCTCAGCCGCTGGGAGGTGGTGTGGGAGCACGCGAATTTCGGCGAAACCCCCTTCGACCCGAATCACGCGCTTCAGATTCTCTTAGAAGGCATGGATAAGGATACAGAACGGGCCCTGAGCCCTCAGGATGCCGCCTCCTTCCTGGAAGCCATTCGCTTGGACTGCGACGAACGCACCATGATGCAGCAGACGTATTTCCACGACGGATATTTTACGCTGCAAGACGGAACAAAAAGGCAGTGCGTCTATTTCTCCCTGTGGGATACAACCACCGGCGCGGCCCAGCTGGCCATCTACCCGGACAGCCGCCACACCCTGCAATGGTTCTCCGACCACGGCTACGATTTCTGCGAGGAACTCAATACCACCTACTCCGGTGTCAAATTCGGATAAACTGTTGTTTAGAAAACAAATGCTGTCATTGCGAGCCAGTGCGCACACTGGCGTGGCAATCCCCCGGATATTCCGGAATCTGCAAAAAACAGACAAACGCCCTAACGAACCGTCCTGAATTGTTGGGGGATTGCCACACCAGCGTGCGCGCTGGTTCGCAATGACAGTCCTATTTTAGTGCGCTAAACAACAATTTACCGTTTTCCTCCCGCCTTTTATCCCTACGGAGACAATACCCCCTCAGAGCATGGCTCTGAGGGGGTCGTACTCTATATAACCGGAAATTACACGCCGGAGTAGGCGGAGAAGCCGGCGTCGATGGGCAGCACCACACCGGTGATGGCGGAAGCGGCCCGGTCGTCGCACAGGAACAGCACGGCGCCCAGCAGCTCTTCGGACTCCACAAACCGGCCGGTGGGAGTGCCGCTGAGAATCTTGGCGCTCCGGGCGGTGAGGGTTCCGTCGGGGTTAAACAGCAAGCCTCTGTTCTGGTTGGAAACCAGGAAACCGGGCGCAATGGCATTGCACCGGATGCCGGTTCCGGCAAAATGGGTGGCCAGCCACTGGGTAAAGTTGGAGATACCGGCCTTGGCCGCGGAGTAGGCGGGGATCTTCGTCAGCGGAATGTAGGCGTTCATGGAGGAGATGTTCAGGATGCAGCCATTCTTTTTCGCCACCATGTCCTTGGCAAAGGCCTGGGTGGGAAGCAGTGTTCCCTGGAAGTTCAGCTTGAACACGAAGTCCACGCCGTTGGGGTCCAGGTCAAAGAAGGTCTTGGTGCCCTCCTTGGCTTCGTGCTGGTACTCGTTGTCGGTGGTGGCCCGGGGATTGTTGCCGCCGGCGCCGTTCACCAGAATATCGCAGGGGCCCAGGTCCGCCAGCACCGCCCGGTGTACAGCCTCCAGAGCCTCGGGGTCCAGAACATTGGCCTTGTAACCCTCACAGACATACCCCTCGGCCTTCAGCTCCTCCGCCAGCTTCTTCACGGCCTCCTCGTTCAGGTCCAGCGCGGCAACCTTGGCGCCGCTCTGGGCAAAGGCCCGTGCCATGGTGCTGCAGAGCACGCCGCCCGCACCGGTCACAACAACAACCTTGCCGCTATAGTCAATATTCAAAGGAAGATTTGCCATTTTGATTACCTCCAATTAAATTTTCCCGTCAAGCCGGTCCAGCATATCCCACACGCCCAGCATATACATAATGCCAAGGGCCCGGTCGTAGAGGCCGTAGCCGGGACGCACGGTACCGGGGCCCTCGCCCCACAGGTGACGGCCGTGATCGGGACGGATGTAGCCCTCGTAGCCGCAGTCGTGGTAAGCCTTCAGGATTTCCAGGATGCCGGTGTCTCCGTCGCAGTCCCGGTGGCTGGCCTCGGAGAAGTCCCCGTTGGGGAAGTGCTTGACATTGCGGATGTGGGCAAAAGCGATCCGGTCGCAGTGCTTGCGGACAACCGAAGCCACATTGTTATTGGGATCGGCATTCAGGGAACCGGAGCACAGGGTCAGGCAGTTGTAGGGATTATCCACCATCTTCAGGAACCGGTCGATGTTCTCCTCGTTGATCAGGAGCCTGGGCAGGCCGAAGATGTCCCAGGGGGGATCGTCCATGTGGATGGCCATTTTAATATCACATTCCTCGCAGGTGGGCATGATGGCCTCCAGGAAATACTTGAGGTTCGCCCACAGCTTCTCATGGTCCACGTCCTTGTAGGCCTTGAACAGCTCATCCAGCTTTGCCATCCGCTCCGGCTCCCAGCCGGGGAAGGACATATTGTATTTCTCGGTAAAGCCCAGAATGTACTTGGCCATGGCGTTGTAGTCATCCTGGATCATGTTCTTCTCGTAGAACAGGGCGGTGGAGCCGTCCCCCACCGGATGGAAGAGGTTGGAGCGGGTCCAGTCGAAAACGGGCATGAAGTTGTAGCAGATAACCTTCACCCCGAATTTGGACAGGTTGCGGATGGTCTGGCAGTAGTTTTCGATGTACTTGTCCCGGGTGGGCAGACCGATCTTGATGTCGTCGTGGACGTTCACGGACTCCACCACATCCATGTTGAAGCCATAGGGGGCCAGCTGCTTCTGAACCTCCGCAATCTCCTCCACCTCCCAGACCTCCCCGGGCAATTTGTGGTGCAGGGCCCAAACGATGCTGGTGACGCCGGGAATCTGCTTGATGTCCGCAAGGGTAATTTTGTCATTGCCCTCGCCGTACCATCGGAAACCCATTTGCATTGGCATTGGAACTCCTCCTTATTTTTTATTTCGCTTGATGATAGTATACCTCCTATTTTTCGCAATGAAAATTGCAAAGATTGTTTGACGCATTGTAAATCTTGTGATAATATGGAGCACGAGGTGAGGACAATGCGGGGACGTACCCAATTATTTGATCCGCGGCAGAGTATGCGCCGGGCGGACTACGAAATATTCCATTACCGGGATGAGAGCCTCTCGGATGTGGAGGTGCATCACCACGATTTTTTTGAAGTTTACCTCTTTCTCAGCGGACAGGTGGAGTACCGGGTGGAGGGGCAGCTGTACCATCCCCAGAGCGGGGATTTGATTCTCATCAACCCTATGGAGCTGCACCAGCCCATCCTCCACCATGGCAAGCAGCCCTACGAACGGATGGTCCTGTGGATCAGCAAAGCCTATCTGGAGCACTTTGGCGGGGAGCCGGAAAGCCTGAGCCGCTGCTTCGACACTTCCCTGCCCACCCACTCCAATCTCGTACACCCCACCCCTTCCCAGCGGGAGCAGCTTCAGGCCCTGATGGAGGCCCTGGCCCAGGAGCGTTCCGGCGGGGACTACGCCAGCAGCCTCTGCGCGGAGGGGATTCTCATGCAGTTTCTGGTGCTGGTGAACCGGCTGGCCCTCCGGGCTCCCCAGGAAGCGTCCGCCCCGGAGGAAACTCCCGCCCTGATCTCCCAGGTGCTCAGCTACATCAACGACCATTACCAAGAGGAGCTGTCCCTGGAGCTTCTGGCCCAGCGGTTCTATGTAAGCAAATACCACCTTTCCCACACCTTCAGCAAGGTGGTGGGCACCAGCATCTACCGCTACATCATCCTCAAGCGGCTGATGATTGCAAAACAGCTGCTCCAGTCCGGCGCGTCCCCCGGCACCGTTTACGCCAGCTGCGGCTTCGGGGACTACGCCAACTTCTACCGGGCCTTCAAGTCCCAGTACGGCATCTCCCCCAGCGACTGTTCCGGAGAGAAATAAACCTTTTTCTTTCCCGATAGAATGTGTGCTCCTGTCATCGCTTTCGCAAGCGGACGGTAAATTGTTGTTTACAGCAATATCACCGTAGGGGCGGATATTATCCGCCCGCTTTGCTGACGATTACGGAAATGTCCATTTTATCCGAAAATGCTCAAAAACCGTAACGTTTCGGGCGGCTAATAGCCGCCCCTACGGTAACAACGTAAGGTGTT
>SFHI01000107.1 GCA_004555705.1 Clostridiales bacterium | reverse complement strand
CAATCATTCCATAATGCAAAACAATGCCTCCCCTACAGCACGGTCGTACCGTGTTGCAGTATTTGACGTTCAAACAACAATTTTCCGTGCAGCTTATTAAAGCCGATAACCTAGACACCAATTTATCGATCAATACTCTACCGTCTCGGACAGGGGCTTTTCCAGAAGTTCGGGGTTTTCCAGCAGGGTTTTGAGCAGCCGGATGGTTTTGGCGTAGTAGTAGCCGTCGGCGATGCGCTCGTCGATGGTGAGGCCCAAATCCACGCTCATGCGCATGTCCACATGGCCCTCGTCGTCGTAGAAGGGCCGCTTCTTCATCAGGCCGATGGCGCAGAACACGGAGTTGGTGCCCCAGTTGGTCATGTGGTGGTAGCCTGCATCCAGCTTCAGAGAGCCCAGATTCGTCAACACCGCAGAGCAGTAGTAGGGGTCCGTGGCGATGATGGACGAGGGCATCCAGCCGTGGCGGTCCAGGAACCGGGCGACGGCGCCGATCAGGTGCTTGCCGGGAATTTTCTGGATGATGTCCATGCTGGCGGTGGAGCCGTCCTTGCTGTCGCTGCGGCAGAAGGATACCTGGCGGTATTCGTCGTGGATGGTGTCCAGGGTGTCCGTGTCCTTGGCGTAGATCCGGGCCAGGGCCTCGCCGCCGTGGTCTGAGAACACCTTCTTCACCGTGAAGGCTGCAGTAATCTGGTTGCGCTGGTACAGGTTCTTGTTGGCGATGAAGCGGTTCATCTCCGGCCGCAGGGTAATGGTCTTCAGAATGGCCGTCACCACCAGCTGGAACAGGTTGTAGCGGTAGGCCGGATTCGAGGCGTTCTTCTCCTCCAGGAATTTTTCCGCCTTGGTCAGGTCAACGCGGATGTGCATGAACGCTTCGTTGTCGCACCGGTTGGGGTACATCAGCGGCATGATGTAGTGCATGGAGTCGATTTTTCGGATCAGGGTGCCGTCCTTCCGGTCACCGAATTTTCTGCCCATGAGAATGCCTCGTTTCTTGATGGTTTGGGTGGGCAGAGGGGTCTGCCCGCTCAACAATATATCCTAGCGCGGAAAAGTAAACTGAATCTAAACAGAAACGAAAATTCTCCATACTTGACGACCCCTGCGGGGACGGATACAATAGAAGAACAAGAGGCAGATAAATTGGTGTTTGAAAGGGAGCATTGCAATGGTGGTAATCGTTACCTGGTTCCATGGGGCCGGGGGATTGCCACGCCAGTGTGCGCACTGGCTCGCAATGACAGCATTATCTTGCCAAACACCAATTTGTCGCTTTGATGACGGGCAGAGAGAAAGGACGGAAAATCTATGTTTCAGATTCTTGTGGTGGATGATGACCGGAATACCAGGCTTTTGCTGAGGGCGGTGCTGCAGGCGGAGAACTACACCGTGTTCACCGCGGAGAACGGGGAGGACGCCCTGCAGGTCATGGACAGAGAGCACATCGACCTGGTGGTGCTGGACGTGATGATGCCCAAAATGGACGGCTACGAATTCACCCGGATTCTCCGCCAGACCGACAACAACCTGCCCATTCTGATGGTGTCCGCCCGGCAGATGCCCGCGGACAAGCGCCAGGGGTTCCTGGTGGGCACCGACGACTACATCACCAAACCCATCGACGAGGTGGAGATGCTTCTGCGGATCAAGGCCCTGCTCCGCCGGGCCCGGATCGCCAGCGAGCACCGGATTGTGCTGGGGGACGTGGTGCTGGACTACGACTCCTTCACCGTGTCCCGGGGCGGCGAGACCCAGGAGCTGCCCCAGAAGGAATTTCTGCTGCTGTACAAGCTCCTGTCCTACCCAGGCAAAATTTTCACCCGGATTCAGCTGATGGACGAAATCTGGGGGGCCGAGAGCGACACCGGCTGGGAAACGGTGACCGTCCACATTGGCAGGCTCCGCAAGCGGTTTGAGGGTTGGCCGGAATTTGAGATTGTCTCCGTCCGGGGACTGGGCTATAAGGCGGTGAAGAAGGTATGAAACGGGAGCAGCGAACCCACCGCCTGGCGCTGACCCTGCTGACCGCGGCGGTGATTTTCGTCATGCAGGTGCTGGCCGTGGGTATTTCCGCCGTGGTGGTGACGGTACTGGCCCGGGCGGGCTTACTCGGCCGGGGAGAGACCAACCGGGTGGTGGTGTTCATGGCCCTGATCAGTGTGGTGCTGGGGGCCATGATTACGGCCCTTTCCAGTCTGATTTTTCTGCGTCCCGTGAACCGGCTGGTGTCCCAGATGAACCGGCTGGCCCAGGGGGATTTCCGGGCCCGGATCACCTTCGGCAAGCCTCTGCGGGACCACCCCACCTTCCGGGAGATCGCCGGGAGCTTCAACAAAATGGCCCAGGAACTGGAGAACACCGAGATGCTCCGCTCCGACTTCGTGGGCAATTTCTCCCACGAGTTCAAGACCCCCATTGTCTCCATCAGCGGCTTTGCCAAGCTCCTGAAACGGGGGGAGCTGACGGAAGCCCAGCGTCAGGAGTACCTGGACATCATCGAAACCGAATCCCTGCGGCTGGCGGCCATGGCCACCAATGTGCTGGACATGACCAAGGTGGACAACCAGACCATTCTCACGGACGTGACCCGGTTCAACCTGTCCGAGCAGATTCGGGGCTGCCTGCTGCTCCTGCTGGAGGGCAAGTGGCGCAATAAGGAGATGGACTTCTCCCTGGAGTTCGGCGAGCACATGATTATGGCCAATGAAGAGCTTCTCCAGCACGTGTGGATCAATCTGCTGGACAACGCCATCAAGTTTTCACCCCAGGGGGGCACCGTGGACGTGGAGATTCAGGAGCGGGGGGAGGCCCTGGCCGTCACCGTCCGCAACAGCGGCAGCCGGATTGAGCCGGACCAGCTGGAAAAGATCTTCCACAAATTCTACCAGGCCGACGAGTCCCACGCCACCGAGGGCAACGGCATCGGCCTGGCCCTGGTGAAGAAAATCGTTCAGCTCCACGAGGGCGCGGTAAACGCGGAAAGCGATGCGCAGGGCACGGCCTTCACCGTGACCCTGCCCAGAAAGCAGCTGACGGGCGGGAATTGAAAGAGCGGCAAATTGGTGGTTGACGATTTTTGACACGCTGCGTTGCTACCGTAGGGGCGGCTATTAGCCGCCCGAACGCTTCCGTTTTTTGAGCGTTTACGATAGAACGAGGTGCTCTCGAAGACGAAAGGTGGCGGGCGGATAATATCCGCCCCTACGATGGGGAATCGTCAAACACCAATTTGCGGGTTGAAGGGATTATTTGCAGGAAGGAACCTTGTTCACGGTTCCTTCCCGTTTTGTTTCGATTCAGTTTAGATTGAAGGGGTATCCTTTTTGACGAAAAGCGTATTTTAAGGGGTGTGGGGCATGAATCTATTCTTAACGCTGGCGTTTTTGTTTTTCATCGGCTCCGTGGCCGGATGGGTGCTGGAGCTTCTGTACCGGAATTTCCGCAAGCCCCTGGGGCGGTGGGTGAATCCCGGCTTCTGCACCGGACCCTATGTGCCGCTGTACGGCTTCGGGCTGTGCGCCCTGTTTCTGATCGCCTCCCTGGAAAACCTGCATCTGATTGAAAATCCCACGGCAAACAAGCTGGTGCTGTTTCTGGGCATGGCCGTGTGCATGACCGTGCTGGAGTACCTGGCGGGTATCCTGTGCCTGGATGTGTTCAAGGTCCGCCTGTGGGATTACTCCAAGCTGTGGGGCAACATCCGGGGCATCATCTGCCCGCTGTTCAGCCTGATCTGGGCGGCCCTGGGTGCGGTGTACTACTTCCTGATTCACCCCTACATCCTGGAGGCCCTGCGATGGCTGTCCGGGAACCTGGCCTTCTCCTTCGTCATCGGGCTGTTCTTCGGGGTGTTCCTGGTGGACCTGGCCCATTCCGCCCACCTGACCGTGCGGCTGAAGGCCTTTGCCGAGCGCAACGACGTGGTGGTGGCCTATGAGCGGATCAAGGAGAACATCCGGGCAAGAAGCGAGGCGGCCAAGGGCAAGTACCATTTCTTCCGCCCCTTCCACAGCGAAGCCTCCCTGTCGGAGGCCCTTAAGGACCTGCGGGAATCCTTCGAGTCCCGGATTCGGAAGGAGTAAGGAAAAACGTTGTTTGCCGATTTGTTATCGTAGGGGCGGCTATTAGCCGCCCGCAATCTGACGGGACCGACAGCGCCCCGTTTTGTCGGAAATACGTATTATTCGGAACGCTGCGGGCGGCTGATAGCCGCCCCTACGGTGGCAGCGTAACATATTTGAATACTTCAAACAACATATATGGAAAGAAGAAAGGACAGGGAATTTTATGAATGAAGTAAAACGTCCGAAAAAACCGCTGATTTACTATTACATGATTGTAATGGTGATCATGCTGCTGATCAACCTGATCGCGGTGCCCTGGTTCGCGGAGAAGCAGATTCGGGAGGTGAGCTACGGCACCTTCATGACCATGACCGAGGAGGGCGACATCGGCCAGGTGGACGTGCAGTCCAACCAGATTCTCTTTACCAACAAGGAAGGCAATCAAATCTACAAAACCGGCCTGATGTATGACCCGAACCTGACCCAGCGGCTCCATGACGCGGGGATCACCAATTTCGGCAGCGAGATCGTGGAGCAGACCTCCCCCATCCTCACCTTCCTGGTGAGCTGGATTCTGCCCATCGTGATCTTCGTGGGTCTGGGGCAGTTCCTGTCCAAAAAGCTCATGGACAAGGCCGGCGGCGGTGCCGGGGCTATGTCCTTCAACATGGGAAAGAGCAGCGCCAAGGTCTATGTCAAGTCCTCCGACGGCATCAGCTTTGCCGACGTGGAGGGCGTGGACGAGGCGGAGGAGAGCCTGGCGGAGATTGTGGACTACCTGCACAACACCGAGAAATACGCCCAGATCGGCGCCACTATGCCCAAGGGCGTGCTGCTGGTGGGCCCTCCGGGCACCGGCAAGACCATGCTGGCCAAGGCCGTGGCCGGCGAGGCGGACGTGCCCTTCTTCTCCATCTCCGGCTCGGAGTTTGTGGAGATGTTCGTGGGCATGGGCGCAAGCAAGGTCCGCGACCTCTTCAAGCAGGCCAAGGAGAAGGCTCCCTGCATTGTGTTCATCGATGAAATCGACGCCATCGGCCAGAAGCGCAGCGCGGGGGCCATGGGCGGCAACGACGAGCGGGAGCAGACATTGAACCAGCTGCTCACCGAGATGGACGGCTTCGAGGGCAACTCCGGGGTCATGATCCTGGCGGCCACCAACCGGCCCGACGCGCTGGACCCGGCGCTGACCCGGCCCGGCCGGTTTGACCGGCGGGTAAGCGTGGAGCTGCCCGACCTGAAGGGAAGAGAGGCCATTTTGAAGGTCCATGCCAAGAAGGTGCGGATTGCCGACGATGTGGACTTCAACCGGATCGCCCGGATGGCCTCCGGCGCTTCCGGCGCGGAGCTGGCCAACATCGTCAACGAGGCGGCGCTGCGGGCGGTCCGGGACGGCCGGGGCTTCGCCACCCAGGCGGACCTGGAGGAGAGCATCGAGGTGGTCATCGCGGGCTACCAGAAGAAGAACTCCATCCTCACGGACCAGGAGAAAAAGACTCCGCCCCGGTGCAGAAAATCACCATCATCCCCAGAACCTCCGGCGCTCTGGGCTACACCATGCAGGTGGAGGAGGGGGACCACTACCTGATGACCAAGGAGGAGATCGAGAATAAGATCGCCACCTTTACCGGCGGCCGGGCCGCCGAGGAGGTGGCCCTGGGCACCGTGTCCACGGGGGCCTCCAACGACATCGAGCAGGCCACCAAGCTGGCCCGGGCCATGATTACCCGCTACGGCATGAGTGACGAATTCGACATGGTGGCCATGGAAACGGTGAATAACCCCTACCTGGGCGGGGACACCTCCCTGACCTGCTCCGCCGGAACCCAGACCCGGATCGACACCCTGGTGGTGGAGCTGGTCCGCGCCCAGCATGAGAAGGCGGTGCAGCTGCTGCAGGAGAACCGGGCGAAGCTGGACGAGCTGGCCCAGTTCCTCTACGAGCGGGAGACCATCACCGGCGAGGAATTCATGAACATTCTGAGGAACCCCTGAGGAAGCCTGCCGGCTTGCCGGGGCTTCCCGAAGGAGCGGAAGCAATGCACGGAAATCGAAACCTATGGATGAACCTGGCGATGACGCTGCGCCGGATTCGGGTGGAGGCAGCGGGGGCGGAGGCCCTGCCCGGGGACGGGCGGTATCTGCTGGTGAGCAACCACCGGTCTGCCGCGGACGCGGCCCTGGTCAGGGCCGCGCTGGCGGAGCCGGGGCTGCACTGTCTGCGCGACGGCCCGTTTCCCCCGGCCGGGGTGCCGCTCATGGCCTGGCCGGAGGGGCGGATCAACACCGCCGAGGAGCTGCTGCCCTTCTCCCCCCGGCCCTTTGAGCTGGCCCGGCGGGAGGGACTGCCCATTGCCGTCGCCTCCCTGCGGGGGTCGGAGGCAGCTGCCAAGTGGCTTGCCCGGCCCGCCCGGGTGTGCCTGAAAATCCTGGGGGTGATCCCCACCCGGGAATTCGGAGAACTGGACGGCGAAAAACTGGCCCAGATCGCCCGAGAACGGATCACCGACGACCTCCTGCGGGAGGCGTGATTTCAATTGACAATTGGGGTATCCCTCCGGGAAAAACGCTTATCGGCATGATGCAGCAATTCGACAAATTGGTGTTTGTAGGGATGATGACAGGAAAATACCTTCCCCCGGGGGCGGCGCGTCGCGCAGCGAATCAGAATTATAATGATTGCCAGTGGCA
>SFHI01000106.1 GCA_004555705.1 Clostridiales bacterium | reverse complement strand
CGGAATCCCCGTTTTTCGGAGTTCTCGGAAGAACGGGGGGATTGCCACGCCAGTGTGCGCACTGGCTCGCAATGACAGCATATTTTTGCGTGTACACGCGTAAACAGCAATTTACCTCTCCATCAAAAAACAGATGTCCTTACACCCCTGGTGCTTCTGTCATAATCACCCACCGGAACCGGAATTTGTCGATCCCATTTCCGGTACGGCTCCACGGCCTCCCGGCACCGTCCTTCGGTGCTAAGCCCGCCGTGGTCAATTATCTTTTCTGTCCGATTAACTGACTCTATCATACCATAGCCGTCCTTGTGTGTCACCACAAGATACTGTGTTTTTTTCACAGAAAAACCATAGATTTTGTGAAAATAATGTTTGACAAACAGCCGATTACCCTATATAATATCTAGGCACGACTGTGAGGAGGAGAAAAAATGCTGCTAGGGCTTTCCAAAATCATCGACAGTCCCGGCGCCAGTGTTTCCTTTTCCACCAGCGTGGATCTGAGCGATCTTTGTTATGGTGTCAGTTACCCGGTTTCCGAACCGGTGTTGGCTCAGGGCACGGTGCGCAACACCGCCGGGGTTCTGGTGATGACCGGGGAGATTACAACCCGGATTCATGGCATCTGCGACCGGTGCGCCGCCGATTTTCAGCGGGATATCCGATTCCCGATGGATGTGGTTCTGGTGACGGAGCTAAGTGACGAAGAGAACGAAGACGAGTGGGTATTCCCTCTGGAGGCGGACGCTGCCGATCTGGATGACATTGTACGGACCGTTTTCGTCCTGAATCTGGATTCCAAGCTGCTGTGCAGGGAGGATTGCAAGGGACTGTGCCATCGCTGCGGAAAAAACCTCAACGACGGCCCCTGTAATTGCCAGAAGGAACTCGATCCCCGATTTGCTGCTTTGAAGCAGCTTCTTGAGAAGTAAATCCATAATGAATGCTGTGAAAAGCAGTTTGACCAAGGAGGTGTCACCATGGCTGTCCCCAAGTGTAAAGTGTCCAAGGCCCGCCGCGATCAGCGCCGTGGCTCCAACTGGAAGCTTTCCGCTCCCAGCGTTGCGGTTTGCCCCAAGTGCGGTGAGCCCGTTATGCCCCACAGAGCCTGCAAGGCTTGCGGCTCTTACAACGGCCGTCAGGTTCTGGCTGTCGAGGCTGAGTAAGGCACAAAGCGGAAAAACCGGAGGAAGGCATGCTTGCCTTCCTCTTTTTCCGTTTCCGGGCGGTTTTTCCGCGGCAGAAACTGTAAAGAATATGTGAATCGCGGGATTTCCCATTGCTTTTGCGGGATTTCTATGACATAATATATTGAATCTTTTCCAAGAAAGGATGTTGGCTTATGGCAAAACCCCTGGTAGCCATCGTGGGACGGCCCAATGTGGGCAAGTCCATGCTCTTTAATAAACTCACCGGACAGCGCACCTCCATTGTGGAGGATACCCCCGGCGTCACCCGGGACCGGATTTACGGCCAGTGCGAATGGTGCGGCAGGCACTTCTCCCTGGTGGATACCGGCGGAATCGAGCCCAATACGGAAAACGATATGCTGAAATTCATGCGCCGTCAGGCGGAAATCGGCATTGAACTGGCGGACGCCATCATCATGGTCACCGATGTCCGCAGCGGCGTCACCGCGGCGGACCAGGATGTGGCCACCATGCTGCGCAAATCCGGGAAGCCCATCGCCCTGGCGGTGAACAAGTGCGACTCCGTGGGCCCCGTGAATCCCGACGTCTACGAATTCTACTCCCTGGGCATTGGGGACCTGTTTGAAACCTCCGCCATCCACGGCCATGGCACCGGCGACCTTCTGGACTGGGTGCTGGAAAACATCCCCGATGACGCCGCCGAGGAAGAAGAAAGCGACATCATCAATGTCGCCATCGTGGGCAAGCCCAACGTGGGCAAATCCAGCCTCTTAAACCGCATTCTCGGGGAGGAGCGGGTCATCGTCTCCAACATTGCGGGCACCACCCGGGACGCCATCGACTCCTACTTCGAAAACGAGACCGGAAAATACTGCTTCATCGACACCGCCGGTATGCGTCGCAAGAGCAAGGTGGATGACGCCATCGAAAAATATTCCAATATGCGCACCATCAGCGCCATCGACCGGGCGGATGTGTGCCTGATTCTCATTGACGCCAACGAGGGCGTCACCGAGCAGGACACCAAAATCGCCGGGCTGGTTCATGAGGCAGGCAAGGCTGCTATCATCGTAGTGAACAAGTGGGACGCGGTGGAGGATAAGGAAACCAACACCATGCGGGACAAGGAAGCCGCCGTCCGGGATGGGCTAAGCTATATGCTCTACGCTCCCGTGGTGTTCCTCTCCGCCCTCACAGGTCAGCGGGTGGACAGGCTCTTCCAGGTGATTCAGGATGTCTACACCCAGAATACCAGCCGCATCACCACCGGTGCCCTGAACAGCGTCCTGGCGGACGCCACTGCCCGGGTACAGCCCCCCACGGACAAGGGCCGCCGCCTGAAAATCTACTACATGACCCAGGCAGGCACCAAGCCTCCCCATTTCGTCATCTTCTGCAATGACGCCCGGCTCTTCCACTTCTCCTACCAGCGGTATCTGGAAAACCAGATTCGGGAGGTTTTCGGCCTTCAGGGCACCCCCGTTCGCATCACCATCCGCCAGAAGGGTGACAAGGAGGAGTAAAGAATGCTCTGTTACAGCATCGTCATCGCCGCCCTGACCGCCTATCTTCTGGGCAATCTGAACGGCGCGGTTTGTATGTCCGCCATTGTGGCCGGGGACGACGTGCGCTCCCATGGAAGCGGCAACGCGGGCCTCACCAATTTCATCCGCAGCTACGGCAGAGGAAGCGCCCTGTTTGTTGTCCTGATTGACGCAGGGAAGGCCGTTGTTGCCTGTCTTTGTGCCGGGCTTCTGCTGGAGCCCTTCGGCCTCCACCGGGAGGGCCTGATGCTGGGCGCGATTGCCGTGATGGTGGGACATGACTTCCCTGCCCTGCTGGGCTTCCGGGGCGGTAAGGGCATTCTGTGCGGTCTGGCCGCGGCCATGACCATGGACTGGCGTGTCGGCGTCGCTCTGGTGGTGGTTTTTGCCTGCGCGTATTTTCTGACCAAGTACGTTTCCCTGGGCTCCGTCCTGGGAGCCGCTACCTTTTCCGTCGGCTTCTCCATTGTCTACCGGGACAGCCCGATTTTGATTGCGGCCTCTGTTTTCCTGGGCGGACTGACCATTTTCATGCACCGGGGAAATATCCTACGGCTTGTGAAGGGTGAGGAACGGAAAACCAATCTCTTCGGAAAGGGAAAGAACCCATGAAAACAGCAGTTATTGGCGCGGGGGCCTGGGGAACCGCTCTGGCCCTGCTTCTGTGCAAGAACGGACACGACACCACCCTCTGGTGCCACAGGCCGGAAAAGGCCGCCCAAGTTCAGGATACCCGGGTCAATCCCCGTCTGCCCGACGTGCCACTTCCTCCGGAGCTTACGGTCTCCGCTGACCCCGGCTGCGTGCGTGGCTGTCCCCTGGTGGTCATCGCCTCCCCCTCCTTCCCCATCCGCCAGGTCTGCGGCGCCATTGCCCCCTACCTGGATTCCGATACCGTGATGGTATCCGTGACAAAGGGCATTGAATCCGGGACCCTGCTTCGCATGAGCGAGGTCGTGGCCCAGGAAACAGGCCGCAGCGTCGCGGCCCTCTCCGGCCCCTGCCACGCGGAAGAGGTCTCCCGGGAGATTCCCACCGGATGCCTGGCCGCCTCCGAAAACCGGGAGATCGCGGAATTCGTCCAGGACGCCTTTATGTCCGATTCCTTCCGAGTCTACACCAGCCCCGATGCCATAGGCGCGGAGCTGGGCGGTGCGCTGAAAAACGTCATCGCCCTGTGCGCCGGCGTAGTGGACGGAATGGGCTTTGGGGACAACACCGCCGCCATGCTCATGACCCGGGGCCTTACCGAAATCGCCCGGCTGGGGGTGTCCCTGGGAGCCAGGAAGGAGACCTTCGCCGGTCTGGCCGGCGTTGGAGACCTAATCGTCACCTGTACCTCCCGGCACTCCCGCAACCGCCGGGCGGGCATTCTCATTGGCCAGGGAATGTCTCCCCAGCAGGCCATGGACGCCGTGGGCGCCGTGGTGGAGGGATATTACGCCACCCGTTCCGCCATGGAGCTGTGCCGGCGCCAGCAGGTGGAAATGCCCATCATCCAGGCAGCCTGGCAGGTGCTCTACGAAAACGCCGACCCCCGGGAAACCGTCCGCACCCTTCTTCTTCGCCAGCGCAAGTCCGAGTCCGAAGATGCCGGCTGGCTGTAAGCGGCTTCCCTGCTCATAGTGGTTTCGAAGCAGACAGTTAAATTGTTGTTTACAGCAATATCACCGTAGGGGCGGATATTATCCGCCCGCAACTTGACGACTACGGAAATGTCCATTTTATCCGAAAATGCTCAAAAACCGTAACGTTTCGGGCGGCTAATAGCCGCCCCTACTAGTTAGTCCCTCTTAAAACTTTATTTCCGGATAGAGATGTTTGAGCCTTATTCTAGCATCATCCGTAGTGAACTGCCAGGAGACCCCT
>SFHI01000105.1 GCA_004555705.1 Clostridiales bacterium | reverse complement strand
GGTACATTTCCCCTCTAACCGGGGGATTGCCACGCCAGTGTGCGCACTGGCTCGCAATGACAGGAAACTTTGAGGCGAAGCGACAAACAACAATTTATCTTTTGCTGACCGTGCGTATGAAATCGCCCCTCTCCGCTTTGGGAGAGGGGCGTGGGGGGTTATTTGCAGAAATCCCGGGCAACTTCCGTAATGTGCTCGGCGCTGAGGCCGAACTGCTTGAGAAGAGGTACGGCGGGGCCGGAGTGGCCGAATTCATCGCCCACGCCGATGCGCCTGACCGGGGTGGGGAGTTTCTCACAGAGCAGGCTGCACACGGCCTCACCCAGTCCGCCGATGACGGAGTGCTCCTCGCAGGTGATGACTTTGCCGCACTTCTTGGCCGCGGCCAGCACCAGCTCCTCGTCCAGGGGCTTGACGGTGGCAAGGTTCACCACCATGGGGTGGATGCCCTCGGCCTCCAGGGCCTGGGCGGCCTGGAGAGCCTCATAGACCATCAGGCCCGTGGCCATAATGGCCACGTCCGCGCCGCCGTGGAGCACCTCGCCCTTGCCGATGCGGAAGGTATAGCCCTCCTCCTCATGGAACACGGGCACGGCCAGACGGCCGAAGCGCAGATACACCGGGCCTTCGTATTCGTAGGCGGCCTTCACCGCGGCCCGGGCCTCCACATCGTCGGCGGGGCAGATGACCACCATGCCGGGGATGGAGCGCATCAGGGCAAAGTCCTCGCAGCACTGATGGCTGGCTCCGTCCTCGCCCACACTGATGCCGCCGTGGGTGGCGCCGATCTTCACGTTCAGGTGGGGGTAGCCGATGGAGTTGCGCACCTGCTCAAAGGCCCGCCCGGAGGCGAACATGGCGAAGGAGCTGGCAAAGGGCACCAGGCCCGTGGTGGAAAGCCCGGCAGCTACGCACATCATATTGGCCTCGGCAATGCCGCAGTCAAAGTGCCGGTTGGGGAATTCCTTCTGAAAAACGCCGGTCTTGGTGGCGTTGGCCAGGTCTGCGTCCAGAACCACAATATTCTCATGCTCCCGGCCCAGTTCCACAAGCGCCTTGCCGTAGCTGTCCCGGGTGGCGATTTTCTTTACGTCTGCCATCTGATTACGCCTCCAATTCCCTGAGCGCCGCGCTCAGCTCGTTCATGGCCTGCTCATACTCGGCATCGTTGGGGGCCTTGCCGTGCCAGCCCACGTTGTTCTCCATGTAGCTGACGCCCTTGCCCTTGGTGGACTTGAGAATGATGGCGCTGGGCTGACCCTTGACGGTTCTGGCCTCGTGGAAGGCTTCCTCAATCTGGTCAAAGTCGTGGGCGTCGATGGTGCGGACGTGGAAGCCGAAGGAGAGGAGTTTCTCGTCGATGGGATAGGGGCTCATGACCTTGCTTACCGGCCCGTCGATCTGCAGGCCGTTGTTGTCCACGATGACCACGAAATTGTCCAGCTTGTAGTGGGCGGCGAACATGCAGGCCTCCCAGACCTGGCCCTCCTGAATCTCACCGTCGCCCAGCAGGGTGTAGACCCGGGACGCGCTTCCCTGGTGCTTCAGGCCCAGGGCCATGCCCGCGGCGCAGGAAATTCCCTGGCCCAGAGAGCCGGTGGACATATCCACACCGGGGACGGTGGCCATGTTGGGGTGGCCCTGCAGGTAGCTGTCAATGTGGCGCAGGGTGGGCAGGTCCTCCACGGGGAAGAAGCCCCGCTGGGCCAGAGCTGCGTACAGGCCCGGGGCGGTGTGGCCCTTCGAAAGCACGAACCGGTCCCGGCCGTCCCACTTGGGATTTTTGGGGTCGATGTTCAGCTCCTTGAAATACAGATAGGTGAATACGTCCGCCGCGGACAGGCTCCCGCCCGGATGGCCCGCCTTGGCGCCGTGGGTGCCCTCAATCACGCCCATACGCACCTTGCAGGCCGTGATTTGAAGCTCCTTTTTTTCTTCAGTTGTCATTGGTACCTCCTTGCACAAATAGCGAATAAAATACACGTCTATTAGTATACATTCCCGGGACGGGATTTGTCAACCCGATTCCCCGGAAGAGGGACACTTGCATTCGCCGGCAGGACGTGATACAATATTTTCAACCATTTTTGGGAAACCTATGATGAAATCGGTTTGCCGAATCATCCAAAGCTTCCTTAGGAGGCAAAGTATGCGAAAATCCATAAAAATCCTCCTGATTATCCTGCTGGTTCTGACGCTGACGGGGGTCCTCGCCGGGGCGGGCTGGTACTGGTACGATACCCATGTGGACCGGGGCGGCTGGGCGGAAAACGGAGGCGTTTACTATTATAAGGACTTCCGGGGGAATTACGTTTCCGGCTGGCAGGAAATTGATGGCAGCCGCTACTACTTCTCCCCGGAGAGCCATGCCATGGCCACCTACTGGCAGGAGCTGGACGGAAAGCGGTTCTATTTCAGCGGGGACGGCACTCTGGACACGGGCTTCTGGGACATCGGGGGAAAGCGGTACTATCTGGAGCCCGATGGGGCCATGCACCTGGGATGGCTGGACTACGAGGGGCGGAGGTTCTACTTTGGCTCCGACGGCGCCATGGTCACCTCCTGGCAGGACATCGATGGGGAGCGCTATCACTTCCGGGAAAACGGCAGCATGGATACGGGGCTTGTTCGCCTGGACGGCGGGGACTACAAGTTCCTGGAGGACGGCGCCATGTACACCGGATGGGACACCCTGGAGGGGGAGCTGATCTACTACCTGCCCGAGGGGCCCATGGCCACCCGCTGGCAGGAAATCGACTGCAAGCTCTACTATTTCGGCTCCGACGGCGTGATGCAGACCGGCTGGCTGAGCCAGGGCTGGGACCAATACTACCTGCAGGACGACGGCTCCGCCGCGGTGGGGCCTACCGAGATCGACGGGGAAATGCACTATTTCAGTCCCGGGGGAATCCATGTGATTCTGGTGAACGAAAACCACCCGGTGCCCAGCTACTACACCATGGAGCTGAAAACCGTGGAGGGCTGGAATCAGGTGTCCACGGTGTGCTACGCGCCCCTGGTCCGGATGCTGGCGGACTGCCGGCAGGCGGGCATCGAATATGACTTTAACTCCGCTTACCGTACCGTGGCCCAGCAGAAGGAGATTCTGGAGCTGAGAACCAAGGAATACGAGGAAAAGGGGGACTCCTACCAGGTGGCCTACGCCAAGGCCCGGGAGACCGTGGCCCTCCCCGGCAAGGCCATTGCCTGGCTGAACGAGCACTGCTGGGAGTACGGCTTCATCGTCCGCTACCGGGCGGAGAAGGCGGAGATCACCGGCATCATCGACGAGCCCTGGCATTTCCGCTATGTGGGCGTGAAGGTGGCCATGGAGCTGAAAAGTTCGGGACTCTGCCTGGAGGAATATCTGGGCGCGGTGGAATAAACGACAAAAAACAGACGGCGGACAGCCGTCTGTTGACAATTGACAATTAACAATTGACAATTAAGGAATCCCTACGGGATGAAATTAAAACATTTATAAGCGAAAACGTGCTAGTTTATTTCAAAATCGTCCCAGAGGGACACAATAATTGTCAACTGTCAATTGTCAATTGTCAATTGTCAATTGTCAATTCGGCGAAGCCGCTAAACAACAATTTATAGGGCTGGATCATTTGCCTGCGGCGCGGATTTTTTCTCGGGTGACGCGGTTGTTTTCTTCTTTCAGAGCCTTCAGGAAGGGACTGAAGGCCACGTTTTCTGCGCCGTAGGTCAGCTGCAGGTCGTATTCCAGGGGCAGCCAGGTGGAGATGTCCGACTCGTTGTGGGAGATCACCGCCTCCAGCTTGTCCAGGGCCTTGTAGATTTTGGCCTCCGGGGTTTCCAGGGCGTTCATTTCCGCGAGAAGCGAGGAGAATTCCGCTCTTGTTTCCCCGGGCAGGGTTTCCACCCAGGCGGCGTAGAGGTCATCCTCTTTTTGCACGTCCGCTTCCGTTTTGTCGAAGGTGGGGATGTCCCCGGTGAAGGCCTCTCCCAGGTCGTGGATCAGGCACATCCGGAGGACCTTGTTCATGTCCGCCTCCGGAAACTCGGGGGTCAGCAGCATGGCCATGAGAGCGATGCGCCAGCTGTGGTCCGCCACGCTCTCCCTCCGGCCCGGGGCGGTTTCGCAGTGCCGGGGCGTGGTTTTCAGCCTGGCCGCGACCTGCAGGATTTCCAGTAACTGCGTGGGTTCCATGGGATTCCTCCTTTGCGGATGTATAGAAAGGATACGGCGGGAACGATAATTTGTTGTTTACAGTACCAAAAAAGAACTGTCATTGCGAACCAGTCCGCAGACTGGTGTGGCAATCCCCCGGTTGGAAGGAACCATATAACGATTACCACCCAAAATCGCGGTGACTCCCGTTCTCCCGGGTACATTTCGGTACATTTCCCCTCTAACCGGGGGATTGCCACGCCAGTGTGCGCACTGGCTCGCAATGACAGCATTTATTTTGCTAAACAACAATTTATCGCACTGCTTTTTGGGCGGGAAAAGGGCGGGGAAGGATCCCCGCCCGGAGTATTAGGACAGAACCATTTTGTCGTTGACCTCGGTGGAGCCGGAGGCCTGGCTGAACAGGCCCAGCAGGTGCTCCACAGTCAGGTGCTTTTTCTCCTCGCCGGAGACATCCACCACGATATGGCCGTCGTACATCATGATGAGCCGGTTGCCGTAGGTGATGGCGTCGCGCATGTTGTGGGTAATCATCAGGGTGGTGAGGCCTGAGCGGCTGACGATCCGCTCCGTGGCTTCCAGCACCTTGGCGGCGGTCTTGGGGTCCAGGGCCGCGGTGTGCTCGTCCAGCAGGAGGAGCCGGGGCTGGCGCAGGGTGGCCATCAGCAGCGTCAGGGCCTGCCGCTGGCCGCCGGAGAGGAGCCCCACCTTGGCGGTGAGCCGGTTCTCCAGGCCTAAGTCCAGAATCTTCAGCTGCTCCCGGTAATTCTCCCGCTCTGCCCGGGTGATGCCTTTACGCAGGGTTCGCCTTTGCCCCCGCCGGGCGGCGAGAGCCAGGTTTTCCTCAATCTGCATGGTGGCGGCGGTGCCCATCATGGGGTCCTGGAACACCCGGCCCAGGTACTGGGCCCGCTTGTGCTCCGGAAGACGGGTGATGTCCTTGCCGTCCAGGAGAATCTGCCCTTCGTCGATGGCGAAGGTGCCGGAAATGGCATTAAGCATGGTGGACTTGCCCGCGCCGTTGCCGCCGATGACGGTGACGAAATCTCCCTCGTGGAGCGTCAGGTTCAGGCCGTCCAGAGCCTTCTTGGCGTTGACAGTGCCGGGATTGAAGGTCTTGTGAATGTTCCTCAGCTCAAGCATGGCCGTCACCTCCTAAGCGCTGCTTTTTGGGCTTTGCCAGGGATTTCCAGTAGGGAATCGCCAGGAACAGGGCCACCACCAGGGCGGTCAGCAGCTTCAGGTCATTGGTGTTCAGGCCCAGCTGGAGCACCACCTGGATTACCAGGTAGTAGACCACTGCGCCCAGGGCTACGGCAGTGAGCTTCAGGGCGAAATTGTGGAACACCTTGCCGAAGAGCACCTCGCCCACGATGACCGCCGCCAGGCCGATGACGATGGCGCCCCGGCCCATGTTCACGTCCACCGCGCCCTGGTACTGGGCCAGCAGCGCGCCGGACAGGGCCACCAGGCCGTTGGAGATCATCAGGCCCACGGTGATTCCGATTTTGGTATCGATGCCCTGGGCACGGGCCATGTTCTGGTTGGCGCCGGTGGCCCGCAGGGCGCTGCCGTATTCGGTGCCGAAGAACCAGTAGAGGATTCCCACCACCACGGCGAGAATCAGGATCACCAGCGGGATTGGGTTTTCCAGGCTCAGGTCCCGGACGTACCGCTGGGAAACCAGCAGATCGTATTTATCCACGCCGATGGGCTGGTTGGCCTTGCCGCCCATGATCCGAAGGTTGATGGAGTACAGCGCCAGCTGGGTGAGAATACCGGCCAGAATTGCCGGAATGGCGCAGCGGGTGTGCAGCAGGCCTGTGACCAGCCCCGCCAGCATTCCGGCCAGCACCGCGCACAGCAGGGCAACCAAGGGATTGCACCCGGAGCGCATGAGCATGACGCACACCGACACGTTCAGAATCCGGAAGGTCAGGTAAACACCGATGGCCATGATGCCCCACAGCATTCCCTGGGTCACGGCGCCCGGTATGGCGTTGAGAAGTGATAGCATGTTGATGTACCTCAGAAACAGGAATTAGCAGGACAGGGTGGATACCCTGTCCTGCTGTTGGATTCAGGGGGAATTAGCCCTCCAGGGGGGAGTAATCGCCGGGAACGGTGACGCCCAGGGCGTCGCAGTTGGCAGCGTTGTACTGCTTGGTGAACTCGGGGGCGTACTGCACGGGCATCTCGGAAATCTTGGCCTCGCCGGTGAGTACCTGGGCGGCCATCAGACCCGTGGCATAGCCCAGGTCATAGTAGCTGATGGACAGGGTGGCTACGCCACAGCCGCTGCAGATACCGGCCTCGCCGGCCACTACGGGCACCTTGGCGGGCAGCACCACGTTGGCAATGGCCTCGGTGTTGGAGGCGGCGGTGTTATCGGTGGGGATGTAGATCACATCGCTGGAGCAGGCCGTCAGGCAGCCGGTGATCACGTCCACCTGGTACTGGCTGTTGGCCTCGCTGGAGCAGTAGAGGATGCCCACGGTCTTGGCGTCGGGGAACAGCTCCTTGATCATGGCAGCCTGGCCGTCCAGAGGCGCCAGGTCAGAGGTGCCGGAGATGTTGGTGCCCACAGTGCCGGTCCAGCCGTCAATCTCCAGAGCGGAGGCGTAGTCGGTAACGGAGGTGCCCAGGATGGGGATGGTGGCGGTAGCTTCCTTGGCGGCCTGGAGGGCGGGGGTGGCGTTGGCCATAATCAGGTCAACCTTGGAAGACACAAAGCCGTTGACGATGGTGGTGCAGTTGGTGGGCTCGCCGGAGGCGTTCTGGACATCAAACTCCACCTTGTCCCCAAGCTGCTTGGTCAGAGCGTCCTGGAAGCCCTGGGTGGCGGCATCCAGCGCCGGATGCTGCACCAGCTGGCAGATACCTACCTTGTACTTGCCGCTGCCGGAGGACCCGCAGGCGGCCAGAGACGCCAGCATCAGAACAGCCAGCGCCAGAGCAATGATTTTTTTCATAGTCTTATCTCTCCTTCGTTCCTATCCCGCGGACTTTTGTACGCCCGGGGAGTATTTGACTGTCCTAATATACCACCAAGGCAGGGAAAATGTCAATCGGTATTTCCATATTTTTATTAAAATTGGAGTGGAAATTGGAGGAAGGAGGAGAAAAGGGGAGGGGGGATATTGGATGACGAAGCGACAAATTGTTGTTTGGCGGCTTCGCCTTCAAGTTTCCTGTCATTGCGAAACCAGTGCGCACACTGGTTTCGCAATCCCCCAGTTAACTGCGATTTTTGGTGGTAATCGTTACCTGGTTCCGTTCAACCGGGGGATTGCCACACCAGTCTGCGGACTGGTTCGCAATGACAGCGTTTATTCAGCATACAACAATTTGTCCGCCTGACTGTGTGCGGTCAATTCTCTATGGTTCTGCCCAGGCTGCGGCAGGCAGCGGCAAGCTCCCGCAGTGTGGAGCAGGGGACCATGGTGCAGACCTCCGCCATGGCCTGGACACTGTGAAGGTAGGGCCACTTGTTTTTGGGAATGGGGTTCAGGATCAGCACCCGCCCGCATTGGCGCTTGGCCTCCGTGAGCGCCGCGATGGCCCGGGGCTGGTCAATGGTTTTGGTGTCGGAGAGGATCAGCAGGGTGGTGGATTTTCCCAGCACCGGGGGCCTGCCGGCGCAGAGGGTGGCCAGGGCCGTGCCCAGGTCGGTGCCCCGGCCGTAGATGCCGGAATCCCCCACGAAGGCGCGGAAGGTATCCATGTTCTGCAGCCGGAAGGGGTCCGCTTCCACCATGGTCTCGGAGAAGAGATAGGTGCGGGAATTCTCCGACACCTGGTTCAGGGATTGGATAAACCGCAGGGCAAACTCCGAAAACTGCATCATGGAGCCGGACACATCGCACAGAATCACCAGCCGCTTCTTCCGCCGGGGCTTTTTCCGGTAGCGCAGGCGGTAAAAGCTGCCGCCGGTTTCCAATCCCTTGCGGATGGTGCCCCGGAAGTCCAGCTTGCCGCTGCGGCCCCCGCGGCTGCCCCGGCGGGACAGGTCGCCGTTGATCCGGGCGGCAACGGAGCGGATGATGTGAATGGCCTTGGGAAGGTCCTGATCCCGGAATTCGGAGATGTCCCGGTAGAGAATACCGATTTCCGGGTCGGCGGCCTCGCAGCCCGCCCCGGCGTTTTCCAGCAGCAGCTGCTGCTCCATCAGGGTTTTGGCGAATACCGAGTGGATGAACTCCCCATAGAGATTGGGGTTGCGCTGGGCCACCCCCTGGTACTTGTCCAGGAAGCTCCGCAGTCGCTGCCGGGCCTCCTCGCCCATGGCGGCGTAGGTTTCCCGCTGCTGCTCCGTGAGCTTCAGCTGCTCGGGAAACCGGGCGAAATCCTGCTCCGCCTCCTGCCGCTGGCGCTGCTGCTCCTGCTCCCGGGCCTGCCGCTCTTTGGCCTGGGCGCGCATAGCCTCCTCGGAGAGGAAGAACCCGTCAAACATCCGGTCAAAGACCTTCTGCTCGTCCCGGGAGGAGGCGAACACGGTGCGAAGGGCGGTTTTCACCGTCTCCCGGTTATCGAGCCCCAGCCCAATCAGAATCTGGGCCGCGTCCGCCGTCTCCCGGGGGCCGATGGAAAGCCCCTCCAGCCGGAGCATCCGGGAGAAGGCGGAGAGCTTCTCCAGGTAGACCTTCTCATCCATGGCAGTGACCGCAGTGGGGCTGCTCCGGCTGCTGCAGCAACGCGCTCATATCCTCGTTGTTCTTCAGCACGAAGCCCCCGGTCTGCCGCAGGGCGTCGGGGGTCAGCTCCCGGATGCCCAGGGCGTCCAGGGCCGCAGCCCAGTCCAGGGTCTCGGCGATGGAGGGTTTTTTCAGAATGGATTCGTTGGACCGCAGGCGCTGCACCGCCAGGGCCACCTGGGCGCAGAGCCGGTCGTCCACATGGGGGAGCTTGGCCCGCAGAATGGCCAGCTCCTTTTCCATGTCCGGGTATTCAATATAAAGGTAGGCGCACCGTCGCCGGAGGGCCTCGCTCAAGGGGCGGCTGCGGTTGGAGGTCAGCACCACGAAGGGGATGGATTTGGCCCGGATGGTGCCGATCTCGGGGACGGTGACCTGCATTTCGGACAGAAGCTCTAAGAGGAAGGCCTCGAATTCCTCGTCGGCCTTGTCGATTTCGTCGATGAGCAGCACCACGGGCTTTTCCGAGCGGATGGACTTGAGCAGGGGCCGCTCCAGCAGGTATTCGTCCGAGAACAGGTGGCGCTTCAGTGCGTCGGTGTCCCCACTGTCCCGGTGGATCTGGATGGCCAGCAGCTGCTTCTGGTAGTTCCACTCGTAGAGGGCCTTGCCCTCGTCCAGGCCTTCGTAGCACTGCAGCCGCACCAGGTCCCGGTCAAGGGCCGAGGCCATGACCTTGGCCACCTCGGTTTTGCCTACACCGGCAGCGCCCTCAATGAGCAGCGGACGGCCCAGTGCCAGGGCCACATACACGGTGGTTGCCAGGGTGTCGTCATAAATGTAATGGGCCTGATCCATTTTTTGTTTCAGTTCGGTAAGATCCATGGGGTTCCTCCTGATTTTTCTTTTGAGTATACCATATTTCCCGCGCGGATACAAGAAAAAACCGATTTCGGCCATCGGCTTTGACTGGCAGATAAACTGTTGTTTGTACGTTCTTTGCTGTCATTGCGAGCCAGTGCGCACACTGGCGTGGCAATCCCCCGGTTGAAAGGAACCAGGTAACGATTACCACCAAAAATAGCGGTAACTTCCACTCTTTCAGGTACTATTCGGTACATTTCCCCACTAACCGGGGGATTGCCACGACCAGTGTGCGCACTGGTCTCGCAATGACAGGAAACTTGGGGTGGTGTCAACGGCTGTGTTTTATGTTCTGCACAAAAGTAGTGGCGCTTGGCAGACTCTGGAGTACGCGAGGAAACACGGCACACCAGCGATTTGCACGGACGCAGCAAAAACAAATTTGGATGAACATTGCTCAAGCGGCAAATTGTCCGGCTTTTTGTTTCATTATCTATAGACAAACGCTTATAAAATGGTATATTGTAATCATGGAAAGATTTGGTTCACAATGGAGGGCCTGAATATGAAAACCAACTGGTTCAAACGAACACTTTGCAGCATACTTGCGTTCGTTATGGTGTTGGGATATGTCCCGGCAACAGCATTCGCATCAGAGGCAGATGGTCTGTGCGAACACCACACGCAGCACACGACGGAGTGTGGATACTCTGCGGCTGTGGCGGGACACGACTGCGGTCATGCGCACACGGAGGAATGCTATCAGTCGGTGACGGAGTGTGTCCATACCCACGGAGACTGCGGCTATGTTCCGGCGGTGGAAGGCCAGAGCTGCGACTGCCAGCCGGATGAGAACGGCGAGATTGTACATACCGAGGGCTGCGGCTATGTGGAAGCCGTGGCAGAGATTCCCTGCGATCATGTCTGCTCTGAGGAAACTGGCTGTGTGACAAAGGCGCTGAATTGTCAGCACCAGCACGATGCTGCTTGCGGCTACGCGAAGGAGACTGCGGAGACTCCCTGTGGTTTTGAATGCGCGGACTGTGCAGAGGGAGCCTCCGACGAACCCGCTCCCACTGAGTATTATGGTAGTACGGCAACAGAAGCGGATACCACTTGGGGGCTGCGTGGTGCTTCGACGTTCAGCCTCGAAGACAGCCCTTCGGATAGCCTTTCCAGCGGCTTCTATCGGATTACCACAAAACTGGATCGCGATTATAAACTCACGCTCTCCAGCAGTTCATATTCTTGCGTTACTACTGGGGAAAGTGACTCTCAAGTTTTCTACGTCTCTCAATTGGAGAACGGATACTTCGTAATTTACGACAGTTCGAAAGCATCTGTGGTTACCGCCCGCAGTTCGGAATTTGCCGAAAACACGCAAATGGAGTTGCGGGAATACAGCGAGATACCGCAGCAGCATTGGGTAATTCTTCCCGCTGAGGATGAAGAGAAATCCTATTACATCATCACAGCAGAGAATGATATGTTCTTGGATGTGGACAATGCCACCTGCGAAGAAAATGCAGTGGTGAAGCTGTTCCCACGAAATGAGTTGTATGATTCCCAGAATTGGTTTTTTGAACCTTGTGAGGGTTATGAAAATAGCGACAACTGCAGCTGCTCAGAACAGTATGCAGGCAGTTATGTTGTTTGTAATACCAGTGAGCTTGCAATCCGTGAAGGGCATTCGGTTGAGGGCAACATACTCGGAAAAATCCCATTGGGAACAGAGATTGTAATTACAAAAGCAAGCGGAGCAGCGGGCAACTCCGATGCCTGGGGCCATGTCACCTATAACGGCGTTTCCGGCTGTATTCCGATGTGTTATGTAAAGCAACAGCCGAAATCTCTTGGAAGCGGTGACTGTGGTGCTGAAGGCAATAATGTGACATGGAATCTGACGAGCGATGGCACCCTGACTATATCCGGCAGCGGAGCGATGAAGAATTATACCAGCAAAGAGGGAGCGCCTTGGTATGACAAGGGCAGCCAGATGAAAACTGTTGCCATTGAGCAAGGCGTTACTTCTATTGGTAGCTACGCGTTCCATAGTTGCAGCAGCCTCACCAGTGTGACGATTCCCAACAGCGTTACTTTCATTGGCGGGAGTGCGTTCTATGGTTGCAATAGCCTTACCAGAGTGACGATTCCTGACGGTGTCACTTCCATTTGTAATGAAACGTTCAGGTTTTGCAGTAGTCTCACCAGTGTAACAATCCCCAACAGCGTTATTTCCATTGGTAATCTGGCGTTCCAATATTGCGAAAACCTCACCAGTGTGACGATTCCTGCCGGTGTTACTTCCATTGGCAGTTCTGCGTTCTATGATTGTAGTAGCCTCACCAATATAACGATTCC
>SFHI01000015.1 GCA_004555705.1 Clostridiales bacterium | reverse complement strand
TTTTATCCGGTATTTCACCGCCTTGCTCGCCTCTACCGTTATCGGGATAACACTGCTTTTTGCAGCTTCCTGCCTCCCCCAGGCACCCATCGACACCCATGTTATGGAATCCGCTGATATCATGGTTCAGGAGGGATGTTATCCATCCATCGCAGACCACAATCATACTTCTATCATAGATAATTTTACTGATTCCATTATTCTTGCCGAGAGCAGCGTAATGACCATTTCCCATCCGGAAAGCATCCTGACGAACCCGCTGTACCGCACCGTGGAGGATGATCCTGTAACCAGTCTGAATGACTACGTCCATTCCGACGATCCCCACATCACAGGGTATTATGCCCGCTACTGGATGGGCTCCCGGAGTGTGATGCGGTTTCTTTTGCTTTTCTTGAATCACTACCAGATACGCCGGTACCTGGCCATTGCTGTGCTGGGATTGTTTTCGGCGGTGATTTGCTCAGTAACCGTTCATGTCCACCCCAAAGCCGCCTTTCTGTTTGCCCTGAGTGTTGTCTTTGTTCGGCCCTATATCGTGGTTATGAGTCCCCATTTCAGCTGCTGCTTCCTGATTGCGTTTCTGGTCATGCTGTTGCTGCCCAAGCTGGTGGATCAGGAGCGGTATGACGGCCTTCTTTTCTTCGAGATTGGCATTATTACAATGTACTTTGATTTCTACTCTTCCCCTCTGGTTACCTTCGGTCTCCCCTTTGTGTATCTGTATATCCTGCGCTGGAGGAGAGGCCGCAAGAGTTTTTCCGCTCCACGCGAATTCGTGAAATCCGCTGCCGCCTGGCTTGCAGGCTACTTAGGTATGTGGTTTATAAAAATGACCCTTACCACAGTGTTCACCGAGGTGAATGGATTTGAGAATGGTCTGACATCCCTTGTCTATCGGCTGGGAATTAAGAAAACCCAGGGGTATGAATCCTTTTACAGTCTTTTTCGGGCCATCCGCGCAATTTGGTTCGCACTGTATTCCGATAAAGCTGGGAAGATAATCCTATCCGCGGCAATTCTGGCATTTACAATCGTCATCTGCACCGTATTTCTGCGCCGAAAGGTAAGCTTTTCTGATTTGAAAGCGCACGCCGTTCTGCTGATTGTCAGTGCCCTGCCGTTGGTATGGATGCTGGCTGCCCCACAGCCAACCACCATTCATTACTGGTTTCAGTACCGCTCCATCTCTGTATCCTTCTGGAGCTTTGGAATGTACTGTCTGCTGACCGCAAAAAGTATGGAGAAACCCATCTCCGGTCGGCAACCGACCGATGCTGAATCCACCCCATCCCGCATCCCACCAGTCATGTCCGTCTGCCGCCCGGACGAAGGAGCAGGGGAGGCAATACACGAGACAGAGAAAACGAAAGGGTGAGCGAATTCATGCCCGCGCTGATCTCTTTGATTGTCCCTTGCTATAACGAGGAAAAAGCCCTTCCCAGCTTTTGGGCGGAGACAAAAGCCGTCACAGACCGGATGGATGCATACTTCGAGTTCATTTTTGTGGACGACGGCTCCCGGGACGGGACGCTCCGCATTCTGCGGGAGCTGGCCGCCTCGGACAGCCGGGTAAAGTACATCTCTTTCTCCCGGAACTTTGGGAAGGAATCGGCCATGTATGCCGGATTCGAGCATGCCCGGGGGGATTACGCCGCCGTGATGGACGCGGACCTCCAGGACCCCCCTTCCCTGCTGCCGGAGCTGCTCCGGGCAGTCACCCAGGAGGGCTACGACTCCGCCGCCACCCGGCGAGTCACCCGCAAGGGGGAGCCTCCCATCCGTTCCTTCTTCGCCCGGATGTTCTACCGGATCATCAACCGGATGTCCGACGTGGACATCGTGGACGGGGCCCGGGATTTCCGGCTGATGAACCGGAAGTTTCTGGACGCCCTGCTGTCCATGAAGGAGCGCAGCCGGTTCTCCAAGGGTCTGTTCGGCTGGGTGGGCTTCAAAACCAAGTGGATCGAATTTGAAAATGTGGAACGGGTCGCCGGGGAAACCAAATGGTCCTTCTGGAAGCTGTTCAAATACAGCATCGAGGGCATTGTGGCCTTCACCACGGTGCCCCTGGTGGCTGCGTCCTTTATTGGCTTTTTGTTCTGCCTGATCTCCCTGGGCTCCACCATCTTCATTTTTGTCCGGAAGCTCCTGTTTGGGGACCCCGTTTCCGGCTGGGCCTCCACCGCCTGCATCATCACCTTCCTGGGAGGCATTCAACTGTTTTTCCTGGGCGTTTTCGGACAGTACCTGGCGAGAACCTACCTGGAAGTGAAAAACCGCCCATTGTACCTGGTGGGCGAAAGCAACCTTGAGGAGGCTGAGAAATGCGCGCAGTAATCGAAAAACATTACAGGGTGCTGTCCCTTCTGCTGATTCTGGGTGGGACGGCCATGTATGCTGTGTTTTCCATAAATCCCCTGGTTTGGGCGGACGAAGCCTATACCTTCGCCATGCTCCGTCACAGCTTTTCCGAAATCTGGGCAATCACGGCGGCGGATGTCCATCCGCCCCTCTACTATTTTCTCCTGAAGCTTCTGTCAGCGCCCTTCGGATACAGCCTCTTCTCCGTCCGCTTTTTCTCCGCCCTCCCCTGCATAATTCTCCTGGTCACGGCAGCATTCCAGCTTCCAAAGCTCTTCGGGAAACAGACGGCGGCGCTGTTTCTGCTGCTCTATCTGCTCTACCCCTATACCATGTCCTATGCGGCGGAAACACGGATGTATTCCCTGGCGGAGCTGTTTGTTTTTCTGAACGCCCTGTTCGCCTGGCGCTGTTGGCAATGGAATCTGGGACGGGATTGGGCCGGGTTTGCCCTGTCCGGGGTCTGCGCCGCCTATACCCACTATTTCTCCCTGGTGTCCGCGGGCGTGATTTACCTGATTCTTCTTGTTTCTGCCGCGGCAAAAAAGCGGAAGCTGCTGAAGCCCTGGCTTCTGGCCTCCGGTGCCACAATTCTTCTGTACCTTCCCTGGCTGGGGAGCTTTCTTTCCCAGCTGGCCTATAAAATCAACAATCCCTACTGGATCGAACCCATCACTCTGGGATCGGTTGTTGGCTATGTCCGTACAATCCTTTCCGCCAACGCGGTCGTCCTGTTCCCCCTGTTCGCGGGAGCAGCGTTTCTGGCAGCCTTCCTTTCCCTGCTGGCGGCCCGGGAGCGGGAGAATATTCAGGTGTGCCTGCTGGCTCTGGCCGTTCCCCTGGGCACCGCCGCCGTCGGGCTGGCCGCCTCCATCCTCGTCCGGCCGGTGTTTGTCGTCCGGTATCTGCTTCCCTCTCTTCCCCTGGCAGTGTTCGCCTTTGCCCTGATGCTCAGCCGGATGAAGGAGGAGCCGCTCTTCGCCGCTGTGATCACCGTAGTCCTGATGGGCGGCATCAGCAACGCGGCTTACACCGCCAAGCACGCCCTGATTCCCTCGGAGGACCGCATCAGCCGCGCCCTGGTAGATGCTCTGCCGGAGCACGACGCCTGGGTGGTCCTTTCCCGGTACACCACCCACCCCAGCCAGGAGCTGGCCTATTACGAGCCCACGGCGCCCATATACACCTGGGATTCTCTGGGCCCGGACAACCCCTATCCCAACCGCTTTCCCCTTGAGGAGTTTCAGCCGGAGGATTACCCCGAAATCATCCTGGTTCTGGAAAAGGACGTTTCCTTCCCGGAAGAATTCCAATCCGCCTACTCCGCCGAGCTTGTCTGTACCGCCGCCGTCACCGGAACTCCCCAGTATTTCTGGTACCTGACCGCCCTGCCCGACTGAACCAGCGCCGGAAGTCTCATATCCGCATTTTTGAAGATAAATTGTTGTTTACACCGTAGGGGCGGATATTATCCGCCCGAAACGTTCCGTTTTTTGGGTATTTTCGATAAAACAGGGTGCTTGGTAGACGAAAGGTTGCGGGCGGCTAATAGCCGCCCCTACGACAAAATCTCGGTAAACAACAATTTTCCTTCTCAATGATAAAAGCCGGCCCGGACCGAACGGTCCGGGCTGGCTGCGTTATTGGGGCTGCTCAAACTCCGAATGTCCCATGGCGTATTGTTTGCGGTACTGGGAGGGGGACATGCCGATGTGCTTGCGGAACACCCGGTTGAACTGGGAGAAGCTGGCGAAGCCGCAGGGCACCGCAGCCTCCGTGATGGGAATCTGGGTGTTGATCAGCAGGGACTGGACATTGCGCACCCGGGTCATCTGGATATAGTCCGTGATGGTGAAACCCGTGACGTCCTTGAACTGGTGGGACAGGTAGCAGCTGCTGATGCAGAACTGCTGGGCCAGCCGCTCCAGGGACAGCTCCTCGGAGTAATGGCTGTGGATGTAGCTTGTGATGGAGTAGATTTTCCGCTCCATGGGGCTCATTTCCGTCTCGTTGGAATACTGGTTGTTCCCCTGGTTCAGGTACAGCAGGGTCAGAAACTCCACAAACTTCTGATGAATGATCAAATCCCGCATGGGGTCGGTTTTGGGAGCCAGGAGGAAAATATCGTTGAGCTTTCCGTAGAGCTTTTTCCGCAGTTCCCCGTCGAACCGGAAAATGGGAACCTCCCGGTGAAAGACGCCCACCAGCTGTTCGTACTCATTGGACAGTCCCGGCACGGTTTTCGGCATGGCAAACTGGATGATCAGACGCTTGCAGGGGTTTCCCGCGGGGTACTGGGTCTGGTGTAGCACATTGGGCGGGATTCCGATGATGTCAAAGGCCTCCAGCCGGTAGGGCTTGCCCTCCACGAAGTGGACGGCATGGGGGCACAGCAGCACGCACAGCTCATAAAAGGTGTGGAAATGCTGGAACTGCATGTTGATCTCCGCGCTGCGCACATCGTAATCGAAATAATAGAACAGGGTGTCGTTTTCACTGTTCACCCGGATGGCGTACTTGTCCTCATACAGGGCCAGGTTCTGAATCAGCATAGGCATTCCTTCGGGTCCAGCCGGAAATCCCGGCAACTTTCCATATGGAAGGGATCGGGCATCCTGTCGTCCATCTCTTCCTCCGCCCGGAAGCTGCAGCCGGAAAAGCGCACATCAGAGGCATTGCGGGCGTTCACATAGCACAGCTCCCTCCAGGCGGGAAGCTCCCGGGCCTGGGGCCGCAGATCACAGTAACCCGCCCGGTGCTCCGTCTGCCTCCAGAGCCGCACCGACACATCCCGGAACCGCAGTCCGGAAATTCCTCCCGGCTCCTCGCTGTACAGGAGGATGCCGTTTTCACTCCGGCACGAAATACCGCTGAAGCAGACGTCCCGCACCGTCCCCACCCGGGTATCCTCCTTGCGGCGCACCACCGTAATGGCGATGGGCTCCGCGGCGCCCCAATACACGCCCTTCTTAAAAAGCCTGGTTTCGATGATCAGGTTCCGGAACATCACATTCTCAATGGAGCCGCCGTCCCGCAGCTGCAGGGAAATCCCCCGGTTGGTACGGGTAATGACGCAGTTTTCCACCAGGATATCCCGGAACAGCGCCTCGCTTTCGCTGCCGAATTTGATGGCCGCGCTGGTGGAGGTCAGGGTGCAGCCGGTGACGGTGATGTTTTCGCATGGGCCGTAGCGCATGGCCGCGGCAGTATTTTTGAATACGATGCAGTCGTCGGCGCACCGGATGTGGCAGTTGGCGATCCGTACATTCCGGCAGTGATCCGGGTCAATGCCGTCGCAGTTGGCCATGCGCAGATTGTTGAGAATCCGGATGCCCTCAATCAGCACATCCCGGCAGCCCACCATATGCACCGTCCAGAAGGCGCTGTTGGCCAGGGTGACATCCCGGATGGTCAGCCGGGCCACATTCTCCAGGAACAGCAGCGGCGCCCGGGGATAGAAGGAGCCGTCAATATGCCAGGGCGTGACCTCTCCGTAGAAAATCTCCCCATTCCCGTCAATCCGTCCCAGGCCGGTAATGGCCAGATTCTCACAGTCCTTGGCATAGAGGAAATAATGGGTGGGCGCGCCGTTGTACTCGCAGTTAATATAGGAGGGAACCTCCATTTTCCCGGGGGTGAAGGTGCTTCCCGGCAGCAGATAGTCTGAAATCTCATCGCTCCCCTTCAGCACGGCCCCCATTTCCAGGTGCAGCTCCAGATTGGAGCCAAGAATCAAAGCGCCGCTGCGGTAGGTGCGGCCCCCCGGCAGCGTCACCCGGCCGCCTCCGGCAGCCAGGCAGGCGTCAATGGCAGCCTGGATCGCGGCGGTATCCACCGTGACCCCATCTCCCACGGCCCCGAATTCCAGCACATTGTACTCCATGAATCCAACTCCTTTTGTCCGATCCCCCGGCCCTGCCGGGAACCCCGGTTTGGCTTCAGTGTAGCACAGCCCGGCTGGAATTGCAACCCATACATTGCATTTTATTACAACCTAAATAATGGTTTTGACTTTTCGATGTCAAAATTAAGGTAATGTTTTTGTATAATTTGCGTAAAATTTCACAGCTTTCCAACTATAAAAAGCAAAATCTGCAATATTTCTTTTTGAAAAAAGACAAGTAATGCGTAGACGTTCCTCCCGGGATGCGATATAATTTAGTTAATCCGAATGTATGGCATTTGGGATTATTATCATAATGGGAGGAACACAAAATGAAGAAGCTCATCGCTCTGCTTCTGGCTGCTGTGATGGTACTGTCCCTGGCCGCCTGCGGCCAGCCCGCGCAGCCCACGACCGCAACGGAAACCCCAACCACACAGCCTGCCGAAACCCAGCCGGCCGAAACCACCGAGCCCGCCGCCGGTTACACCGAGGCTCCCTACATCACCGCCCTGGGCACCTACGGCGCCGTGGAGGACCGTCTGCCCGTGGCCGAGGACATCATGGTCGAGGATGCCGACTACCTCACCATCGGCGTCTACGGCGGCGAACTGAAGCGTTCCGCCGGCGGCGGCAACTGGGATGCCGGCAAGCCCATCGAGGAGGGCCTGTTCCGCTTCACCACCTCCGGCGCCGTGGAGCCCAACGTGGCCAAGGGCTACGACGTCAACGCCGACGCCACCGTATACACCATCCACCTGCGCGAGGGCATGAAGTGGTCCGACGGCCAGCCCTTCACCGCCGAGGACTGCGTATGGTTCTACAACGCCGTGTGCCTGAACAAGGTGGACGGCAAGGGCGTTCGCAACTGCCACAAGGATGCCAACGGCGATCCCGCCGTGGTGGAGAAGGTTGACGACACCACCTTTACCGTGACCTTCGGCACCCCCAAGTACGACTTCATCGAGGCTCTGACTGTTGACCTCAAGTGGCACTACGCGCCCAAGCACGTCTTTGAGAACATGGTGAACCTGGTCATCGAGAGCAAGGGCATGGAGGACGGCGATGCCAAGACCGCCAAGGAAGCCGAGGCTCTGGAAGCCGCCAAGGCGATCTGCGGTGTGGAGTTCTCCGACATCGGCAAGGCCGGCAAGGAGATGCTGTACTACTTCTGGAACTACCCCGGAATCCCCACCCTGAACCCCTATGTCCTCTCCACCGAGGAAGGCAAGAACAGCATCAAGGGCGACTACTATGAGTTCGTCCGCAACCCCTACTACTGGAAGGTGGACGCTGCCGGTCAGCAGCTGCCCTACATTGATAAGATCGTCTATACCACCGTCTCCAACGTGGATCAGCAGCTGATGCTCCTGCTGGACGGCACCGTGGACTACCAGACCGTAGCCATGGAGAGCATCCCCACCATCAAGGAATCCGCCACCAAGATCAACATCTACGAATGGTCCGGCGGCGACTGGGGCGACGTGAACACCCAGCTCCACTTCAACCTGAACGTGGATGACCCCAACCTGAAAGCCCTCTTCAACAGCGCCGACTTCCGTCAGGGTATGTCCATCTGTGTCAACCGCGAGGAGTTCGCGGGTCTGTACTCCGACGGCTGGCAGGCTCCCGGCCAGGCCGCTCCCCAGAAGGGCGCCCTGGGCTACAGCGAGGAGTGGGCCTCCAAGTGGACCGAGTATGACGTGGACAAGGCCAAGACCCTGTTCGAGAGCGCCGGCCTGGTCATGGGCGCTGACGGCTTCTACGACTTCTCCGACGGCACCGACTTCGTGCTGAACATCGTGTCCGTTGCCGACAACGGCGCTGCCGAGACCTACAAGATTCTGGAGCCCTACTTCCGGGCCGCCGGCATCAAGTGCACCTTCAAGGATTCCGACAGAAGCAACATCGACAACGACCTGATGGCCAACGCCATTGAGTGTATGCTCTTCCCCGTCACCGGCATCGGCGACATCTCCATCATCCTGAAACCCAACTCCATGGTTCCCGGCTACGCCACCAACGTGGCCTGGTACGGCACCATGGACGAGACCACCGCCACCGGTGATCTCGCGAAGCTCATCGAGCTGAAGAAGCAGCTGGATGTGACCTCCGATCCCGACGAACGCACCGAGATCGCTCTGCAGATGCTGAAGCTCCACGAGGAGAATATGTGGACCATCGCCTATGTGGAAGCCGCTCCCACCTACCACGCCGTGAACGCCCGGATCAAGAACTTCCTGGCCGACGGTGTCTGGTCCGATATCTACCGGGATATGGGCATCGCCCACTGCCAGTGCTGGTACATCCAGGAGTAATTCATTTCCCGCAGCCAGGCTGCCCATGATCGGTTCCGCAAATCTGGTCTGAAAATTGTTGTTTTTATTCCCCATCGTAGAGGCGGATAATATCCGCCCGCCACCTTCCCTCTATGAAAGCGCTCCGTTCTATCGGAAACGCTCAAAAAGCTGAAGCGTTCGGGCGGCTAATAGCCGCCCCTACGGTAACAACGCAGCGTGTTCAATTCATCAAACAACAATTTGCCGCTCTGCTTATGAGCGCCGGCAGCCTTAACTTGACGTAAAAGATGCGAGAGGTAACTTCTCCAACCCGGAAATTACCTCTCGCATTTTCCTCAGAATGCTTTTGTCCCGGGCTTTCTGAGGATGGCAGAAAGGATGTAACGCGAATGGCAAAATACATCGGAAAACGGCTTCTCCTCTTCATCCCAACGATCATCATTATCTCCATTGTGATCTTCTTTATCATCCAGCTGCCTCCCGGAGATTATGTAACCTCCTATGTGGCCGCCATGTCCGCCGAGGGCGAAGTGTTCTCCGCGGAGGATATCGCGAATCTGCGTGTGCAGTTCGGCCTGGATGATCCCTGGTATATCCAGTATTTTAACTGGGTGAAAAACATTGTGACCAAGGGCGACTTTGGCTATTCCTTTGAATACGGCCGCTCCGTCTGGAGCGTTATTATGGACAGGCTCTATCTGACCCTGGGCGTGTCCTTTGTCATTCTGGTGTTTCAGTACGTGGTATCCCTGCCCATCGGCATCTACTGCGCCAACCACCAGTATTCCGCGGGCGATTACGCATTGTCCTTCGTCGGCTTCCTGGGGACGGCAACCCCCAATTTCCTGCTGGCGATCATTATCATGTATTACATATATGTTAAAACCGGAAACATCTACCTGGGGCTTTTCAGCACGGAAATGCTCCAGAACGGAATGCGCTGGGAGTACGTTCCGGAGTTTCTGGGCCGGTGCCTGATCCCGCTGATCGTCATCGGCACCTCCGGCACCTGCGGAATCATCCGTACCGTCCGGGCCCAGATGCTGGACGAGCAGACCCGGCAATACACCCTCACCGCCCGGGCCAAGGGCTGCAGCGAGGCCACCATCACCTACAAGTACTGCCTCCGGGCCGCGCTGAACCCCGTAGTCTCCGGAATGTCCGGCTCTCTTCGCACCATTTTCTCCGGCTCCACGGTCTCTGCCATCGTCATGAACCTGCAGATTCAGGGGCCCGTGCTGCTCACCGCCCTCAAATCCCAGGATATGTATCTGGCGGGCACCATCGTTCTCATTCAGGCGGTTCTGGTCGTGGTGGGAACCCTGCTCTCCGACATCGCCCTGGCATGGCTGGATCCCCGGATCCGGTTCTCGGAAAGGAGCTGAGGATATGGTACTGCTGAAGAAAAAGCAGAAGGATCTGGACGAATCCTACTACCTGGCCTCCCAGTGGACCCTGATGTGGCGCAAGCTCAAGAAGCACGCCCTGGCCAGGTTCAGCCTGGCGCTGCTGGCCATACTGTACCTGGGGGCCCTGTTCGCCGACTTCATCGCCCCCTACGGCCTGGAGGAATTCTCCGCCCTTTACAAAAACACCGCCCCCACCACAATCTATTGGAAGGATATGGAGGGCAATTTCACCCGGCCCTATGTGTTCAAGCTGGAAAAGTACAACAACAGGGAAACCTTCACCGTGGAAATCCGGGAGAACACCGAGGAGCGGTACTACATCGATTTCTTCGCCGAGGGCATCGAGTACAAGTTCCTGGGCCTGTTTACCACCAACCGCCACCTGTTCGGCCTGGTGAACGAAGCGGGGGAACCGGATAACTCGGCCCGCATCAACATTTTCGGCGCGGACAGCACCGGCGCGTGCATTTTCTCGCGAATCCTGTTCGGCTCCCGGGTGTCGCTGACGGTGCCCTTCGTGTCCGCGGCCATCAGTTTCGTGCTGGGCATCCTGCTGGGCGGCATCTCCGGCTACTTCGGCGGCGTCATTGACAACGTAATTCAGCGGGTCATCGAGGTGCTTTCTGCCATTCCCAGCATCCCGCTGTGGATGGCCCTGTCCGCTGCCATTCCTCCCGGAATTTCCGTTTCCGCCATGTACCTGTACATCACCATCATTCTGTCCTTCATCGGCTGGACGGGCCTGGCCCGGGTAGTCCGGGGCAAGTTCATTTCCCTGCGCAAGGAGGACTTCGTCATGGCCGCGCGGCTTGCCGGTGTCAGCGATTTCAAGATCATCGTCAAGCACATGGTGCCGGGCTTCTTAAGCTATCTGATCGTGAACCTGACCCTGGGCATTCCCTCCTCCATTCTGGGCGAAACCTCCATGAGCTACCTGGGGCTGGGCATGAAGGCCCCCGCCACCAGCTGGGGCGTGCTGCTGAAGGAAACCGAGGACCTGGTGTCCGTTGCCCAGTGTCCCTGGAAGATGATCCCCCTGGTCTTCGTGATCGTGACCGTCCTGGCCTTCAACTTCCTGGGTGACGGCCTGCGGGACGCCGCTGACCCCTATAAGTAAGACGGCAGAAAGGAGTGTGCAGCATGAGTAATCCAAGCAAGGACCCCATCCTGGAAATCAAGGACCTGCGGGTCAATATCAAAGTCGACGAAGGCACGCTGACTGCCGTCCGTGGGGTGAATTTTGAAATCCGCCGGGGGGAAACCCTGGGCCTGGTGGGCGAATCCGGCTGCGGCAAGAGCCTGACCAGCAAGGCAATCCTGGGCATCAACGATAAAAAGTGCAGGGCCGAGGGCCGGATTCTCTTCGACGCCGACGACCTGGGCCCCATTGACCTGCTGAGCCTGCCTCCCCGGGGCAAGGAAATCCGCTCCATCCGGGGCAAGCAAATCTCCATGATCTTCCAGGAGCCCATGGTGGCCTTCTCCCCCATGTATACCATCGGCAACCAGATCAACGAGGCCACCAGGCTTCACATCACCAAAGATAAGAAGAAATCCAAGGAGCTTTCCCTGGAGGTTATGAAGAAGGTGGGCATTGCCAACGCGGAGAAGCGCTACGACCAGTACCCCCACGAGTTCTCCGGCGGTATGCTCCAGCGGGCCCTGATTGCCATGGCCCTGGTGTGTAACCCGAAGCTGCTGATTGCCGATGAGCCCACCACCGCCCTGGACGTGACCATCCAGGCCCAGATTCTGGAGCTGATGAAGAGCCTGCAGAAGGATTTCGGAATGTCCATCCTGTTCATCACCCACGACCTGGGCACCGTGGCCCGGATGTGCGACCGGGTGGCAGTCATGTACCTGGGCAAAATCGTGGAATCCGCCCCCGCGGCGGAAATCTACAAGAATCCCCAGCACCCCTACACCCAGGGCCTCATCGGCTCCGTCCACAAAATCGGCACCAAGAAGCAGGACCGGCTGTTCTCCATTGAGGGCACCGTGCCTCTGGCATTGAACCTGCCTGCCGGCTGCGGCTTCTATGAGCGCTGCCACAAGCGGATCGAGGGTGTGTGCAACGTGTTCGACCCGGAGCTGTGCGACCTGGGCGGCGACCACAAGATCGCCTGCTTCGCCTGTACCGGGTGCCCCAACGCCAAAAAGGAAGGGGAGACGATCCATGAGTGACAAAAAGCAGATTCTGGATGTGCAGAACATCCATATGCGCTTTAACTCCAAGGGCGTCTGCGTCCGGGCCGTGTCCGGGGTCAGCTTCACCGTGAACGAGGGCGAGACCATCGGCATCGTGGGCGAATCCGGCTGCGGCAAAACCACTCTGGGCCGGTGCATCGTCCGGGCCTACGAGCCCAGCGAGGGCAATGTCCTCTACACCGCCTCGGACGGGGAAACCATCGATTTTCTGAAAATCGACAAGGCCACCATGAAGCGCTACCGCAAGGAAATCCAGATGATCTTCCAGGACCCCTATTCCTCCCTGGACCCAAGGATGACGGTGCTGGACATCATCAAGGAGCCTCTGCTCGCCAATTTCCCCAAAATGCCCAAGGCGGAAATGGAGCGCAAGGTCATGGACATCGCCGCCAAGGTGGGCCTGAATACCGCCTACCTGAAGCGCTACCCCCACGCCTTCTCCGGCGGCCAGCGGCAGCGCATCGGCATTGCCCGGGCCCTGGTGCTGAATCCCCGGGTCATCGTCTGCGACGAGGCGGTTTCCGCCCTGGACGTGTCCATCCAGGCTCAGGTGATCAACCTCCTGCACGACCTGCAGCAGGAGTTCGGCCTGACCTACCTGTTCATCAGCCACGACCTGTCCGTGGTGGAGTACATCTCCGACAAGGTGGGCGTCATGTACCTGGGCCAGCTGGTGGAGTACGCACCCACGGAAAAGCTCTATGAGCACCCCATGCACCCCTATACCGAGAGCCTGCTCTCCGCCGTGCCCGTGGCCGACCCCGAGGCCCAGATGGAGCGTATCCCCCTGGAGGGAGAAATTCCCAACCCGGCCAATCCCCCCAGCGGCTGCTATTTCCACACCCGCTGCTGCTACTGCACCGAGCGGTGCCGGCAGGAGGCCCCCGTCTACCGGGAGCTGGAGAAGGATCACTTTGTGGCCTGCCACAGAGCGGAAGAGCTGAAGCTGAAAGGGTTTTCCTATGAATAAGAAGCTGATTATCTTTACCGACAGCGGCGACACCATCATCGACGAAGCGACCCAGGTCTATGATGACCGGGGCATCGTCCTGGAGGCGGATTGCATCCCCGGCGCGGGGGAGGTACTGCGGCAGCTCCACGACGAGGGCTTCACCATTGCCCTGGTTGCCGACGGAGAATGGGAATCCTTCCGGAACGTCTACCGGAAAAACGGTCTGGGGGACTGCTTCGACGCCTGGGTGGTGTCCGAGGTGGTGGGGCAGCAGAAGCCCGCTCCCATCATGTTCGAAACCGCCTTTGAAAAGCTGCAGCTGACCGACGCCGACCGGAGCCGGGTGGTCATGATCGGCAACAATCTGAAAAAGGACATCGCGGGCGCCAACCGCATGGGCCTGACCTCCGTCTGGCTGGACTGGTCCCCCAGGTACTTCCATACCGAGGAGCAGCCCGATTGGCACCCGGACTACACCATCCACAGCCCCCTGGAGCTTCCCACGCTGCTGGCCCGGCTGAACGAACAACTGGAACAACAAGTTTGAGGTTTGCCTATGGAAAAGAACGCCGGCAGGGCGGCAATTGAAGCGAAGCTTTCCAAGCTGATTGACGCTTTCTGCCCCATCCTCTACGAGGATGACGAAATCTTCCTGGAAAATATGAAGGGAAAGAACCTGGCCGGGGACGATATCCGCAGATACCAGCATTGGGAATGGACCCAGGGCGTGGGTCTGTACGGTCTGTGGAAGCTGTTCGCGGGCTCAAAGGACCCCAAGATTCTGGATATCCTTGTGAAATACTTTGACCGGCAGCTTGCCATTGGCTTTCCCGCCCTGAACGTCAACACCATGGCGCCCTTCCTCACCATGAGCTATGTGGGAGCGTATCTGGGCAGTGAGCGGTATCTCGCCCCCTGCCGGGAGAGCGCCAAATGGATTCTGGAGCATTTCCCCAGAACCCAGGAGGGCGGCTTCCAGCACATGACCTCCGACACCCTGAACGATCAGGAGCTGTGGGACGACACGCTGTTCATGACCGTGCTGTTCCTGGCCAATATGGGCAGGATTGAGGGGAACCAGGCCTACATTGACGAGGCCCAGTACCAGTTCCTGCTCCACGCCAAATACCTGGCCGACGATACCACGGGACTGTGGTACCACGGCTGGACCTTCCACGGGCGGCACAATTTTGCCCGGGCTTTCTGGGGCCGGGGCAACTGCTGGATCACCATTGCCATTCCGGAATTCCTGGAAATGGTGCGCTGTCCCGCCCCGGTGGAGCGGATGCTGCGGCAGATTCTCCTCAATCAGGTGGAGAGCCTGGCAAAATACCAGGACGAAAGCGGTATGTGGCACACTCTGATCGACGACCCCACCTCCTATGTGGAATCCAGCGCCACCTGCGGCTTTGCCTATGGGATTCTGAAAGCGGTGCACACCGGCCTCATCGACGGGAAGTACGCCCAGGCTGCCCGGAAAGCCCTGCCCCCGGTGCTGGAGCGGATTTCTGAGGACGGCGTTGTGGAGCAGGTGTCCTACGGCACCCCCATGGGCCGGGAGAGCAAGGATTTTTACAAGCAGATCGAGCTCAAATCCATGCCCTACGGCCAGGCTCTTGCCATGCTCTTCCTGATCGAATGGTTATCCGGCCCCCCGGCATAAACCGCGGGGCCTCCCTCCTCTGCCCTTCGGCTCCCCGGAAGGGCAGAACGCGCAATTGGAAAGATTTTCAAAAAAAGAATTGACAATTGACCCGGAACGGTTGACAATGGTCACATCCCCAAACGCGCATAAATTGTTGTTTAGCGGTTTCGCCTTCAAGTTTCCTGTCATTGCGAACCAGCGCGCACGCTGGTATGGCAATCCCCCGGTTGAATGGAACCAGGTAGCGATTACCACCAAAAACCGTAACAACCCCCGTTTTTCGGGTGATATTCGGTACATTTCCCCTCTAACCGGGGGATTGCCACGCCAGTGTGCGCTCTGGCTCGCAATGACAGCGTTTTTGGGGGATGCGCACGTGTAAACAACAATTTATCTTCCCGGAAATCGTCAGAAACCAACAAAGGAGCAGCTATGAACATTGGCAGACAATGGGCCGACCGCCTGCGCATCTGGGCGGAGCAGTTTTCCAAGCACTACTTTACGCCCCACAGCGCCATTTCTCTGGAATACTTCCCCACCATGGAACGCCTGTCCCCGGAGGCGGCGCAAACGCGGGGCTTCGCCCCTGCCCCTGCAGGAACCCGCTGGGGCAGGAAATGGGAGTATGGCTGGTTCCGGGGGGAGGTCACCATTCCGCCGGAGCTGGCGGGAAAACGGGTGGTATTCACCCTGAACACCGCCCCGGAAATGCTGGTCTGGGTGAACGGTGCCGAAGCCGGGGCCATTGGCAAGCAGCATAAATTCATCACTCTGTCCCGCTGCGCCCGTGCCGGGGAAAAATACGCCATCCTCGCCGAGGGCTACGCGGGCCATGGCGTCCGCAACGAGGGCGCGGGCCCGGTGGCCCCCGGGGAGGAGCCTGTCCCGGAGCCGCCCCAGGCCCAGGTATGCACGGGGGAATCGGTGTTCGGTGTCTGGAACGAGGACGTTTTCCAGGCGGCCATGGACTATCTGACCCTGTTCAGCCTGCTGAAAAAACTCCCGGAAAAGAGCCTTCGGGCCATGAAAATCCTGGAGGGCCTGAAAAAGTTCACCTACATTGCGGATTTCGAGCTTCCGGAGCCGGAAATGACCGCCAGCGTTGCGGAGGCCGCCAAAATTCTCAAGCCCCTGCTCTCCTGCCGCAACGGCTCCACCGCCCCGGACTACACGGTGTTCGGTCAGTCCCATTTGGACCTCGCCTGGCTGTGGCCGGTGGAGGAAACCCGGCGGAAAGCGGCCAGAACCTACTCCAACCAATTGGCCCTGATGGAGGAATATCCGGATTACCGCTTCCTGCTCTGTGAGCCGCCCATTCTGGAATACCTGAAGCAGGATTATCCAAGGCTGTGGAAGCGGGTGCGGGAAAAGGTGCAATCCGGCGCCTTTTACCCCGAGGGGGCGCTGTGGGTAGAATCTGACACCAACATTCCCTCCGGGGAAAGCCTGATCCGGCAGTTCGTCCGGGGGAAGCGGTGGTTCCGCCGGGAGCTGGGGGTGGAAAGCATACTTGCCTGGATGCCGGACACCTTCGGCTTCTCCCCGGTGCTCCCCCAGATCATGAAAAAATGCGGGGTTCCCTACTTCGCCACCCAGAAGCTGACCCGCCAGGACCCGGAGGCGGAGCCCTTTCCCTACAACGTGTTCTGGTGGGAGGGCCTGGACGGCAGCCGGGTACTGGCCCATCTGTTCAAGAAAAACAACGCCGTATTCCGCCCGGAGGACCTGATCACCCGCTGGGAGGAGGACCGGGTGCAGCAGGAGGGCATTTCCGGCCTCATGTTCCCCTTCGGCTACGGGGACGGAGGCGGCGGCCCCACCCGGGAGATGGCGGAAACCCTCCAAAGGTGCGCCGATCTGGAGGGTGCGCCCCGGTGCCATACCGAGCACCCCACCGAATTTTTCCGCCGGGCCCTGGCGGAGGGGGTGGAGAACGTCTACCGGGGAGAGCTGTACCTTGCCTGGCACCGGGGCACCTACACCGCCCAGGCCCGGACAAAACGGGGTATCCGGCGGGCGGAAACCGCCCTGAAGCTGGCGGAGTACCATCTGGCAAGGCTCCTGTACGCAGGAAAGCCCCTGAAGCCGGAGTGGCAGGAGAAGCTGGACGCGCTCTGGGAGCTGCTTCTCTTCAACCAGTTCCACGACATCGCCCCCGGCAGCTCCATTGCCCGGGTACACGCCCAGGCGGAGGCGGAGCTTGCGCAAGTGGAGCGGGACTGCGGGGAGCTGCTCCGGCAGTTTCTGGGGGAGCCCTCCGGAACGGCTGCCTATAACCACCTGGGCTGGCCCAGAACCTACCGGGGAACCCTGATTCCCGCCCAGGGCAGCGCCATCCTTGACGGAAGCCCCCAGGAGAATGGAGCCACCGTGGAATACCTCCCGGAGGAAAACTGCTACGAACTGAAAAATGCCCACCTGATCTGTCGGGTGAACCCCTCCGGGGAGCTGACCGGCCTGCGGATTGCCGGAGAAAACCGGGAATACCTGGCAGGAACGGGCAACCGCTTTCTCATGTACAAGGATGTCAACACCTGTTACGACGCCTGGGAGCTGGGCAGCATGTACGAGCAGCTGCCCGTGGCCCTGGAGCCCGACGCCCGAATTCACATCGAAGAAACCCCAGACGGGGCGGCGCTGGTGGTGGAGCGGAAGCTCCACGATTCCCCCATGACCCAGCGGATTTTCCTGGGCAGCGACGCCCGGCGGCTGGACTTTGTCACCACCGTCCACTGGCGGGAGCGGCACAAGCTGCTGAAGGTTTCCTTCCCGGCAAACGTCCATACCGATACGGCCATCACCGAGACCCAATTTGGCTTCCTCCGGCGGCCCACCCACCGCTCCCGGCAGAGCGACCGGGACCGGTACGAGGTATGCTGCCACCGATACGCGGCGCTGGCCGACGGCGGGGCAGGGCTTGCGGTGCTGAACGACGGAAAATATGGGGTCAGCACCCCGGAAAACGAGATTCGGCTGACCCTGCTCCGGGCCTCCATGATGCCGGATATGTACGCCGACCAGGGGATGCAGGAATTCACCTACTCCGTGTTCCCCTTCTCCGGCCCCTTTGTCCAAAGTGATGTGGTGCGGCAGGCGGCGGAACTGAACGAGCCTGTGACCTTCGGCACAGCTTTCGAAGCGGACAGCTCCCCCATTCTGCTCCCCCTGGACAAAAACATTCTGGTGGACACCGTCAAACCGGCGGACACCGTGCCGGGTGTCATCCTCGTCCGGGTCTATGAGGCCATGGGCATGGCCACCCAGGCACGCTTTGCGGTGGGCGCGCGCATCGGGAAGCTGGAGGAAACGGATATGCTGGAGGAACACCGCCGGGCCCTTCCCCTGGACGGGACCCTTTCCGTCCCCTTCGGGGCCTTTGAAATCAAAACCTTTTTGCTGTATCCGCAATAGGGAGGAACCATGGAAACCTACAGAATCGGAATCGACCTGGGCGGCACCAACATTGCCGCGGGTCTTGTAAACGAGGCAAAGGAACTGGTGGACACCGTCAGCGTCAAGACCAACATCCCCCGGCCCATTGAGGCCATTGCCGACGACATGGCCCAACTGGTGCGGACGCTGACGGAGCGCAACGGCCTCATGGATGCGCAGATTGCCGCCGTGGGCGTGGGGGTTCCCTGCACCGCCAACGAAGAAAACGGCCACATGGAGGACGCCAACAATCTGGGCTTCGACGACGTGCCCCTGCGGGAGCTGCTGGAAGCCCGGCTGGGCCGGGAAATTCACCTGGGCAACGACGCCAACGTGGCCGCCTGGGGGGAATACAAAACCGGGCCCTACCCCGAGGACTCCTTCCTCATGGTCACCATCGGAACCGGCATCGGCGGCGGCATCATCCTGAACGGGAAGCTGTGGACCGGCATCAATTACGCCGCCGGGGAATTCGGCCATATGACCATCCGCCAGGACGGCCCGGAGTGTACCTGCGGGCGGCGGGGCTGCTTTGAGGCCCTGGGCTCTGCCACTGCCCTGATTTGCAGCGCCCGGGAGGCCATGGCGGGAGACCCCGCCACCCTTCTGTGGAAGCTGTGTGAGGGGCAGCCGGACCGGGTGGAGGCGAAAACCGTCTTTGACGGCGCTGCCGCCGGGGACGAAGCCTGCCAGCGCCTTCTGGACGAGTACACCACCATCCTGGCCGAAGGCTTCGCCAATCTCATCAATATTTTCCAACCGGCTTATCTATGCATCGGCGGCGGGGTCAGCAAAGCCGGGGACGCCCTGCTTGTCCCCCTGAGGGAGAAAACCCGGGAACGAATCTATTCCAAGAACGCCAAGCGGAACACCCGGATCGTCCTGGCAAGGCTTGACAACGATGCCGGGATTCTGGGCGCGGCGCTGCTGGAGAAATGAGGAAAAGGTCTATGAAAGAGCATTACCTGAAAACCCTCCGGGACACGGAGCACCGGGCGAAGTTGGCTTTGAAAGCCCAGAATCTGGAAGTGGGCAGTCCCTGGTACGGCGCTTTTGTTATGCCCACCGGCGTGTACATGGCCAAGCACGCCCTGTACTGCATAGAGTATCTTGCCCAGGTCTACTGCTGCCCCGACAGCAAATTCTATCATGAGGAAGCCGTGCTCAACAGCATGGCCCTGGGACTGGACTATGTGGACCGTCAGCAGCACGAAAATGGCCTGTTCGACTACATCACCTGCAATTTCTTCTCCGCCCCGGACACCGCTTTCTGCATTGGCATCATTCTGCCCACCTATCAGTTCCTCCGGGGCAAGGCCTCCCTGACCCCCGGGGAGGAATTCCTCAAGGAACGATTCGGGCGCATCATCCACGCGGGAGGCCGGGGCCTGCTGGAGGGGGGCTTCCATACCCCCAACCACCGCTGGGCCATCGCCTCGCTGCTTGCCACCTGCGGGAAGCTCTTCGGGGAAGCGGACCTGACCCAGGCCGCCTCTGTCTACCTGAACGAGGGCATCGACTGCAACGCTGACGGCGAATACTCCGAGAAATCCGCCGGAAACTACAACGCCGTGAACAACGAGGCCATGCTCCTGCTGGCACAAGCCCTGGAGGACCCCAGCTACGAGCAGCACGTCATCCGAAACCTAAAGATGATGCTCACCTACTGGGAGCCGGACGACAGCGTGTTCACCGCCAACTCCACCCGGTTTGACAAGGACCGGCTGGTATACCCCGACGGCTACTACTGGCCCTACCTGTACCTGGGTGTCAAATACAGCATTCCCGAATTCGTGGCCATGGCCAACTACACCTATCAGGTGTTAAGCTCACGGAATCTTCCCGCTCCGGACGTGCTGATCTACTTTATGCTGCATCCGGAATATGTGGCTTACGAATCCCCACTCAGCGCCACCCCCACGGATTACAAGGCCTACTATGCCGAATCCGGCATCGCCCGGGTGCGCCGGGGAAGCTACACCTTCACCGTGATGAAGGACAAATCCAACTTCCTCTACGTCCACAATGGGGCTATTAAGCTGGCGGTGAAGATCGGCGGCAGCTTCTGCGAGCACCGGGCCTTCCGGGCGGAAACCATGGCAATGGACACAGAGGGGGCATTCCATCTGCACCAGACCATGCGGGGCTGGTACTACCTGCCCTTCGAGGAAAAGCCCGCCACCTCCGACTGGTGGAAGATGGACAACGCCTCCCGGAAAAAGAAGCTGGGCCCGGATATGGACATTGACGTGGTGATCCGGGAAATCGAACAGGGTCTTGAGGTGGATATCCGCACCTCCGGCGTGGAGGGTGCCCCCTGGCGGGTGGAGCTGGCCTTCCAGGGCATTGACCGAATCTCCAATGACCACATGACCATGCCGGTTCACGGGGACGAGGTGCTGGTACTGAAGGATTCTTTCTTCACCGTCAGCAACCCTGAGAGCACTATGACCGTGGGCCCCGCCTTCGGCACCCACCACTTCACCGAGGGCAAGGAGGACAGCGAGGCCAAAACCCCCGGTGCCGCCACGGTGTACCTGACCGACTATACCGCTTTCCACCACGTCATCACCATCCGGCCTTGACACCGGAGCATCGGTATGAATAAGAACAACTTTGCCAAACGTCCCCCCATGGGGTGGAACAGCTATGATTTCTACGACACCAATGTGACGGAGGCGGAGGTGCTGGCCAATGCCGCCTATATGGCGGAGCACCTGAAGCCCTTCGGCTGGGAATATGTGGTGGTGGACATCCAGTGGTATGCCTGGAACACCACCTCCCGGCGGCCGGAATTCCAGTACATCCCCTTCGGGCATAACGAAATGGACGAATACGGGCGGCTTCTCCCCTGCCCGGAGAAGTTTCCCTCCTCGGCAAACGGGGCGGGCTTCCGTCCCCTGGCGGACAAAATCCACGCCCTGGGGCTGAAATTCGGAATCCACATGATGCGGGGCATCCCCCGCCGGGCCGCGGAGCTTCATCTGCCCATTTACGGAACCGGATACAGGGCGGACCAGGCGGCGGACCCCTCCTCCATCTGCCCCTGGAACCCGGATATGTACGGCCTGCGCCCCGGGGAGGCCGGGCAGAAATACTACGATTCCCTGCTGGCGCTGTATGCGGGCTGGGGCGTGGATTTCCTCAAATGCGACGACATCTGCGCCACCGGCTTCGGCCCGGTACGGAGGTATGACCGGAAACACGAGGTGGAGATGCTGCACCGGGCCATCGAACGAAGCGGCAGACCCATGGTGCTGAGCCTGTCCCCCGGCCCCGCCCTGGTGGAGGAGAGCTGGCATTACAAAAAATACGCCAACATGTGGCGGATCACCGACGATTTCTGGGACAGCTGGGAAAGTCTGCTGCATATGTTTGAACGGTGTGAGAAGTGGCAGGATCACGTGTTCCAGGGCTGCTACCCCGACTGCGATATGCTGCCCCTGGGCCGCATTGGGAAGCATTTTGGTGAGGAGCGTGTTACCCGCCTGACCCGGCCGGAGCAGGTCACCATGCTGACCCTCTGGTGCGTCTTTGGTTCTCCCCTGATGCTGGGCGCGGAACTGACCGCACTGGACGATTGGACACTGTCCCTGCTCCAAAACCGGGAGCTGCTCCGCCTTGTGAATGGGCAATTCGTATCCCGGCAGGTGCTGCGGAATTCGGAGGAATGCGTCTGGGCAGCGGCAGACCCCCGGACGGGGGAGCGCTATATCGCGGTGTTCAACCTGAGCGGCACAGCCCGGGAAATCACCGTTTCCCTTTCGGAATGCGCCTCCATGTTTCCGGAGGGGGTTTTCCCCGTGGAGGAAGCCCCCCTGCGGGAGGTTTGGTCCGGAGCAGCCCTATCGCCGGAAAACGATACCCTCCAAGCCCGCCCCGCGCCCCACGGCGCCCTGCTGCTGCACAGCCGAGAGATTTTGTTCCAGCAAAAGTTTTGGAAAGGCCGGAATACTTGGTGTATTGCGGACTTTTCAAAACGCATTGTTGGGACAAAAGATCCGTCCAAAAACCAAAAGGATAGTTTTTAGAGGTGCCCAACAATTTACCTCCCAGTGACCATTCAGACAAAAACATCCTCCCGCGGTTTCGCGGGAGGATGTTTTTGTCTGATACTATTATCTGATAAAACCATTTGGTTTTATCAGATAGACATCGCCTGACGGCGCTGTCGTTTCCGTGATTTTCGGAATTGAAAATCACGGAAACCCGTCTCATTATGATTTTCCTATAAAAACCTTCAATTCTCGTGAATGAAAGGTTTTTATTGAATATCAGTATGAAAGGCGCTTTTTCCGCGTCAGCCCTCGGTGGACTGACGGGCGTAGAGGACGGAGGGAATCCGAACGGTGCTGCGCGGCAGCTGTCCGTCGGTCAGTATCTGCTTCAGGCTGGAAATTACCGATTGGCACATGAGGGAGGAGTCCATCTCAATGGCCGATATGCTGGGCATATACATCTCCGCCAGGGGGCCGTTTCCCTGGGAAATCACCTTGATATCTTTCGGGATGCGCAGGCCCTTCTTCTGCAGGTGGTTTGTAGCCTCGATGGCCGCGGTGACGGTATTGGAATATATTCCGTCAAAGCGGATGCCCCTTTGCAGCAGGGAATCCAGGGCTTCCGCCACGGTTCTCTGCTCGTTGCCGCCGGCGATCAGCACCAGGTCCTCATCCACGGAAAGCCCGTTTTCCCAAAGGGACTGCTGGTAGCCCAGGTACCGGCCCACATGGCCGTCCCGGAAGCGGGAGGATTGGAAGTAGGCGATCCGCCTGCAGCCCGCCCGGATCAGCTCGTCCGTGGCCCGTTTGGCGCCGCCTACCACGTCGAAGAGGACTCTCGTGCTCTCCTCGGTGTCGCTGGGGGCGGTTCCCACAAAAATGGAGGGGATATGGGCCGCCTCCTTCTTCACCGGGGTTTCCTTAAACACATAGATGATGGCCCCCGCGTTCAGCGCGGACAGGGTGCGGCAATAGGCCTGCTCAATATTCTCATCGTGGAAGGTGACGCACACCATGGGAATCAGGCCATCCCGGATCATATCGTGGATCAGCAGATTGACCAGCCTGGAAAAATACTCCGAGGAACCCTCCGGGAGGATGATTCCCACCAAAGGATTGGTATTGGAGCGCAGGGTCTGGGCAATCAGATTGGGGGAGTAGCCCATGGAAGAGATAGCATTCCATACCGTCTGCTTGGTTTCCTGGGAATACTTGCCCTTTCCGTTAATGATTCTCGACACCGTACTGGTGGAAACACCCGCCGCCTCGGCGATATCCCGGATGGTTACCTTCTCCATGGAACACCCCTCCAATCAAGTTTGCGAACGCCTTCTCCGCTCCGCCAGAGTAACCGCCGCAGTCAGCGCGATGGCAGCCAGCTGGGGCAGCGTCATCGTAAAATACATACCGCTGTAGCTCATTCTGGCAGTAAGTACCCCGGCAACGGAGGCTCCCAGAGCCTGGCCGATATCCAGGGAGGTATAGTAAGTACTGTTGGCCGTGCCGGTTTTGGACACATCCACCGATTTGACACACCAGGTCTGGACGATGGGGCACAGCGCGCCGTAGAAAATGCCGTAAAGCACCGCCGCCAGCAGGAACACAGGCAGGCTCCTTGCCAGGCCCAGCGTCAGGAACACACAGGTGTAGCCCGCCAGGGATGCCAGGACAATGGCGCGGCTGTACCTGCTGTCCGAAAGCCTGCCAAACAGGGGCCGGGTGAACAGCATCACCGCTCCGGCCACGGTAAAATACATGCCGATGTTGGCCACCTGCAGGCTGTCGGCATACAGGGCGATGAAGTTGGAAATGGTCGCCATGCCGCCGCCCACGCACAGGATGACCAGGGCAGGCACCACGGCCTCCCGGGCGAACAGCCGGTCAGCCAGCTTCTGTTTTCTGCCTGGAGCCGCCGGCTTGCGGAGGGACTTTTCGTCAATGGCCAGGCTCAGCACACAGCCCAGGCCAGCCAGCAGGAAGGAGATCAGGAACATCCGGAAATAGCCCACGCCCTCAATCAGCTGCAGTCCCAGGTTTGGCGCGAATACCGAGGCCAGAGAGGAGCTGATCCCAAACAGCCCGATGCCCCGCCCGATCTGGCTTTCTGGGATGGAGGCCACCAGGACGGTACTGTTGGCCGTGGTCACCATGCCCCAGCCCACACCGTGAAGGAGCCGGAACAGCACCAGCAAAGAAACCCTTTCGGAAAAGGCGTAGCCCAGAATGGACACGGACACAATGACCAGCGCCGCGGTGAGAATCGCTTTCTTCCGCGGGCCGTTGACGTAGTTCCCCACCACGGGGCGGGTCAGGATGGCCGTGATGGAAAAGGCGGTTGCCACGAACCCGGCAATCTCCACGCCCCCGCCCACCGCCAGCACATATTTGGGAATGGTGGGCGACAGAATGTGAAAGCTGAAGGCCGTCAGAATATTGCACAGAAAAACCAGGATAAAATTCCGGTTCCAGATGGTATTATTTTTCATTTTAGCCCCCTTTTTGCCCTTTGTCAAGCAAATGGCAGGCAACGCTGTGGTCGGCGTTGATTTCGTGGAGCTCCGGTTGGACACGGAAGCACCGCTCCGTGGCATGGGGACAGCGGGGCGCGAAGCGGCAGCCGGGCTTGGGGTTGATGGGGGAGGAAATCTCCCCGGCGATCACCTGAATCTGCTTTGCCTTTTTCAGGTCGATGGTGGGCACGGAGGCCAGCAGCGCCTGGGTATAGGGGTGGGAGGGGTTGGCAAAAAGCTCTTCGGTTTCCGCGTATTCCACCAGATTCCCCAGGTACATCACTGCAATCTTATTGGAGATATGCTTCACCACGGACAGGTCGTGGGTGACAAAAATATAGGTCAGTCCCAGCTTCTCCTGCAAATCCATCATCAGGTTCAGAATCTGGGCCTGAATGGACACATCCAGGGCGGAAACCGGCTCGTCGCAGATGATGAATTCCGGCTCCAGAATCAGGGCCCGGGCAATGCCCACCCGCTGCCTGCGGCCCCCGTCCAACTCGTTGGGATAGGCGTTTTCGAAGCGGGGGTCGATGCCCACGGTTTCCATCATCCGGCGGACCTTTTCCTCGGCTGCGGAACGCTTTTCCCCGTCAATCAGCAGAGGCTCCAGGATGATCTGCTTGACGGTCATCCGGGGATTGAGGGAGGAATAGGGGTCCTGGAAGATCATCTGGACCTCCTTCATATAATCCCGGCATTCCTTTTTGGACAGCCTGGTCACGTCCCTGCCCTTGAAGAGGATTTCCCCCTCCGTGGGTTCCAGCAGATGCTGGATGGTCCTTCCCAGGGTGGATTTGCCGCAGCCGGACTCTCCCACAACGCCCAGGGTCTGGCCCCGGGCCACCCGGAAGGAAATATCGTCCACAGCATGGAGCATTCCCGCCTTGGTATCAAAGTATTTTTTCAGATGCCTGATTTCAAGAATCGTGTCCATGCTATTTTCCCTCCGTTTCCAGAGCGCAGCGTACCAGGTGGCCGTCTCCCCTGTCCTCCAGGGCAATGGGTCCCTCCGAGCAGGCCGGACAGCATCCGGGGCAACGGGGGGCAAAGGCGCAGCCCTTGGGCAGCCGGGTGGGGTCCGGCATCAGCCCATGGATGGGCTCCAGGCGCTTTTTGGCGGTGCCGTTGATATCCGGCAGTGCCCGGAACAAACCCTTGGTATAGGGGTGCCTGGGTGTTTCAAAAATCTGCTCCAGGGTCCCCTGCTCAATGATCTGCCCCGCGTACACCACCGCGACCTCGTCGCACATCATGGCGATGACGCCCAGATCGTGGGTAATCATGATGTTGGAGGTGTTCTTTTCCTCCTTCAGCCGGTTGATCAGCTGCAGAATCTGGGCCTGAATGGTCACGTCCAGGGCCGTGGTGGGCTCGTCCGCGATCAGAAGGTCCGGATTGCAGGCCAGAGCGATGGCGATGACGATGCGCTGCTTCATGCCGCCGGAGAACTGGTGGGGATACTCGTCAAACCGCTCCCGGGGAATGCCCACCATTTCCAGCTTCTCCTCGGCCATCTCCCTTGCCCGGGCACGGCTGACCCGGTTGTGGTTGAGAATGACCTCCTCGATCTGGCTGCCCACGGTCTCGATGGGGTTCAGCGAGGTCATGGGGTCCTGAAAAATCATGGACATGGCGTTTCCCCGCAGGGCGGTGCGCTCCTTTTTGGACATGGAAAAGACGTTTTTCCCGTTGTAAAGGATTTCTCCCCCGGTGACCCGGGCAGGCGGCTCCGGCAGCAGGCCCATGATCGCCAGGGCAATGGTGGTTTTTCCCGCGCCGGTCTCTCCCACCAGGCCGATGGTGTGCCCCCTGCGCAGGGAGAAGCTCACATCCCGCACAGCCTGCACGTCTCCGTCCTCACAGCGGTATTCCACGGATAGATTTTGGATGGAAAGAATGATATCCTGTTCGTCCATGGTTTACCTTCCTTTCAGCCGGGGGTCCAGGGCATCCCGAAGACCGTCACCGATCATATTCAGAGAAAATACCGTCAGCATGATCACCATGCCCGGTGCCAGCACCAGGTAGGGATAATCCCGGATATAGCTGCGGCCCTCGGACAGCATTTTGCCCCACTCCGGCATGGGGGCCTGGGCGCCCAGGCCCAGAAAGCTCAAGGTGGAGGCATTGAGAATGCCGCCCGCCACACCCATGGTGAACAGCACAATCAGCGAAGAAGAGATATTGGGCAGGATGTACCGGAACATGATCCGCAGGTCACTGGCCCGGGAGGTTCTTGCCACCTCAATGTACTCCTTATCCCGCTCCGAAATCACCATGGCCCGCACCATCCGGGATACGCCGGGAATGGAGCCCAGGGACAGCGCCAGCACCATGGAAACGATCCCTCCGCCGAACACGGAGGCCAGCACGATGGAAAGCAGGATGGAGGGAATGGACAGGAAAATGTCCATGATCCGCATCAGGATATTGTCCGTCTTTCCGCCGTAGAATCCCGCGAACATCCCAATAAAAACTGCCACGGCCGTACCCAGGATCGTGGTCACAAAGCCCACGGACAGGGAAATTCTGGCGCCGTAGATCATCCGCACCAGATTGTCCCGGCCAAGATAGTCCGTCCCCAGGGGGTGCTCCAGGTTGGGACTGGTGAATTTGATTTTATAGTTCTGAACATCGTAGCCCTCGGGGGCAATCACATTGGCAAGGGCCGCCGCGATAATCAGGATTGTAAGGAAGCAGAGGCCGAACACCGCCAGCCGGTTTCTCCGGTAACGGTTCCAGAAGCGGGTCAGCTCCGAACCCTGCCGTTTCCGCTTGCTCATGAGGACTTGCGCCCCCTTTCCTTCTTTCCCGCGCCCATTTTCTTATAGTAGGATTTGATCCGCGGGTCGATGCAGGCGGACACGATGTCCGTCAGCAGATTGCACAGGGATACGAAAATGCAGATCACCAGCACGCCGCCCCGGATAATGGGGTAATCCCGGGCGTTGATGGCGCCCAGCAGGTAGGTACCCATGCCCGGGATGGAGAAAACGTTCTCCACCACCACCGCGCCGCCCAGAATTCCGCCCACGCTGTTGCCAACCTGGGTAATGATGGGGATCATGGCGTTCTTCACCGCGTGGTGCAGAATCACCTTGGATTCCTTGGTCCCCTTGGCCCGGGCGGTACGCACATAGTCCTTGCGGATTTCATCCAAAACCGTGGAGCGGGACATACGGTAAATGGACGCGGCGCCTCCCAGTCCCAGGGTTACCACCGGGAGAATCAGGGATTTGTAATCCGTAAAGCCTGTGGCAGGCAGGATGTGCAGCCGCAGCGCAAACAGCAGCGACAGCTCCAGCGCGAACCAGAACGACGGCATAGAGGTAAAAATGACGGCAAACACGTTGGAAATATTGTCCAGAAGGCTGTACTGCTTCACCGCGGAAATGATGCCAAGCGGAATTCCGATCATCAGGCTCAGCAGAACACCCAGGCACCCGATCAGCAGCGTAACCGGCACCCGTTTCTGGATTTCCCCCAGCACGCTGAGGTTGGTCTTGTAGGAGCGGCCAAGGTCCAGCCGGAAGAACAGGTTGTAAAGGTAGTCCCCAAACTGTTCCAGGAAGGGCTTGTCCAGTCCCATAATATGCCGCTGGGCCTCCACCTGCTCATCCGTGGCCGTCAGGCCCAGCACCTGCCGGGCCGGGTCCCCCGGGGTCAGGTACAGCAGCACGAAGATAAACAGCAGCACACCGAAAATGACGAAAACCATCATTCCGATTCTTTTGAGTATATATCGTCCCATGTTGTCTCCCAGAATAATGAATCAGAGGTTTCTCAGGCCCTTGGCTCCGGAAGCTGTCCGAAGCCAAGGGCCGCAATGGATGAGGTCAGGATATTACGGCTCGAAGTAGGCGTCCTTCAGGAAGTAGACGGAATATCCGCCGTCGATAACCAATCCCTGCAGCTTCGCATTGGCGGTCAGATGGCTGACAGGGTAGCATACAGGAACCGCCATGGCGTTTTCCATCTCCAGGCGGACGGCCTGCCTGACAAGGGCATTGCACTCGTCGATGTCCGTGGCGGCCAGCGCCTGCTCATACAGGGCATTGATTTCCACGTCGCACGCCATCAGGTCCCATTTGCCCCAGCAGGGGGTCATGTTCGGGCTGGCGTTCTTCAGGAAGCCGGGGGCGTAGCCCACGGAGTTGCAGCTGATGGCCACATACATATCGTCCTCTTCGCCGGCAATCAGGGCGGGGACGGCCACGTTGCTGTCCAGGGCAAAGATTTCCACCTCAATGCCGATCTGGGCCAGGTCGTTCTTGACGCACTCCATGATCCGCACCTCGGAGGGGGTGGTGTCGGAGTAGATGGTCATAGTAAAGCCGTCGGGATAGCCGGACTTGGACAGGTACTCCCGGGCCAGCTCAATATCATAGGGGTACATGGGATTTTCATCATAGGAGGGGTCATAAGCGCCGTTGTTGTTGGCGATTTTCTGGTTCGCGACGGTGGCGGAGCCGCCGTAGGCCACATCGATGATGGCCTCCTTGTCAATGGCGCAGGAAATGGCTTTGCGCACGTTGTCGTCGCGCATGACCTCGCTGCGGAAATTGAACCACAGGTTCTTCACATTGGAAGCGGGCAGGTCGATGACCGTCAGGCCGGAGGCATCCCCCCGGTTGATGCGGTCCACGTCGATGTTCTCGGGGCTGGTGACCAGATCGATGTTTCCGTTCTCCAGTTCGATTTCCGCCTGGGAGCCCTCACTGATCAGGACGGTTTCCACCCGCTTGATTTGGGGCACGCCGCCCCAGTAATCCTCGTTGGCCTCCATCACGGCACCCACGCCGGAGGTGAAGGAAACGAACTTGTACGCACCGGTGCCCACAGGGTTGTTGGGATAGTCGTCGCCAAACTCCTGGGCAGCCTGCTTGCTGCAGATGGCATACATCTGGTCCGCCAGGGTGATGAAGGCATCGGAGCCGGCCCGCTTCAGGGGGATTTCCACCTTAAAATCGTCCAGCTTCTTCATGTTGTCAAAATCGTACAGGCTCTCGGCATCCCCGCCCACGGCGGTTTTGCCCCGGTAATCCCGCAGGGCAAAGATGACGGAATCCGCGTTGAAGGGCTCGCCGTTGGAGAAGCTGACGCCCTGCCGCAGGGTCAGGACGACGGACATATTGTTCTCTCCCCAGGCCCACTCGGTGGCCAGGCCCGGGTACAGGTTTCCGGAGGCGTCCATATTGATCAGAGTTTCGTACACATTGCGGATGATCAGGGTGGAGGCTACATTGTAGCCGGAGGTATAGGGGCAGAAGCCCGGCGCGTCCATGTTTACAGCAACCCGCAGGGTGGTTTTTCCGGAAGCCTCCGCCTGAGCGCCGGATTCCGCGGTCTGAGCCCCGCTTACAGTCTCTCCCCCGCCTGTGGATGCGCCGCACCCGGCCAGCACGGAAAGGGCCAGTGCCATACACAGCAGGCAGCATATCATTTTGCGTTTCATTTTTGACCTCCTGGTTCTTTTGTAGATTAGGCAATCGTTTGCCTAATGGGATTATATGACGCCCCTCGAATTTTGTCAAGTATGTAAAAATGCAAAAGAAAAAGGCAAAAAATTTATTGACTTTACTGGTCATCCTATGGTACTCTAAGGAAAAGGTCTTGCGCAGCAAGGCAGCATAATGCAACTTTTTGCACTACAAGACGATAACAGCAGCTTTAGGAGGAGAAACATATGGAATACGACAGCCGGTGGGACCGGAAGCTCCCATCCAAGGACCCCAGAAAACCTTCCCTCACCCTGAAGGAGAGCCTGATCCTCTCCGCAAACAAGTCCTTTGATGTGGACCGCCTGATCGGAAGCGCCTACGGTCAGAAGCTCATCGATATGCTGGAGCCCTACTTCCTCAGCGACGACCCCATGGACCCTGCCGTGGTGCGCTACTGGGAGGAGCGGGGGCTGCGCAAGGAAATCGTCCACGGCGGACCCCAGAGCTGGAATGACTGGACCATTTTCACCCCCTTGTCCGCCTACCGTCCGGAAAACGCCGGAAGAAAGTACCCCCTGGTATTCGGCCTCCACGGAGGCGACGCCGGGGAATTTGAGGGGGAGCCCATTTTCCTGGCGGAGTCCACCGGCTATGCCAGGAAGGCTGCCCAGGAGGAATTCATCCTGGCCCTGCCGGAGGATCATGACGCGGAGCCCATTATGCGCTGCTACCGGTACCTGCTGGAGCACTACCCGGTGGATGTGTCCCGGGTGTACACCACAGGCTACTCCGCCGGAAGCGACCGCTCCGTCCGGGTCGCCCTGCGGCATCCGGAGGTGTTTGCCGGGATGCTCATCGGCGCGGGAGTGCCCTTCAACCTGATCGATGATGAGAAGGAAATTGAAAACGCGGAGCGTTACAAAATGCCCATGATCGCCATCGGCTGCCTGTCGGACAAGGGCAACCACACCCCCTTCTACAGCACCAACCCCCTGGATCATCCCACCTCCCCCTTTATCGAAAAGCTGCTCTGCGCGGAAGGGAAAATGCGATGGATCAACCGGATTTTCCGGATCAACCACATCCCCTTCCGGTCCGCGGAGGAAAACCGTGCCTATGTGGAGGCCCAGGGCACCCCGGCGGAGAAGCGCATCGGAATGCGCGCCCAGCGCTCCAAGGTCTTTGAATGGGCCGGAAAGAAGCACTACTGTCTGGACTACACCGACGCGGAGGGCATCGACAGTGTTCGCTATGTGTTTATCGAGGATATGCCCCATTATGAGCCGGTGAATATGCTGGACCTTGCATGGCCCTTCCTGAAGCGGTTCTCCCGGAACCCGGAGGACGGCTCCCTGCAGTGCTCCGAACCCGCTTTTGACCGCTGAATCATTCACACAGAGGAGGACAAACGTATGAATTCTACCATCACCTCCCGGGAAAACTGGCTCCGGTTCCTCCGGGGCGAAAAACCGGAATGGATGCCCGTTTACTCGGAGACCCAGGCCATTCTCCCCGCCATTGTCCCGGACAACGTGGCCCGGGGATTTGTGAACGAAACCGTCCAGGTTTCCCCGGAACGGTTCGGCGGACCGGATATGTTCGGAGTCCCCTGGGTCTATGAGCCCCAGGTGGGCGGCTCCATGGAGGACCCCTCCCACCCGCCGATTCTCCGGGATGTGGCCGACTGGCGGGAGGTCATCCGCTTCCCGGATATCGACAGCTGGGACTGGGAGGGCGCCGCCCTGCGGAACCGGGGCTTCCTGGACCCCACCCGTCTGACCACAGCCACGGTTTTTTCCGGCTTCTTTGAGCGGCTGATCTCCTTCATGGGCTTCGAGGCCGCCGCCATGGCTATGATTGACGAGGACTGCGAGGAGGACCTCCACGCCCTGTTTGATGCCCTGGCCGACGCCAACATCCGTCTCATCACCAACTACAAGAAGTTCTTTGACATCGACCTGGTCTATTTCCACGACGATTGGGGCGCCCAGCTGGCTCCCTTCTTCTCCCTGAACACCTGCCGGGAGATGCTGGTGCCCCATATCTCCAAGGTGGTGGATTTCTGCCACAAAAACGGCGTGTTCTTCGAGTTCCACTGCTGCGGTCACAATGATATGCTGGCTCCCGCCATGGTGGAGGCCGGGATGGACGCCTGGTGCGGCCAGCCCATGTGCGATAAGTACGCGCTTCTGGAGCGCTACGGGGACAAAATGGCCATCGGCATCAGCTTCACCGCCGCCCCCGAGGAGGTGCTCCGCGCCCAGATTGACGAAATGCTGGACAGAGTGAAGCTGCTTCCCCCGGGAAGGCGGGTCTACGCCCGGGACCGGATGCTGGGCAAGGACACGACCCTGCGCAGCTACCTGATCGAGAAAACCCGGGAACTTTACCGGTAGCTCCATTCCAATCACAAGGGCATCCCAAAAACTCCCATCCGCAGAGTTTTTGGGATGCCCTGTAGATTATTCCCGCCTTTTGTGATATACTGAGGACAGCCCTCCCGGCATGATGGGGCAATCAGATAAATGGTTGTTTACAGTTTTTCAAACATCTTACGTTGTTACCGTAGGGGCGGATATTATCCGCCCGAAACGTTCCGTATTTTGAGCATTTCCGTTAAAACGGATTGCTTTTGTAGACGAAAGGTTACGGGCGGCTAATAGCCGCCCCTACGGCAAAATCTCAGTAAACAACAATTTACCGCTCTGCCAAGGCGACCTGGTCATCCGCTTGGAGAGCACCCGGCGGCATTGGCCGCGGAAGAACCACAAAAGGAAAGAGAAACCATGAAATTCAATAAACATCCCCCCGGGAACCGTGCCGCGCAGCTGGCCAAGGCTGCGGTATTGGCCCTGCTGCTGCTTCTGCTGGCCTCAGCCCTGATCCCGCCCCTGTTCCGGTCGGCGGCGGAGGACCCTGGGGAGCCGGCCTTCTTCGGTGGGGAACGGGTGGCCTGTATGGACAGCAACGCGGACGCCATGGTCTGGCGGCTCCGGCTGATCCGTTCCGCCCAGGAAAGGCTGATCCTGTCCACCTTTGACCTGCGTCCGGACGAAACCGGTCTGGACATTCTGGCCGCCCTGCAGGAGGCGGCGGACCGGGGCGTCCGGATTCAGATTCTGGCGGACGGGATCTGCGGCACTATGTATCTTCACGGCGACGGCCATTTTCAGGCCCTGTGCGCCATGCCCAATGTGGAAGCCAAATCCTACAATCCCATAGACCTGCTGAAGCCCTGGATGCTGAACTACCGGATGCACGACAAATACCTGATTGCGGACGACCGGGCATACCTTCTTGGCGGACGGAACACCTACGACCTGTTCCTGCGGGAGGACTTAGACCGGTACAACATCGACCGGGATGTGCTGGTCTATGCTCCGGAGCCGGAAAATGGGGGCTCTCTTGGCGCGCTGAACGCCTATTTCGACGAAATCTGGTCCCTGCCCGAGAGCAAAACCATCACTCCCCGGGAAACGGAGCGGGTTTTGGACGCCCGGCAGGCCCTCCGCCAGCGGGCCGGGAGTCTGGAGGAGCGGTATCCGGGGGTTTCCGCTCCCATTGACTGGGAGACCCAGACCTACCCGGCGGACCGGGTGGCACTGCTGACAAACCCCACCCTGGCCGGGAACAAACAGCCCCGGCTCTGGACCCAGCTCTGCTCCCTCATGGCCCAGGGCCGGGAAATCCGGATTCAGACCCCCTACATCATCTGCGGACGGGCCATGTACCGGGACCTGGAGGTGGTCCGGTCCCAGGTTCAGTCCCTGCAGGTCATGACCAACGCCCCCGAGGGCGGGGCCAATCCCTTCGGCTGCGCGGATTTCCTGAATCAGAAAAACCGCCTTCTGGGTCTGGGCGCGGAGACCTTTGAGTGGCTGGGCGGGCAATCCCTGCACACCAAAACCGTTCTGATTGACGATAACCTCTCCGTCATCGGCTCCTTCAACCTGGATATGCGCAGCACCTACCTGGACACGGAGCTGATGGTGGTGGTGGATTGTCCCCAGCTGAACGCGGAGCTTCGCCAGGGCTTCGACGCCATGGCAAAGCAAAGCCGGATTTCCACCTCCGAGGGAGAGCGTCTGGGTGAACAATGCCCCCAGGTCCGAATGCCCCTGGGCAAAACCCTTCTGTACACCGTCCTGCGCGTCCTCCTGTGGCCCATGCGGCACCTTCTGTAACGCAAAAACTTCCCGGGACCAAGGTTCCGGGAAGTTTTTTGCGTATTGAAATCGATTCCATGCGGCAGAGCGATCAATTGGTGTTTGAAAGAGAACATTGCAAATTACCTGTCATTGCGAACCAGTCCGCAGACTGGTGTGGCAATCCCCCGGATGAGTGGAACCCGGTAACGATTACTGCCAAGAACCGTAACAACCCCCGATTTTCCGGGTGCTTCTCGGTACATTTTCCCTCTAACCGGGGGATTGCCACACCAGTGTGCGCACTGGTTCGCAATGACAGCAAAGAACGTACAAACACCAATTTATCTGTCCACAGTGTCACATCGGCGGCTTACACCGCTCTTGTCCACTCGGTGAGCAGGAGCCCGGGAATGAGCCAGACCAGCTGGTACAGCAGCACATTGGTGGGGGTCAGCAGCTCGGCGGAACCCAGGTATGCCAGCGCCAGCATAATGGTCATTCCCAGCACACCGCCCAGCACATGGACCACCGTGCCCAGGATGGTGCTCAGGCGCAGGGCCCGGGCGCCGCTGACGGCGTAGGCAAAGGAGGTCAGGTCCTCCCGGGTGGTCAGGGCCGCCGCGGCGGCGCCCTCCTCCGGCTGGCGGAGCTTCAGCTCCGAACGGACCTCCTGGGGCGGGAACTCGATCCGGCGGGTATTGATGCCGAACTTCTCCCGGAGCATCTCCTCCGTGAGCATGAAGTCACCGCCCACCAGCACCGGGCTCAGCTTCCGGCTGGAGCAGAGGCTTACCAGCCCCGCCGAGGAAGAGCGCATTTTGGCATAGGAGATGGCCACCACGGCGCAGAGCTCTCCGTCCACGGCCACATAAACCGCCTGGTTCACCATGGAGCCCTCAGGAACCTCCACGCCCATATCCTGCAGAAAGCCATAGCTGCCCAGCAGGACGCCGTCTCCGCAGACCTCACCGCCGATGCCGCCCTCGCCGTAATTGCGGAAGTTCGATACCGGCAGCTCCCGTCCGCCCCGGCTGGAAAGCAGCTGGCGGAACACATGCTCCAGCCCGCCTCCCGCGCAGCAGATCAGGGAGGCGGCGTAGGACACCACCTCGTCCGGGGAACGGTCGCCGTAGAACTTGACGCCGTTGAGCTTGCTGGAACCCTGGGGGAACAGGTCCTCGTCCTTCAGCGGGAAAACGGCCTTCCCCCGAAGGTTCTTGATCCCCTTCCAGCCGCAGAGCACCGTACCCACCATATGAAGCCGCTTCTCCAGAATGGCCGCGGGCCGGGTCAGGGCCACAAAGTAGCTTGCGGGCACCGCCACCAGAAGGCTGGTGGAGAAAATCTGCACACCCAGCGCGGAACCGTGACGGAGCCCAGCGAATACCGCGATGGCGGCGCAGAGCAGGAAGCTGACAAAGGCATAGACGCACTGGAACTTCTCGGGGCCGGAGGATTTGGAATAATTGTCCATAAAGTCCTCAACCCGGCCATAGCCCCGGAGAATACCGGGTTTCCCCTGGTAGTAATCCGGAACCTTCACCATAGAGTGGAGCCGGACGGCCTTGCGCAGAGTATCCATCTGGGCCATTTCTGTGGAGCGGCGGTGATAACGGGCCAGCAGAGCCATGGCCATCTCCAGGCTGAACGCCGCGCAGCAGGGCACCCGCAGGTCCCGCAGGCAGAACACCGCGTCCACGCAGCAGCTGATGAAGGTGATGGTAAGCAGGGTATTGACGGTGAAACGACCCTTGAACAGGTCCCCCAATCCGTCCAGCATCTGATGGCTGCCCAGCAGAGCGGAGATCAGCATGGCCAGAACCTGACCGAAAATCACCAGCCGCAGCCGGTTCTGGGGAACCATGTCCATGGCAAACAGGGTGGTGGTTCCCGCGCAGAGCAGAACAATGACCAGATTCAGGAACACGGCGGTCTGCAGCTTGCCGATTCCCAGCTCGGAAAGCTCATAGTACCGCTTCTCCGGCCCGGCAATCAGCTTCTTTTTCAGCTCCCGGAGCCTGGCTTTGGGGTCCAGCTCCAGGATGGTGGGCTTGGGCGGCTCCTCCTTCTGGGGAGCCACCTCGGACAGATCATCCAGGCGGACGGTGTCCTGGCTGGCAGGAGCAGGCTCCTGCTGGGAAGGTGCTTGCTGGGGAGTCTCCTCCTGAGGGAGTTCCTCCAGAATCCTGGAAAATTCCTCCTCAGACAGTTCCTCAGAGGCTTCCTCCCCATCCCCGGCAGGCTCCTGGGGAGAAGGCTCGGAGGGCGCTTCCCCCTCCCCGCCTTCCTCAGCAGGCTGCTCCGGGACAGCCTCTTCCGGGGAATCCTGGTGAAATTCCCTTAAAATATCGTCCAGGTCAAATTCCTGTTCCTGGAGTTCGTCGTGATCATTCATGGTGATTCCTCCTTACAGGCGCTGGCGTACCGCCTCGTACAGCAGAATGGATGCGGCGGCAGACGCGTTCAGGGAGCTGATGCGGCCCCGCATGGGGATGTGTACGCACACGTCACAGTTCTTGCGGACAAGCTGGCTCATGCCGTCGCCCTCGCTGCCGATGACGATGGCGGCCGGGCCGGTGAGGTCCGCCTGATACATGGGAACGGAGCCCTCGGCGGCGGTGCCGAAAATCCACACGCCCTTCTCCTTCAATTCGGAGATGGCCGCATTGATGTTGGTGACCCGGGCCACCTTCATATACTCCACAGCCCCGGCGGAGGCCTTGGCCACCGTGGCGGTGAGGCCCACGCTGCGCCGCTTGGGAATGATGACCCCATGGGCGCCCGCGCACTCGGCGCTACGCAGGATGGCCCCCAGGTTGTGGGGATCGGACAGCTCGTCGCAGATCACCAGCAGCGGCGCTTCCCCCCGGGAGGCTGCTTCCTCCAGCAGGTCGTCGATGGTATAGTAGGTGTGGGCAGCCGCCAGGGCGATGATTCCCTGGTGGGCCCGGGTGGCGGACATGGCATCCAGCTTCCGGCGGTCCACCGGCACTACCACGGCCCCCGCCTCCTTGGCCTGGGCGGCCAGACGCTGCAGGCCCCGGTCCGTATCTCCGGCGGCCACAAATACCTTGTCGATGGCCCGTCCGCTTTTCAGAGCCTCCTGGATGGCGTTGCGGCCCTCCAGCTGTCCCTCGGCTTCCTCGGGGATGCGTTCCGTTTCCCGGCTGCGCCCGGGATAACCGGGACGGCGATTGTCATTCATAGATTTCCTCCATTTTGTAAGCAGCAATAACGCTGCGTATAAGCATACCAAGATACCATAGCATTATAACAGAAAACCGAAAAAAGTACAACCCCTGATTTTCCGCCGGGAAAAGTCCCGCATAAAAGAGTGCACCGCGCAAAAACCGCACGGCGCACTCCAAAAAAATTATGCTATTGAAGAGAAGGAAATTGTTGTTTATCGGCTTCGCCGAATTGACAATTGACAATTGAAAATTGAAAATTATTGTGTCCCTCCGGGACGATTTTAAAAATAATGCAGCATTTTCGGCACTAATAAATTAAATTTCATCCCGAAGGGATTCCTTAATTGTCAATTGTTAATTGTCAATTGTCAATTCTAAACAACAGGCGACCTCTAAAGGCCGGAATACTTGGTGTATTGCGGACTTTTCAAAACGCATTGTTGGGACAAAAGATCCGTCCAAAACCCAAAAGGGTAGTTTTTAGAGGTGCCCAACAATTTACCTGTTTCTGATCCATGTCCGCAGCCTGTGCGGTTTCACCGGGCATTTCACTCCCGGACGCCGACTGCCTCCATGATGGCCTGGATCATGGCCATGGGGTACTCACTCCAGGGATAGCCGGTATTCTCGCAGCCGGCAGAAGCCAGCAGGTCCTCCGCACCGCCCTCCATGAGCATTCTGACAGCCTCATCCACCTGCTCCATTTTCTCCCGAAATTCCGCCTGGGCGTCGTTGCCCTGGTTTTGCAGCCACAGCACCGTGGCCTCCTTGACCTCCTGGGGGTCCAGTCCCGTAGCGCTGGCCCAATCCAGCAGCTTGGCAGCCGCCTGGACGGCAGTCAGGAAGGCCCCTGTGGTCCCCACCCGGGTCATTTCGTTGATCTCATCCAGGATCGGCAGATACAGCGCCGGCTCCTCCTCGAACAAGCCGCCGATGGGCTCCAGAGGCAGCGGCGCGTGGTCCTTCGGCTCGGCGGCATAGCCCAGGTCCCTCAGGCTGCCGCTCTCCAGAGCCACGGTGGTGTCGAAGCTGTCGGAAGCGCTGCTGGAGCCGTGATGGGCAAACCGGTTGGCCCCCAGGGAATAGTACCGGTCCCGCTCCGTGGAGGACAGCAGGTTCACGGCGGAGCCGTCAGCACCAAGGGTGTACAGCTCCAGCACCAGACTGCCGTAGAATTCGTCGGTGACACGCTCCGTGGAGCCGATCACCAGCTCCGGGGCTCCGTCGCCGTCCAGGTCCATAATCCCGTAGCCCAGATTCTCCCCGGAGTTGTCCCCAAAGATGTCCGCCGCCACCCAGTTCATTCCGTTCTGCGCCAGGGTGGCTCCGTTCCACCACTCCCGGGCCGCCTGGGCGTAGGCGTCCAGAATGCTCCCGAAAGCAGCGGGGGTTTCCATCTCCTCCGCAGGCTCCGGCTCCGCGGCCTGGGTTTCCGGTTCGGTGGTTTCGGTTTCCGGTTCGGTGGTCTGAGGCACGGCCTGGGTCTGTGTTACAGTTTCAGAGGGCTGCACAGCCGCCCCGCCGCAGGCGGACAGCATCAGCGCCGCGATCAAAATCAGAATTCCAACTGTTTTTTTCATGAGAATCATCCTTTCTTTTGTTCGGACGGGAAACGTCCTTCTCTCCTCCAGTAGAGAAAAATGGAAAAACGTTACAGCTCCCGGAAATTTTTTCGCAAGGATACCCATTCAAACCGTCAGGCGGATAATTTGTTGTTTAGCAAAATAAACGCTGTCATTGCGAGCCAGTGCGCACACTGGCGTGGCAATCCCCCAGTTGAATGGGACCAGGTAGCGATTACCGCCAAGAACCGTAACAGCCCCCGTTTTCGGGTGCTATTCGGTACATTTTCCCTCTAACTGGGGGATTGCCACACCAGGAAAGCGGACTGGTTCGCAATGGCAGAAAACTTGAAGGCGAAGCCGCTAAACAACAATTTACCGGTCTCGGGCAAAGCATTTATATCAGTCCAAAATGCTTCAGGGCTTTTTCAATCCCGTCCTCCAGTACCGGGGCGGTAACAAATTCCGCCCGCTCCTTCAGCTTCTCCATGCCGCCGCCCAGGCAGGCGCTGTGGGCGGCAAACTCGATCATGGGCAGGTCGTTGGTACTGTCGCCGATGGCCAGGGTCTCCTCCCGGGGAAGCCCCAGCTGCGTCAGCAGTTCCTCCATGCCTCCCGCCTTGGAGCAGCCCTTCAGCACCAGTTCCAGCATGGTGCCGCCCCGGTCCGTGCAGTCAAACCAGGGGCTGACCCGGCGGACAAACTCCTCCCGGCGGCAGCCCGGTCCGTCGAAGGTCACCAGCTTCATAAACCGGGGCGGCTCCTCCAGAGGAAGCACCTGAAATCCCCTGGCCCTCATTCTCTCCACTTCCAGGGCAATCTTCTCGTTTTCGGAGTATTTCCCGTCGGTCAGCAGCGCCCCATCCCGGCTCTCATACATGGCCATCATCCTGCACTCCCGAACGGCATCCCGCACCCGGCGGCACAGTGCCTCCCCCGGGGCCCTGCGGACCAGCCACCCGTCACGGAGCCGAATCTCCATTCCGCAGCCGCAGATCCAGGCTTCGAAGGCCATCTCCCGCACTCTTGGGTCAATGTGGGAATAGGGCCGGCCTGTGTTCACCACAGCCAGGTGTCCCATCTCCCCCAGCCGCTCCACCGCCCGAACGGTGGATTCGGGAATGATCTGGGTGTCGTCATCCACAATGGTTCCGTCTATATCAAAAAATACTACCATATCCGGCTCCTTATGTATCCATATTCCCGCCCAGGCCCCTTCGGCGGCATATATGCGAGATAAATTGTTGTTTACAGCACTAAAAAAGAACTGTCATTGCGAACCAGGCCGCAGCCTGGTGTGGCAATCCCCCAACAATTCAGGACGGTTCGTTAGGG
>SFHI01000104.1 GCA_004555705.1 Clostridiales bacterium | reverse complement strand
CCACACCAGTCTGCGGACTGGTTCGCAATGACACCATTTTTTCTATTGCTTACCACATTTTCTGCCGTTTTTTGCCTGTTTCAACTCTTGATTCGCATTAACAATTGACAATTAAGGAATCCCTTCGGGATAAATTTCAAGTAATTTCCGAAAAGAATAGCGAGTTATTTCACAATTGTCCCGTTTATGACACAATAATTGTCAATTTTCAATTGTCAATTGTCAATTCGGCGAAGCTGCCAGACACCAATTTGTCCTGTAGCAGCTTCCCTTGGAAGGATGCCAGTATTGAAGGAGGTAATCTATGCGCTATCCTGCGATTCCCGTCCGCAAGACCACAGTTCAGGCGGTGGAGGTGTTCCGGGGGTACAACCGGAGCCTGAAAATCAAGCCCGGGGAGTTCCGGGAAATGGAAAATCTCACCTCGGACTGCTACCCCGTTCTCTCCCCCCGGGGGAAACGGGGGGTGTACCGGAAGCCCGCCTCGCCCCAGGGGCTCATCGCCAAGGAGGCGCTGTGCTATGTGGACGGGGCGGACTTTTTCATCGGGGATGTGAAAATCCCCATGGGGCTTTCCGTGGATCCGGCGGACTGCCCCAAGAAGCTCATCTCCATGGGGGCCTACGTCCTCATTCTGCCGGACAAAATGTACTGTAACACCGCCTCCCCGGAGGATTTCGGCTCCATGGAGGCAAGGGTCACGGTTTCCGGCGTTCAGGCCACCTTATGCGGCGGGGACGGCGGGCCCCTCACCTGGGTGACCCAGGCCCCGGAGGCTCCGGAGAACGGGGTGCTGTGGATGGACGGGGAGCGCCTGAAGCAGTACTCCTCCGCCCAGTCCGCCTGGATTCCGGTGACGGACACCCGTGTGAAGCTGGCGGCCCCCGGCATCGGCACGGGGTTTTTCCCCGGGGACGGGGTGACCGTCCAGGGCTGCGCCCCGCTGGAGGGGAACCGGTTGATTCTGGAGGTTCAGGAGGACGCCATCACCCTGGCGGGCCTGATCTCCGAGAACTTCACCCAGGAGGAGCCTCTCACCGTGAAGCGGGAAATGCCGGACATGGACTATGTCACCCAGGCCGAAAATCGGCTCTGGGGCTGCCGCTATGGGGCGGGCCCCGACGGGAAGCCCGTCAACGAAATCTACGCCAGCAAGCTGGGGGATTTCCGGAACTGGAACTGCTTCCAGGGGCTCTCCACCGACAGCTACCGGGCCAGCTGCGGCAGCGACGGCCCCTTCACCGGGGCGGTGACCCATCTGGGGTATCCCCTGTTTTTCCGGGAGGGGTGTGTGCACAAGGTCTACGGCAGCGAGCCCGCCTCCTTCCGGATTCAGACCACGGCCTGCCGGGGCGTTCAGGCGGGGTGCTCCCGGAGCCTCGCGGTGGTGGGGGAAACCCTGATGTACAAATCCCCCGCCGGAGTGTGCAGCTACGACGGGTCGCTGCCTGTGGAGGTTTCCCAGGCCCTGGGAACGGAGCGGTACTTTGGCGCCGCGGCGGGCGCCATCGGGGACAAATACTACATCTCCATGGCGGATTCCGCCGGGGAATACAGCCTCTTCGTCTACGACCGGGGGAAGGGGCTCTGGCACCGGGAGGACGGCCTCAGCTGTTCGGATTTCTGCGCCTGGGGCGGGGAGCTCTTCGCCATCGACCGGGCAAGCCGGAACATTCTGGGGCTGCTGGGTTCCGGGGAGCCGGAGGAGAAGGTAAGCTGGATGGCCGAGACCGGGGAGCTGGGCATGGACGCCTCCCGGCGGGAGTACATCTCCAGGCTGAATCTGCGGGTGTCCCTGGAGCGGGGGGCGGAGCTGGAGTGCCTCATCGAGTACGACGGCCAGGGTCAGTGGGAGAGCCTGTGCCGGGTATTCGCCACCCAGCTCCGGAGCCTGCGGATCCCCCTGCGCCTGCGCCGGTGCGACCATATGCGGCTGCGCCTGCGGGGCACCGGCGGAGCCAGGCTCTACGCCATTACCGAAGTTTTGGAGAAAGGAAGTGACCTGTGATGACCGAACCCATCCGCTATCCCAGCATCACCGGCTCGGACAGCAAACAGCAGCTCAGGGAGATCAAAAACTATCTGTACCAGCTGGCGGACCAGCTCAACTACATTCTGACCCGGCTGGAGAAGGGGGAGAACCATGGCTGACACAAAGCAGCGCTACCGCTGGAGCTATGAGCCCCAGGAGGACCAGGAGTATCAGAAGGCGCTGGAGGCCCTGGAATCGGCCCGGCTGCAGAAGCCTGCCTACCAGGGCCAATATGACGCCCAGGCAAAGAGCCTCTACGACCGGCTCCAGAACCGGGAGGCCTTTCGCTACGACATCGACGCCGACGCCCTGTACCGGCAGTACCGGGACCAGTACACGGCCCTGGGGAGCCGGGCCATGGAGGACACCATGGGCCGGGCCCAGGCCATGACCGGGGGCTACGCCAATTCCTACGCCCAGACCGCGGGGCAGCAGGCCTACGAAAGCTACCTGGGCAAGCTGAACGATGCCATTCCGGAGCTGTACAGCCAGGCCCTGGAACGCTACCGGCAGGAGGGCAGCGACCTGGAGGATCGGTACCGGCGGACTCTGGAGCAGGGGGAGCAGGAGTATGACCGGCACAAGGACGCTCTGGACAGCTACCGCAAGGACCTGAGCTTCCTCCAGTCCCAGGCGGACCAGGCCTACCAGCGGGGCTACCAGAGCTATCTGGACGGGTACAAGATGATGGGCGACGCCTATACCCGTCTGGCGGAGCTGATCAAGAAGGGCTACACCCCCACCGCCGAGGAGCTGGAGCAGGCCGGCATGACCGCCGCCCAGGCCGCGGCGCTGCGCAAGTAGAGCGGACGGAGCCCGAGTGGACAGTGGACAGTTGACAGTGGACAGTTAAGGAGTCCCTTCGGGACAATTTGAAATAGTTAATTTGGATATCGCTATATTTTCGGATAAATCCTGCGTTTTCTGACATTATTATTTCATTATCATCCCCGAAGGGGATACCACAACTGTCCACTTTCCACTGTCAACTGTCCACTTCCGGCAAAGCGGCAAGCACTGCCGTATGACAAAATCAAAGGAGGGATGAAAAAATGATGCAGGGAGACGGCTGCAATCTGGGGATCGCCATCTGCAACAACGCGGGGACGCCGGTGGAGCCGGCGGACGTGCGGGAGGTGGAGATCACCCTGGGGCGGCTGCGGAAAACCTACGGTGCGGGGGAGCTGACCTGCAGCGGCGGGGTGTGGCTCTTCCCCCTGAGCCAGGGGGAGAGCTTCGGCCTTCCCCCCGGGACGCTGCGGGCCCAGGTGCGTGTGGTCTGGGCCAACGGCGTGGCGGAGGGCACGGAGCTCTATGGAACCACCGTGGAGGAGAGTATCAGCAAGGAGGTGCTGTAGTTGGCTATTTTTTACGGTTCGGCGGACAGCCTGCAGGTGCAGCTGAAGGGGCCCTTCGGCAGCGTGGCCATCCGGGCGGTGGAGGTGCAGCTGCCCGCCGACGGCTGGAAGGGGGCCGTGAGCCCCTTTTCCCAGGCGGTAACGGTTCCGGGCATCACCGCGGCCAGCCGGGTGGACCTTCAGCCCGGGGCGGAGCTGCTGGAAGAAATGCGGCTGGCGGGCATGGGCCTGGCAGCGGAAAATGACGGGGGCCAGGTGACGGTCTATGCCTTCGGGGCTTGCCCCAGGGAGGCGCTGACCCTCCAGGCCACGGTAACGGAGGTGCAGAAATGAGTATTATGGGCGCGGCGGCGGGTCTGCCCGGTCCGGGAGCGGACTGGGCCCAGACGGACCCGAACCGGGTGGATTACATCCGCAATAAGCCCGATGTGGAGGCCGTCAGAACCCTTGCCCAGGAGGGAAAGACCCTGGCGGGAAGGGCTTTGCCCAAGGCGGGCGGAATCATGACCGGTCCCATCGACATGGGCGGGAACAGGGTGAGGGGGCTGGGGACGCCAACGGATGCCGGGGATGGGGCCACCAAGGCCTATGTGGACGGGAAGCGTTTTCTGGCCACCGTATCCCTTCCGGCGGCATCCTGGGCCGGGAACGGGGCTGCCTATACCCAGACCGTGGCGGCTCCCGGTATGTTGGAAACGGACACGCCCCACTATGGAGTAGTGTACTCCGGCACGGCGGAGGAAAAGGGGCTTCAGAAAGATGGGTTCGCGCTGGTGGACGATCTGGACACCGGGGCGGGAAGCGTGACCTTTACCTGCTTCGAAGAGGCCCCGGAAGTGGACCTCACCATTCAATTGGAGGTGAACCGGTAGATGAGCAAAGGCTTCAGGCACGGAGCCGCCGGTGCGGCCCTGAATTTCAAGGTCGTGGGCGGAACGGAGCAGCCGGAAAACCCGGGGGAGCATACCATCTGGGTGAATACGGAAACGGATATCTCCGGCTGGGTGTTCTCCCCGGAGGAGCCGGAGAACCCCATCGAGGGGCTGGTATGGATCGTGCTTGGGACGGCCTCCCCCGCTCCATTCAACGCGCTGAAAAAGGGCGGGCTGTACTGCTTCCAGCAATGTATCCTATTATATCGCTATCTATGATAGTGGCGTGAAGAACGTTCCGCTAACCTTAACGGGTTTTTCTGAGCAAACCTCGGTTTTGAATGCCACACTCGGAAAAGGTGGAAGTGCATATATCAAAACAACGTCCGTTATAGATATCACACACAACAACACCCTTAACGTTACTTGTAGCTACTTGGGCGGAGATGGAACGTTTTCCGGGTATTTCTACGCACGGATATTGAACACCGATGGAACCGTTGTTGCGGAGAAGAGAAGCGATAAGAACACTACAGGAACAATATCTCTCGATATATCTACACTTACCGGTAACTATATTGTTGCCGTGTATGCCTATAATTCAAGCGGCAGTTATGGCGGTAGTTGCAGTATCAGCAAAATTGAGTTGTTGGAATGAGGTGGCAAAATGAAAACGATTTATATTGATTCCGATTTTAAATGCCATCTGACCGATGACGGCACTTGTGTCCCCGTGGAGACGGATTTCTTCGACGGGAAGTGTGATGCCTACATCGAGGGGTTCAGGTTCGTGCCCGAAGGACAGAGCTGGACCCGGGAGGACGGTACGGTTTTCCGGGGGGAGATGGCGGCCCCCTGGAGACCCTGGCCGGAGCTGGACAAGCAGCAGCGGGAATACGAGCGGGAGCTGCTGCGGCAGTATGAGCAGGCTCTGTCGGAGATCGAAGCGGCTTTGGGGGTGTAGTCATGACAATTGAAGAGCGCAAGCAGCGGATTCTGGACAAAATTGCCCGGATGCAGGCGGAGGGCCGGGACATGACCGATGCTCTCGCCATTCTGGAGGTGACGCCGGATGAATAAGTGGGTAAACGGAGCGAAAAAGCGAAAGGCAGTTCTTGACGGCCAGAAGGTCAAATCCGATGACCTGGATGTGATTGTGACCGCCATGGCCCAGCTTCCTCCCGGACAGCTGAAAAAGGTGCTCAGCGAGGATGTCCTCGCTGTGCTGGAAAAGTATGGGGTGGTTCTGTGACGGACAAACAGAAACAGCATCTGCTGGGGTATCTGGGCTATTACACCGGGGTTCCCGACGGAATCTGGGGACGGCTGTCCCGGGAGGCAACCCTGGCCTTCCAGGCGGGGTATGGTCTGGAACAGGACGGGGTGTTCGGGCCGGAGACGGAAAAGCGGATTCTGGAGGTCATCGCGTCCGGGGAGCCGCCCGCGGAGAGGGAACCGGAGGACGCCCCGGACTGGTGGCAGGAAATCCGGTACTTCACCCGGGCGGAGTTCCGATGCCCCTGCGGGAGGTGCGGGGGCTTCCCGGCGGAGCCTGCGGAAAGCCTTGTACGGCTGGCGGATCGGGTGCGGGAGCATTTCGGCGCTCCCGCCCTGCCATCCAGCGGCGTCCGGTGCCAGGAGCACAACAAAGAGGTTGGCGGCGTGTGGAACAGCTATCACCTGGCGGGGAAGGCCCTGGATTTCCGGATTGCTGGGAAAAGCGCCGGGGAGGTGCTGGCTTTCGTGAAAACGCTGCCGGTGCATTACGCCTACGCCATCGACGGAAGCTA
>SFHI01000001.1 GCA_004555705.1 Clostridiales bacterium | reverse complement strand
AAGCCCCGGTCAATGTGCAGGACCTATGGCGGTTTATTGACGAGATACCCTACTGGACGGCAGAAAAGCACGGAAAGAAGTACAGGCTGATGTACCAGGTGTATACGCACCCGAAATACAAACAGTACGGCCAGAAATTCTTTTCCGGCGTGGATCAGCGTTATACCGAATACGCAAAATTCCTGGAGGGCAAACTCGGTATCCCTTATCAAAAGCTGACACCATTGATCTTCATTCTGATTCGGGCTTGCGTCCATTACGCATTGTTCGAGGACGAATTTTATCTGAAATCACAGATAGAAGTGCTGAAGGAAAGCCTGGAACTCTTTATTATGAAATACAACCCGCAGGCAGGAGCGGGTGCGCTGACAGAATAAAACGAAATCAGGGTACGCTCCGTGGAAGTATGTATATGGGGACTTAAAAATACAAATATCTGACTGCTGTTATGCTATTATGCAGGGTGTGAATGCGATACCTAATTTTTTTTAAAGGGGGGCTTGGCCTGCGTGACTGAAAATAACACAGAAAAAAGCCGTTGGCCTTTTCCCTTGAGGGCTCTGGCCATGGCGCTCGTGGCTGCACTGTTTTGCTCTCTGGTCATGCCCTCGGTGATCGGTATGCGCAGCTCCAAAGATGTTGAGCAGGAGCAAACGCAAAGTCCTGCCGATAGATATGAGCTTCTCGCCGACCTTGCCATATCGGAAGAAAAGTATCAGGAAGCGGCAGGCTATCTGGAAAAGGTGCTGGAACTCAGCGAGGGGTTGGAAGAGGAAGCGCTTTCACGGCTCTGTCTGAAAACGGCATCGGTATATGTGATGTGCGGAAACGCGGACAGGGCAGGGCAGCTTCTTGACAGGACTCTGGAACTGAACGAAGCTTCCCTGGAGGCTGTGCTTCTGAAAGCGCAGCTGGCCCTTGAAGAGGGAGACAGCCGGAAGGCCACGGAGGAGCTTGAAAGATATGTGGAGCTTGCTCCGGAGGATTTGAATACAAGGCTTTCTCTGGCGCGGCTTTATGAGAGTCTGAACGACTATCCTGCCGCTATGACAGAGTATGAGCTGCTTTATGAAAAGCAGAGCAGCGATGAATCCCATTATCTGAACGCCCTTCGCTGCAGCTTCCTTTCGGGAAACTACGAAGAGGCGCTGGGGAAGTTTGACGGATATCTGGAAGAGGCCGGACAGGATTCAGTCTACTACCCCGTGGCCCTGTTCCTGAGAGCCGCCTGCGTAATGCAGCTTGGACGACTGGACGAGGCCGAGGAAGGCTTCCGGCAGGCCATGGACTTCGGTTATGAGGAGGGAGCCTGCAAAGAACAGATCATGCTCTGCTCCTTTGAGCGGGGAGAATACCAGCAGACGGTAGATTACGGCTTGGAGCTTCTGGAAACAGAAGCCAGGCTCAACACCCCGGAGCTGATGTATCAGCGGCTGGGGGCGTCGATGATGATGCTTGAACGATACGAGGAAGCAGTGAAGTATCTGGACGAAGCCGAAGAGCTGGGGCTGGAGCTTACGGGAAACGCCTACTACAGAGGCGTGTCGCTGCTGGCCCTGCACCGATATGACGAGGCTGCTGCGGACTTCAGCACGTCCATAGAACAGGGATTTCTGACACAGTTTTGCTACTATAACCGGGGCGTCTGCTATGTACAGCTGCTTGACTATGATAAGGCGGCGCAGGACATGGAGATGACGCTCACCAGCGGAGAGGCCCCCGAGCTTCTGGAAGCAGCGCGGGAGATTCTCCTGCAGATAGAGGAATACAACAAGAATATAATGGAAATGCCGTAGTGGTGAAAACCAGCTTGAACCGACGGCGATACTACCCAAGGAAGAAGGGGTGCACGTGAAAGCTAGGATGAAGCAGGGAACAAAAAGACGTGCGATGCGGATATTCATCTGCACCGCAATGTGTCTTTTTGTCCTCAGCACTATGATGGTTACCGCCTGCGCCACCGATGGCGAAGGCAGCGGCCTGCCGGACAGCGTGACCATCGTTCCGGCAGGAACGGCCACACCGGAGAGCACGACCACGCCGGAGGGCACGACCACGCCGGAAGGCACGACCACACCGGAAGACACGACCACACCGGAGGGTACCACCGTACCGGAGGGCACGACCACGCCGGAGGGCACGACCACACCGGAGGGCACGACCACACCGGAGGGCACGACCACACCGGAGGGCACGACCACGCCGGAGGGCACGACCACGCCGGAGGGCACGACCACACCGGAGGGTACCACCGTACCGGAGAGCACGACCACACCGGACAGCACAACCACCACACCTCCTGTCAGCAGCGGCACTCAGGGTGGCGGAGCGGCAGCCGCTGTGGCCAGCACATTGTCCAGCCCTGCTGCCGGGGAAGATAACCCTGCCGAGCCGGAGCCCGCTATCCCTGAGGACCAGGTGGAGGTGGAGGCCTACGCAATTCCCGCGGGCAGCGCCTATATCCATGAGATCAGCAAAGAGGTCAAGTACACGAACTCCGCCGACAATAATGGCAACGCCATCAACGAGGCCATGGCAGACGCCCTGACCTATCTGCGTGACCTGTACGTGGATGACCAGTCTGACGCGGATCGCGTTGCAACCATCGTGGTGCAGGACGGATTATACCTCGGCGGCCTGAATCTGAGTGAAGAGAGCACAGACAATGTCCTGACCTCTCTGATCAAGGAACTTCTGGGCCTGAAAAACAGCGCCTCCGATGGCGGTGAGCTGACCATCCGCATCGTGGCACAGGACGCCATTGTGGAGGATGAGCAGGGACAGATCGTTGATATCCATGCACAGTCCGAAGGCAATGTAAAACTGGAGGGCGGCATAAACGTCGACGTCCAAGGGCTCAACATCCTGCTTGCGGGTCTGTATCTGTCCACCCGTGATACTGTCAGCATCAAAAATGCGGGCAGTGTGGAATACTACGGCACACAGCAGGATGACACGATCAACCTCAGCGTATCCAACATTGCGGGCAGCACCGAGGTGGGCTCGATCCATATCAAGGTGGACAGCGGCGCAGGCAATGACACGGTCACTTTGGAAGTGAGAAGAAAGCCCAATGTGTCGGCGTCTGTGGAGGTAACTCAGGCGGACATGGACACCCTCAGTCAGCTGCCTTCCCTCATCAACCCTGATATCAGTTTCAATGATGTCCTTCCTTATATTAATGCCTTGAAGAACATCCTCGTAGACGGTATCACTGGCTCTCAGGGGAACCTCACCACTGTGGGCGTGGATGTGCAGCTTGGCGAAGGCGAGGACGTGGGCAGCATCAAGCTCATTGACACCAGCGATGTGATCATGTCCCTTCTCGGCAATACCGACCCGGAGGGCAATGCCCTGTATAAGTTCGGTTTCGCTGTGGACATGGGCGCAGCCAATGTCAGAATGGACGGCGGCGATGGCGAGGACAGACTCAGCATCAGCGGCGGCCGTGACTTCAGCTTCGCACAGGACTTCCTGAAGGCTGCGGTAGACTTCGTCACCGGCGAGCTGGACGGCAAGACCCTTCCCGTCACCAGCATTACGCTCGACGGCGGTAAGGGCGACGACCTGATCACGGTAGATACCACCACTCCCTTTGCTGCATGGGGCAGCACCGGCATTGAGGTCAAGGATCAGGCCGGCTTTGACCGGCTGCATCTGACCGGAAAACTCAACAATAACATTGATGAAGACAATCGCATTTTCATCAGCACCGACGGAACGGAAATCACCGTGGAAGCCCTGGCGCAGATCACCATTCTGGGTGACCTGACCGACAACGCGCTCCATCTTGATTTCACCAAGAGCTTTCGGATTCTCTTCCAGTGCATTGAAGCGCTCACCGACGCGCTGCTTAACAAGCGCACGGTTGCGGTGGAGGAGCTTAAGAGCGGCGACACCCTCCAGCCCTTCACGAACTACGTGGTCACACCCACGAACGAGGATAGAGAGGTCGAAGTCAAGCTGGAGGAAGGCAACAGCGAAATCAAGCTGATCCCTTATCAGATTGTCAACTTTGACCTGGGGAGTCTGAACGTCCTGCTGCCCGAAAACGGCGTCCTCCTCTCGAACATCATTCTCACCGATGATCTGAGCAAGCCCATCAGCGGCAAGCTGGGCATCGACCGTCTGAACGCCGAAGGACTGAATCTTCTGGTAATCGGCGAGCAGATTGATGTGTTCGGGCCCATCAGCGCGAAGAATGTGATCCTCTCCGTCTACGGCGAGGACGAAGCCCTGGCCGCTTTTGAAACAAAGATCGTGGAAGACGATCTGGACCCCGATAACACTTCCGAGATCGAGCTTGGGTTCTACAAAGCAAGCAAGGATGTCTACATTATTATTGCGGAGAAGCAGAAGGTTCACGCGGACCAGGTCATCGACCTGAACGCACAGCTGGTTCTCAACAAAGGTTTTATTCCTGGTGAAGATATTCTCAGCGATCTCATCGACAAGGACTTTAACCCCGTTACCCTGAAGTTCGGCAATGCCGATGTGACCATCTACGGCGATCTTACCGCAGGCGGCTGCATCCATGCCCGCTCCCATGTGGATGTTACCATCGACGCGAAGAATGAGCTTCTCAGCCTCTTCGTTCCCATCACCATGGCAGTTTCCTCCGGGCACTCCCAGGTGACCGTCGGGAAGCAGGCGCACCTGGTCTCCGGTGACAGCGGCAGCAACGGCGGTCAGCGGGGACAGGGCGGAATCCTCATCCGTGCCAGTTCCGTAAACGACCTGGTGTCCTACACCATGGGCGGCGTCGTCCCGTTCTCCATCTCCCTTTCCGTGGTGGAGTTTGACACCATCGCGAAGATCACCGATTATGCCACAATGGATTCTGCCGGAGCGGTGAAGGTTCTCGCCTCCAGCATTGTGGACAGCACCAGCTACGCCACCGGCAAGCTCCCCAATGTGTGGAACGTGGCTCCCACCACCGGCGTGTTCGTGGCAGGCAATTTCGTGTTCGGCACCACCAAGGCAACCATCAATGACAATGCCAGGGTCCTGGCCATGGACGATGTGGTGGTGGATGCGTTCTCCGATGTGAGAGCCAGCACCGTGTCTCTGGCAATTCCCCTCAACGATCTGCCGGCAAGCAAGCAGCTGAACCCAATTAACGGGTTTTCCTTCGTTGCCAAAATGTTTGGCATCGATGGGGCCCTCGGCAAGGCTGTCAAGGTGCTCATCGGTTCCACCAGCATCAGCCAGATTCTGGAGGATGCCACCAAGTCCACAGGCTCCGAAGCCACAAACCAGTTCGTTGGCGCTCTGGGGATCGCGTACATCGACAATGCGAACCTTGCGGAAGTGGATACGGCAAAGAGCGTCACCACTCCCGGGGCGCTTCGTGTCCATGCCACCGCCAGCAGCGTTTCTGATTTGAGAGCGGACGGCTCCCTGTACCGCACGCCCTCTCTCATCAGCGTGAACGGCCCCTATGCCAGCCTGGAGACTCCCCCCAGGAACGCCGTTGGTGCGGCCATTGCCATCGAAGTGCTTATGCACAGCAATGAGGCCAGCGTCAGCCGGGGCACTGTCCGGGCGAAGGATCTGAGCGTCAGAGCCAATACTCTGGACGCAACCTCCGAGGCCGTTTCCAAGGCGGGCCATACCCCCAACCAGTACCTTACCAAGCTGGGCATCGGCGGTGCGGTTACCGTGCACGTTGCCAATGTCTATAACAGCGCTGCTCTCAGCAAGGACGCGGGCTATGACATTCTCGGCGGCGATGTGGAGGTTATCTCCACCGGCAGCGGCAGATACACCACCGTGGCCGACGCCTCCGGCAAGCGCGCCAGACAGAGCATCAAGGTTGGCGGCGTAAGCATCCCCGTGGTTCCTGCTTTCCAGATGACCGCACACTCCGCGGGCGTGGGCGCGGGCATCGCGGTGGAAGTGATTAACATCGATGCCATCGCCCAGATTGAAGACGGTATCCGCTTCGGCGAAACCGGACTTGGCTCTCTGAAGGCAGAGGCGGACTATAAGGCAAGCTTCTATATTCAGGCCGCGGCCGGTTCCACCGGCGGTGTCTCCGTCGCACCGGTCATGGCGCTGAGCTTAAGCTCTGTAAATACCAAGGCGATTGTGGGCAAGCTGGATGGTACCGTGACCGAGATGTCCGGTGATGTGGTTGTCACCGCAAACACCGAAGCCGTTCGCAAGCTCATCTCCGACGCGAAGGCAGTGGGCAGCCGGGCAGGCGTTGGCGCGGCAGTGGGTCTTACCATTCTGGATGACTCCGCCGTGGCGGAACTGGACCGCAGCATAAAAGCGCAGAGCGTTGGTGTGGCGGCACAGTCCATCAGCCGTGTAAGCCAGAATGTCTACGCCAGCGCTCAGGGCGCGAACCCGACTCCGGTGATCAGCACCGCCGCTCCTACGGACATCACCATCCAGGACTTTGGCAGTCTGCTTGCCGGCAAGGGCGACCCCGCTTACGCAACGCCCAGTGAGTCCATGAACCAGAACAGCGTTGCGGAGAACATCAACAAGAATAACGCCGCAGCGCTGAGCAATACGGCAGGCCATGTAAACAGCCTGTCCGGCAAAAACGGCACCATGACCTCGGAACGCGCGTCCGGCCTGGCGAGTAAGATGCCCAGTATGCAGACCCTCGAGGGCAGCGTGCAGGTGGCGGCCACCATCGCGGTAAATGTGCATTCCAGCAAGGCGTGCGCCGTTATCGCGGACGGTGTGACCATCGAGGCCACAGGCGATGTGCGCGTTACCAGCCTTGAGGACACCGACGCCGTGATCTTCGCGGACTCCACCGCCTGTGACAGCACCATCGGTGTGGGCGCGGCAGCGGCAGTGAACTATGTGGAGTATGAGAACAGAGCCTATGTGGGCGCGAGGTCCATCAAGGCTGACAATCTCATTATCCGCGCGGACGTCCTGGAAGCGGAAAACCGCCGCACGGTGGACGAGATTCTCACCGAGCTTCTGCACTACCTTGCGGATGTTAAAAGCGGCAGAGCCGTTCTTACCAAGGCGCTGCTGGATCAGCATGAGGATAAGGATTCCCTGCTGGACTACTTTACCGAAGAGCAGAAGCAGCAGCTTCTGGAAGAGTACAAGAGCAAACACGGCAATGAGGAAGGGCTTACCGACGAGCAGATGCTGGAGAATATGATCTTTGAGATCATGCTCTCCGATATGAAAAACGATCCTCTGGGCACCGTCTCCGCCGGGGCTGTGGCTCTGGCAGAGAGCCTTCTGTCCGATCTTGCGGAGCTGCTCTTTGACCCCAGCTTCCTTGTGGACGCCCTGCTGAATGACCAGGCCGCCATGGCTGCCATCCGTCAGGAGCTGGAAGCAAAGAAGATGGTGGCCAGTGTCAGCCTGGACCTGCTTCTGGAAGCCGCCGTTACCGAGCTTACCGCCAAATACGGCAACCCCAGTGAACTGGAAAATATTGGCAACCGCATCAGCACCTCCGCTGTCTCCGGCACAGGTGCCGCCAACGTGGGCGTGGCGGGCAGCTTTGCCCTGACGATCCTCGACGCGGATGCCCAGGCTATCCTCTCCGGACTGGAAGCTCCCGGCGAGGAGGACAGAGTGGAACTGACCGGTATTCTGGAGCTGTACGCCCAGTCCGCCAACAAGGTCTACACCACCGCTTCCTCCTCCGCCGCTGACAACGGTCTGCCCGTCAAGAACAAGATGAGCAGTCTGGCCGGTAAGCGTGTAGGCGTGGGCGCGTCCTTCGCCATGGCTGATGTGGACGCGGAGGCAGAGGCCAGCGTCGGTGAGAACCGAACCGTCACTGCCGGAGCGCTCAGTGTAGAGGCCATTGTTCACAACGACATTGATACGGTCTCCGTAGCCGGTCAGGACCCCATCGGCAGACAGCAGTCCTTCCCCGACTATGTGACCCCTGCCCCCGGGGAGATGCTGCCCGCGAACCAGACCAGCACCAAGGACATCGCTGTGGATGCCTCCGTGGCGCTGAACCTGGTGAAGAACACCGTCAACGCTGCGGTCAATCAGGGCGCGTGCCTGACGCTCAGCGGCGGCAACCTCATCAGCACCGCACGGGTGCTCAGCACAAACGATAAGGGTGAAACTGTCTACGAGCAGGCCAATCTCTATCTGCACGCCCGTCAGCGCGGTCAGTCCTACGCCACCTCCTCCGGTTTTTCCAGCGGCGAAACCGCCGCGGTTGGAGGATCCGTTGCCGTCAATCTCTCCACTTCCGATGTGAACGCGGAGCTTGACGGGGAGGGAGACATACGGGGACGGATCATTGTTGATGCGGAAACCCTGAACGAGGATGAGGCACAGGCCTTCGCCCTGTCCTACGGCGCGAGCCTTGATCGGTACTTTGAGAAGATCAGAACCTTCCTCAGCATCGCCAATTTCACCGACAACCCCTCCACCGGCATCATCAGCAACAAGGTTATGGGCAAGTTCAATGATGTCTCCGCGTCCAAGTATGGCGCGGCTGCCAGCGGCATGGGCAACAGCCCCCTGATGACCATGGTGCTGAGCGTACTGGGTCTGAACCTGCCCGCCGATCCCACCATGAACAACAGCACGGCGAACAGCGCTCTGCAGGAAGCCGGTGCCGCCGCTCAGGATCTGCCCCGTTTCCCCGGCACCACTGTGAACATTGCCGCGGCTGTGGGTGTCAATGTCACTGCCCATAGAGCCAAGGCGCTGATCAGCGGCAGCTTCACCGCGCAGAGCATTGACGCCAGAGTGGAAAACGGCGCAAACTACCGGGCCTATGCTACCGGCGCAAGCGTTGCGAAGTCCCTCAACCCCTTGGTCAATGCCAATGTGCTCTCCATGGGTGTGGCCGTCAGTGTCAACCACAATGAGGCCGATGTTCAGCTCGCCGGTGAGCTTACCGGCACCGAGGGTGTGGCGGCAAATGCCGTTCTCAGACAGAATCTGGACGGAAAGTTCGCAGGCCTCCTGGCAGCCCAGTCCCTGGCAGGTGCCATGGGCAGCGCGGGGAAAGCTGTGGGTATTGCGGGCGCTGTGTCCGTGGTAAAGACCTACGGCAAGAGCAGCGCGAAGATTCTCGACGGCTCCGTGGTTAACGGCGGCGACGTGGTGGTCAGCGCCGTGGAAAAGTCCAAAATCGCGGTCAGAGCCGGCGGCATCACCGCTGGCACATCCGCCGTGGGGGTCGGCGCATCCTTTGCCCTCATTTATGACGAGAACGTCAATCTTGCCGAAATCGGCGAAGGCGTGATCATCACCGGAAAGAGTCTGGAGGTCAAGGCAGAAAAGCAGCCGGTTACCGCGGACGACTACCAGTTCCCCTTCGATCTCAAGAATCTCTTTACCGTTTCTGACGGCAGCATGGATCAGACCAGCCCCGACAACAAGGGCCTCATCCATCTCAATATCAGCGACGGAACGAAGGATGCCAACGGCAACGAGCAGAACAACAGCATCGAGGTGAATCTCAGCACCGAGATGGTCATGCGTGCCGTGGATATGCTGAACTATCTGGCATCCGTGAACTACTATATGGAGTCCATCGCGGGCGCTGTCTCCGTGGGATTGAATTCCGAGGCAGCAGCGGCAGGCGCGTTCTCCATGCTCTTTGCCGAAAGTATTACCACCGCTCAGATCGGCGACGGCGCAGTCATCACCCTTGATGGCGAAGCAACGGTGGAAGCGGAGAGTGGCGTGAACAGCCGGATGATCGGCGGCGCGCTCAGCGGCTCCAGCGCGGCAGGCGTGGGTGTGAACATTGCTGGCTTTGACGACAGAAGCAAGGTCACGGCAAGCGTGGGCGACGGCTGCAAAGTCGCTGCCGGCGAGGACATCCTCGTCAGCGCCACGGCAAAGAACGATGTGCTGGCTGTCACCGTGGCCGGTGTCCTCGGCGGGCCGGGTATCGATTCGGAGTCCGGAGCCATCGGCGGCACGATGGACGTGATCGTCACCGGGAATGAAGTCAGCGCTACTGTGGGCAATGGCGTGACCCTTACCTCCGAAAATGGCAGCGTCAGCATTCTCGCCAAGAACCTTTCCGATCTGATCCTCGCTTCCACCTCCGTGGACGTGGCGGGCAATGGACCCGCGGCAGGCGGCACCCTTGCGGCTGCCGTCTCCGGCAACAAAACCTATGCCAAGGCAGGAGAGGGCGCGGCCATCACCGCGGAAAAGGACGTGACCATCCAGGCGGAAAGTGAAGAAAACCTGATCAACGTTCTGGCCTCCGCCTCCGCCTCGCTGAACAAAACAAGCGCGGCGGGTGTCATCGGCGTGCTGGTCAGCAGCAGCGATACCGAGGCCAGTGTGGGCGACGATGCCGTCATCGAAGCAAAGCACGGCGCTGTCAGCGTGCTGGCGCGCAGCGATGTCAAGCAGATCGTCACCATTGCGGGGCTTACAGCCAACGCTGCCAATCCCGCGGCAGGCGCAACCATCAACGTGGGTGTGTTTGAGCAGAGTGTCACTGCCAGAGTCGGCAGCGGCGTCAAGCTGCTTGCCTCCGATACTGCGGCGGACAGGAACGTCAGTGTCCTTGCCAGCGGCAGCAACCAAACCATCCTGGTTACCGTAGCCGGTGCCGCAACCGGCGATACCGCCCTTGCGGGCACCGTCCCCGTTGTGATCTCCCAGTCCAAAATCACCACCGAGATCGGCGATGACAGTGTGGTCTTCGCCGGTGACAGCATTGCCATTGCCAGTGACGCTCAGATCGGTATCTACAACGCCGCGGGCAACATGGCAATCGGCGGCGGCAGCGTGGGCGTGGGCGCAACGGTTTCCACCGTGGTTGTGCAGAATCAGATTTGCACTACCATTGGAGATAACGTGACCCTGAGAGCCGGTGCCGTGGGCAACGGCGGTGTGCGGCTTCCCAACCGCAGCGAAAAACGCAGAGGCGTGATCCTCAGCGCCAACGCCGATACCCAGGTGCTGATGGCATCCGTCAGCGGCGCCGCAGGCATCGGAACCGCGGGTGTCAGCGGAGTGGTGAACACGCTGGTACTCAAAAACACCGTTAAGGCCACCGTTGGAGAAAACGGTGTCATAGAGGCGGGCTACAGCGAGGAAGAAGCTGAGGAAGCTTCCGGCGACGATGCGGAGGCTGCCATAGAAAGCTCTGACGAGACGGATATATATAACCTTGCAGGCGGCATTTCTGTCGGCGGCAGCGCAGGCGTAGGCGCCACGGTTGTGACCGTGGTCTATGACAAGTCCATGGAAGCCAGTGTGGGTGCCGGCGGAACGCTGCACGCAAGCGGCAGCGTCAGGGCAGCGGCGGAGTCTACCGACGATGTGTACCTGCTGGCGCTGAGCTTCGCGGGCAGCGGCACCGCGGGCGTGAGCGTGGGCGCAAGCGCCCTGGCCTTTGAAAATGATCTGCTTGCCACCCTTGGCGGCACCGTGACTGCGGGGGGCAATGTGGATGTGACGGCCAGGAGCAGCACCGATCTTCTCAACGTGGCAACAGCCTTTGCCGCCGGCGGCAGCGCAGGTGTCACCCCTGTGGCGGTGGTCACTTGGTTTGCCGGCAGCACCGTGGCGGAATTTGGCGAAGGCGCGGTGATTCAGGCAGACGGCAATGTAACCCTGGCAGCGGATTCCGAGGAATTTATCACTTCCGATGCGGCAGGCGTCAGCGTCGGCGGCGCGGCATCGGTCTCCGGAACGGTGGATATCCTTATCTCCGATCAGGTCACCCGTGCCCAGGCTCAGAAGAACGTGTCCATCACCGGGAAAAAGCTGGATATTTCCGCATTGGATGATACCCAGATTCTGGCAATCGCAGCCACCGGCGCATTCAGCGGCACAGCAGCCGTGGGCGTGACGGCAGTTGTCAGCGTGCTGCACAACACTGTTACCGCCGGTATGATCGGCGGCGAGGCCGGAGAGAACGATGTCGATATCGGTGGCACCGTGAACGTTCTGGCCGATGCGAAACGGGATGTGCTCAGCTACGCGGGTTCCGCGGCAGTCAGCGCCGGGGCGGGCGTCGGCACCACCATTATGGTAACCGTTGCGGGCGGCAAGCTGTCTCAGGATTCCTCCGACGCTCTGCTCATGAGCGGAGACCGCCTCACGCAGGAAGAGTATGATGCCCTGAGTGAAGACGAACAGGAAGAATACAGGAAGAATACCAAGGGTGGCTTTGACCCGGATGGCTTTGTCAGCAATGCCTTCTCCGGCAGCTACACCCTGGGCTACCGGATGGATGGCCTGGCGGGCAAGCTGGAAGGCGACGGTGTTAAGCAGTCCGACATCCAGCTTGGCGGCAAGGATGGCAATTTCGATGCCGAAAGCGGATACGTCAGCGAGGACTTCTATTCCGACGAAGAGGTAACCGCCGACAACGCCAACCGTGGTGAAAACTTTGAAGTAAACGAAAAGAAGAACGAGAATCTGAGCGAAGCCGCGGCCATTGCCGCAGCCAAGTATGATCCAGAGAGCGCGGTCAGCGCGGTGATCGGCAGCGGTGTCAGCATCACGGCGGGGGGCGACATCTATGTACGCTCCGGTGAGCTGGTTTCCTCCGACATGATCGCGGCCTCCCTCGCCGGCGGTATCGCGGGCGTTGGTTCGGCGCTGGCTGTAAACGTGATGTACAGCAATGTCATCGCCGGCGTGGACGAGAACACTTCTCTCAGCGCGGACGGCTTGATTCAGATTCATGCAAACTCCGGCACCGTGGAGTGTGACGAGGGCAGCGACAGCGGCGAGCAGGAGCGGAACAACGCAATCTCCGGTCTTGTTAAGGGCAATGATGGCAGCAATAAGCTGGACCTCAGCTCCCGCACCATCCGGTCCATCGCGGTTGTGGGCTCCGGCGGTGTGGCGGCTGTGTCCGTGTCCGGCAGTGTCGTTGTCCTTGGCAACAACACCATCGCCTATCTGGACGGAAGTGTGACCAAGGCCACCTCCCTCAGCGTCACCGCGGACAGCGACTACCCCAGCATCCTCTGTGTTACCGGTGCGGGCTCCGGCGGTGTGGCCGCGGTCAACGGCTTCTTTGCGGTCATTTACCATGAAGGCAAGGTGGAAGCCCGTATCGCGGGGAACGGCAGCATCAACGGCGTAAAGACCATTGAGGTCAAAACAAATGCCAACACCGAAGCCACGGCTGCGTCCATCGCGGTCTCCGGCGGCGTGGCGGCAGTCAACGCGGGTGTGGCTGTTGTGGAGAGCCGCATTCAGGCCGATACCTATGTGGGCAAGGATGTTTCCATCGGCAGCGCACTGACGAAGCTCACGGTAACCGGTACCTCCAATACGGAAGCCAATGCATGGCTCACCAGTGTCACGGGCGGTGTCGCGGGCGTAGGCGTTGCGGGCGCGGTCACCATTGTGAGCCCGAAGGTCTATACCTACATCGGCCTGGCTCCTGATTCTGAAGAGACAGCCAGCGGCACCGGCAAGATCGCCGCGGAAAGCGCGGTTATTGAGGTTAAGAATGATGTAACCAGCAGCGCTGCTCCCCTGATCCTCAGCGCCAATGGCGGCATTGCGGGCGTAGGCACGAATGTGCTCCTGAGCTTTAATGACACCGACGCGGTGGCAGGCATTATCCGCAAGAACATCGTCGCATCCTCCATCGATGTGGATGCGAAAATGGATGCGCATGCGGAGACGATTTTCAGCGGCGCGAACGCGGGTGCTGTCCCTGTGGGCGTCAGCGTGAGCTACGCACGGCTGGGCGCAAAGAACAGCGCCATCCTGGACGCCACCGGCGTGGAGGTGGAGGCTGCCAGCATCAGCGTTACCGCCGGCAAGGAAGAAAGCGGCAACAGCGCGACGGTCAAGGCAGTGTCGGTCAGCAACAACATTGGCGCTTCCACCGGTACCCTGAATGTTGCCATTGCCGACAACTGCAGCTCCAACATTGCCCGCATCCTTGGCAATGATTCCACGCTTCTCACTGTGAAATCCGCGCTTCTGGTGCAGGCAGTGGGTGAGGCCACCGCGGAAGCGTCTGTGGCCGGCATGAGCATTGGCCTCAGTAAAACCATCGCGGCAAGTGCTGCGGTGGCAGTGCTCCGCAGCACCCAGGAAGCCACGATCCAGGGCGGCAAAATCACCACAGGCACCCTCACCGTACAGAGCCTGCTCAATGGCGCCGGCGGTGACAGCGCCAAGGCGTCGCTTCTCACCGGAGGCGGCGGAATGGAAAGCGTGAGGGCAAATGTGGCAGTGGCCTACGGCCGCTCCGGCTCCGTTGCCGGTGTGGCTGCGGACGCACTCACGGTAACCGGCCTGATTGAGAATGAAGTCAAGGTTCCCGGTAGTGTGAAGGTGCTCTCCACCGGCAGCGCCAATACGCTGTCAAGCATCTCCAATCAGGACTTCGCGGCGATTTCCGCGGGACTGATGACCGGCTATGCCTATGCGCAGGGTGCTTTTGAGGCTTACTTGGGCCTGGACGAGGGCGACAGCCTTACGGCGGACAGTGTGAGCGTAGAGACCAGCTATACCGCCAATGCCACCACCCGTCTCACCCCCAGTTTGGGAGGCGTCAAGGGTGCCATGGCAAGCATCAACGCAAACGTGGCGGTCAGCAACGCAAGCTCCAGTGCCTGCGCCAGTATTTATGGCGGCGGAACCATCTCCACCGGAACGGTAACCGTCAAGGCCGACGGAACGACCCTTTCCGAAGCCGTTATCTACACCCCCGCTTTCACAGTCAGCAAGGTGGATGTGGCGGCCAATGTGGCAGTGGCTCTGCTGGATGCCTCCAACAAGGCTCAGCTGGATGGTGTAACCGTCAACGATGCGGCGGTCACAGTTCAGGCCTTCCTCAATGACGGCGCAGGGGAAAGCGCCAAGGCAAGGCTTGGCAGCTCCGCACCCGTCAGCATCAAAAACGAAAAGGGCGAGTCGGTTGAGGTCACACTTACCAAGTACGGCATTTCCAGCAATATCGCATTCGCAAAGAACAATTCCGTGAACGAGGCATCCATGACCGGGGCCAGCGTCCTTGCCAGCGGCAAGGCTCTGAAAGTGGAGTCCGATGCCAACTGCATCGCCGATCCCGGCATTCAGGAGGCGGATGTCAGTGTGGCTTACATGTCCGTGGGCCTCACGGTCATCATGGCCCAGGCTGACGGCAGCTTCAAGGCGTTTATCGACACCGAAGGCGGGAACATCGAGGTCGCCAGCGTGTTGGTCTCCAATACCTACGAGTCCCGGGCCACCGCGAAAACCGCCCCTGCCCTTGGCGGCTGCGGCGATCTCAGCGCTGTCAAGGTAAAAGCCAATGTGGCCTCTGCCAGCGTTGGAACCCTTGCGGAAGCCGCCATCAAGGGCGACGGGTGCATCACGGCTTCCGGCAATGTGAATGTCCTGGCCATCGGTACTGTCCTTGCCCAGGCGGGTGTTGCCACGGCCACTGTGGACATTTCCGGAATCAATATCGCGGCCAATGTGGTGACCGCCGAGCTGAAGGCTGACCAGTCTGCCTATATCCAGGGCGCCACCATTGAGGCGGCCAACGTGTATGTTACCAGCGAGCTGAACAAGAACCGTACCGACGGCGCCACCGCCGAGCTGGGCAGCGTCACCTCCGGCAGCTTCAGCGCGACCCTGGTGGGCGCGACCTCCAACACCGCCACGGCCACTGCCGATGCTTCCAGCCGTGCTTTCACCAGCGGTGCGTCCATCGATGTGAAGAGCGGCATCGTTGCCATCCAATCCGAAGCCGCCAGCAATGCCATCGCCCGGGTGAATCTGCCCGCCAGCGTTGCCATGACTTCCATCGGTGTCAACGTGGTGACCGCCAATGCCAACGGCACGTTCCAGGCTTATGCCAACGGCAGCTCCGGCTCCATCCATGCCGGAACGGTCAGAATTCAGAGTATCTACACCTCCAAAGCCAGCGCCAGGACGGGCAACTCCGTGAGCGTCAGCCAGGTATCCGGTCAAGCCAATGCTGCCAATGCAGTCAGCGGCACGACTGCCGGTGCGGGCGTGAATCTGGAAGACACCGACGGCGCGGGCGATGGAGAGGGAGACTCACATCTATCCATCAACGCAGCGACCATTACCATTCTCGCGGACGGCACCGCGGAGGCTCTGGCCGAGGTAGGGCAGCAGACCAAGGTGAACCTGTACAACGCTGTGGTCAACGACCTGACCGCAACGGTCAGCGGGAAACAGAAGGCACAGCTGAACCATGTCGTGGTCGATGCCGATACCGTTTCCGTGACCAGCAAGTTCAACGACAGTGACGCGCAGGGTGCGGTTGCCGTTCTGGGCAGCGCCACCACCGGTTCCATCAGTGCTTCCGGCTACAGCGCCAAGGTCAATACCGTAACGGCCAAGATGATTGGCGAAAGCGAAGCCTCTGCCAATGGCGCGGTCATCACCGCCACAGGTGGTGCGGTTACCATTTTCAGCGACGCCAGAAGCTATGCCAAGGCGTACACCGGGGCAACTACCGCCAATGTGGGCCTTGTGAACATCGGCGCGGTCAAAGTAGATGCGGATGCGGACGGCAGCTTCGCGGCAGAGTTCAACGGGAGCACGGTCACTTCGGCCACCTTGAGTGTCAGAAGCAACTTTACCGCCCGGGCCGAGGCCACCGCGGAGCAGCCCAAGGTCAGTTTGAGCTTTGTCAGCGGTCAGGTGAATCAGGCGGACGCGGATGCGGGCGCTTCCAACACTGCGGCCATCACCGGCAGCGATGTCACTACAACTGGGAAGATTGGAAGCGGCAGTGATGGCATTCAGGTCATCGGCGACGGAACCGCCACCGCGTTTGCCACCATTTACGCGCCCAAGGTCAGCGTTTCCAGCAATAAGCTGCTGATCAGCGATGTGAATGCCTCCGTTTCCGCGAAACAGGAAGCCTTCATCTCCGGCGGCAGCGTGAAGGCAAAGAACAATATCAACATCACCGCTTGGCTCAACGACAATGAGAATCAGGGCGCGGTGGCGAAACTGGAAGCTACCAATGCGGCCGCCAACGGTCAGATCATCATCGCCAACACCGCGGATGCCGAGGTCACGGCGGAAAACAGTGCGTATGTTTCCGGGACTTCTTTCGGCAGCGAAAGCGATCTCAGCGGCAATCTGAATATCCTGTCCAGTGCCAAGAGCTATGCCCTTGCCAGCTACACGGATAGTTCTTACACTGCCAATGGCGCCAACCTGGGTGTCATGGTTATGAACGCCAATGCAAAAGGCACCTTCGAGGCCTGGCTCGACAGTACCGGAGCCAATGTTTATGTCAAAAATATCAGCATCAAGCTCCAGTACCAGTCCAATTCCGAGGCCAAATCCACCCAGCCCAACGGCGGATTCTCCATAGAGGGAGTCAAAGTTGCAACCAACAAGGCCACTGCCACCTCCGGCACCAAGGCCACCGGCTACGTCATGGGCAGCGGCAATGTGTACATCGGCAATCTGGATATTCAGGTGGACGGCAGCGGCAGCTCCGCCACTGCGGATGTGGACGGCAAGGAAGTGAGCGTGAGCGGTGTTAACGTTGGTTTGAACACGGCTGTGACCAATCTGTCCGTGAACCAGAGCGCTTATTTGGAGGGCAGCGGCACCGTTAACGCCAGCGGCTATGTGAAGGTCATTTCCAAACTGGACAATGCCTCCACCACCTCCGAGCTGGGAAGCAATGGCGGCGCGAATGTCAGCATAATTTCCGGCGGCAATCAGTGGGCGTACGCAAATGTAAATAAGATGAGCAACACTGCCTTCATCCGGGGCAATGTGTCCATCGATACCACCGGCGCGGTGGAGGTGCTGGCGCAGACCAATGCGCTGACAGTCACCGCGCGGGCGGAGGCGAACAACACATCTGCCAGCCTGGCGGCGTTGGGTGTGGTTCTTACCCAAGCCAAGATTGTGAGTATGACCACGGAAGCGGCCATTGACGGAAACGCAAATATCCAGGCGGGCAGCGTCAGTATTAAGGCTTACGCCGGCACCTCCGGCAAAGTGACCCAGCTGATTTCCAAGGCGGAGGTTCCCAAAAACAGCTTCAGTGGTGTGAACACCAAGGTCGTTCAGGCGACGGCGATCGTAGAGAGCAACAAGACTCAGGTGGGTGTGGGCAGCAATGCTGTCATCACCACCACCGGCGACGTTACCATCTACGCGGAAACCAATACCAAGATGGATGCCCGTACCAATAAGACAACCAGTGTAGGCCTGGCCGAGGTTGGCAGATACGAGTTCAAAAACACCGTGAAAGAACAGTCTACCAGTGCTTACCTGAACGGCAAGGTCTTCGCGGGCAACAATCTTCTTGTTGAGGCCTATGACAAGGTGGAAGCCGACTCCTGGCTGAACAGTACCAGTATCGGCGCCGTCAGTAAGGGCAAAAACAAGGTCGAAATGCAGGTCACCCAGACGAGTACTGTGACCATGGGTGAGGGCGCGGACGCGGAAGCCAGAAACAACGTCACCCTGAAGGCCAATGCCCATGTGGATCTCCACGGAATTGTCAACACCACCGGTGTGGGCCTGAAAGCGGATAGCGAGGCAACCGTCAGCCTGACGTGGAAGCGCACCCAGAGCATCACCATCGGCGAGAACGCGAGACTCTCTGCCCGCTATGGCAACATGAATATCCTCTGCGGCGACAACAGCCTGCCTTATATGTACGCCGACCTTGACATGGACGGCGGCGGCATTGTGGGGGCAGGCAATGGCCCCAAGGCCGCTGTGGTGCAGACCAGCGAAACCACCATAAGCGTTGGGGCGGGTGCCCGGATCACTGCCGTCTTCGGCCAACTGCTGATGAAGACCACCGACGCTACCTGCGCTACTGCGGACGCCTACCGGGATATGATCAGTGTTGCGGGCAGCAACCGGAGTGAAGCGGATGTGACCACGAAATCCACCTCCAACATCACCCTGGGCGCAAACGACCCCGCTGCGGTGCAGGCCTATATCAACGCAAGGATCACCAAGGTGGTTTCCGACATCATTCAGAAGCTCAATGCCAACGCAACCTCCACCACGTTTTCCGGAGGCTCCTCCACCACGGCCTACGCGGACATCAACTCCATGGACAACGAGCAGATCATCGGGCTCTACAATGTGTTCCTTGGTGGTATCGATGCGCTTTATATTGAGGCCGAAACCTCCAAAATGGAAAACACGGCTGCGGCTTCCGCACACGTCAAGGGCGCAAGCGGCAAGGCAACTGCCAAGTCCAATGTCAGGATCAATAGTGCGGACACCACCGGCACCGATGCTGTTGTGGCGAAGATCTATGTCTCCTCTTTGGCGGATGTGGCAGGTCAGGACGTGCAGATCGTGGCAAGCGCACCCAGTGTACACAGCTCCAGCGTCGTGAACAGCAGCGCCAAGGCCAAAGCTGACACCGTCACCAAGTGGCTGGTCAAGATCTTTACCTTCGGTCAGGCCGATGACGGCAGCGAGGAAGCCGTTGCAAGCGCAACCTTGCGTGTGCGCAGCAACGTCATTCTCAACGGCAGGTTCCACCTTGGCGGCGCCGCGGCAGGCAGCTTCGTGGATATTGATGAAGACGGCAAACTGCACTACTCCGGTCTGGATGACCAGGGCTTTACCCAGGCAAGCGATGTGGGCACCGTAAGCGGCAGCGCCATCTATCTCAACCGTCTTTACAACGATGACCGCGGCTCCCTGATCGCGAAGGCCTATGTGGGCGAGGAGAATGCTTCGTCCAAGATGACCATGCTGCTTTTCCCGGGTTACAAGGACAAAGTAAAAACGGAGAATTCCGGAAAACTGATCACCATTTATGACGGCAGCTTCCTGCCCAATGTGGTAATCACCAACCGCTCCGACAGAGCTCTGTATGTCAACGAGGTAACCCTCATCAACGGCAAGCAGCCCAGACCCAATCTGGACATCGGCTTAACGGTTTCCCAGCAGTCTGCCCAGTTCTACGAGTACATGAAGATGAACTTCTTCTGCCCCCTGTACGCCTACGAGCTGCCCAGCCTCAGCATCGTCTCCGAAAAGGACGGTGACGTGATCTTCCGGGCTACCGATGGCAGCACTGTTCTGGATCAGGATGTGGCAGAGGGCATCGTGGATATCCGCATGAATGGCGGCCTTCTGAGCACCGCACCCGGGACCAAGCTCTGGGCCAACAAGCTCACCGTCACCGGTGCGGGCAGCATCGGCACCGAGCAGAATCCCTTCCACGCGTATATCACGGAGATTGCCAGAGCCGATTATTCCGGCTTTATCTCCCAGCCTGAGCGGGATGCCTATATCTCCATGCAGGCGGCGGGCGACATCTGGGCAAATATCAGACACGTGCTCCTGTACAGCGAGTACGCGAATGGTAAGGTATATCCGATTAATGACCCCAAGCTGACTCTGGGCGAGATCACCTCCGAAACCGGTAAGGTGAACCTGACCATTGAGGCACCCGGCAAGGTGGTGGCGGAGCTCCGGAACAACACCGATATGGATGTGTTCCTGCCCGGCAACGGCAATAACTTCGGAGATATCGGCAGTGTCATGGGTGAGGACACTTATCTCAGGCTTTCCGACTACCTGCTCTATACCGATTCCGAAACCGGCGAGAGCTTCTATATGCTGCCCAACGAGCTTATCCTCCGGGTAAGCAATGTGAATGGCCAGCTGAAGTTCCAGAGCGCACAGAAGGAAGCGGACGGCGTCACCTACGACTTCAGTGATCTGAGCTTCACCATTTCCGGCGGAAAGGTCAGCAAGATCACCTACGTGGACGGTAACAAGGTTTCCAAGGTCATCGATTTCACAGGCAACAACATCATGATCAACATTGGTCAGGCAGGCGGCACAGTCTACATGACCCGTGACGAAAACCGGTTGGTATGGACACTGCCGGATGGCACCCACATCTACTTGTCCAATGTCTTTACGAAGGAAGAGGACGGGAAGGTCACCGAAGTATCCCCCATTTCCATCGGCAATAACCTGTACCTGCTGGAAGAGCTGAGCAGCGGAAGAACCCGCTATCATGTGGTGGAACTCGAGTGGTCCGGTGACAGCTATTCCTTGGTTGAGGGCTACATCTATGAGTTCGTCAGCACCACCCTTGGTCAGGCCAGCGGATACAATGAACCCCAGAGCGCGGAGGAAGCCAGAGCCGCAGCCAACACCGCTGTTCAGAATCTGCAGCTGACCATGGAAACGAACTCCACCAGCCTCATTGCAGATGCTGTTGCGAAAGCGGTTGCGGCGGTAATCACCGCAGACTGGAAGGCGCAGATCAATGTCAGCGTCACCGGTACTGACATTACCGGAATCAGGGCCAATATCTCTATCAGTGTACAGCTGGGCCCTGTGGCAGATGAGGACACGGAGGTAGGCAGCATCCAGGAGATTACCGGAAGCAAGACATATGTCAATATGATGCTTACCGATAAGTCCGATGCCAGCGCCAGCGTTGCTTCCGGCACCTACGCCGGGAATACCGGAAACCTGGGTGTCAATTTTGCCAGTGGCGTTGTGGGCAGCCGAAAGGGTACCGTTTCCATCACAAAGGATGGCAACGGAAATGTCACGTCGATGACGATAACGCTGGGACTGTACACCTTCGACACCACCTATAACGCCGAGCTCGGTGCGTATGAGGTGGTAAAGCCCGACAGCTTCAGCGGAAAAGCCGGTTACGAAGCCCGCTATAACGAACTGAAGGGCAAATACTTCACCGTGACGAGAAGCGGAAACACCTACACGATTGGGTTCATGGCTCTTGAGTGTAAGGGTGAAGGCGCAATCAGCGACGAAACCCTCAACGGCGGCTACAAGAAGGTCAACGGCGGATATCTGTTTGTGGACAATGCCACAGATAAGACAGGCATTTTCTACATGGAAGACGAGGCCAAGGCAGTTGCCTTTACTCGTGACGGCCAGTTCTACTATGTCAACATCAACTATGCCCGTAATCCGGACGGCAGTATCATCGATGACCTGTCTCAGGCCACGCTGATGTACGGCCCCGTGATGGTGCAGGCAGAGGACAGAGACGGCCTTCTCTATGACGAGAACGGCGCGCCTCTCTACACCGCCGGAGGTCAGGTGCATGCACAGGATGCAAGCGGAAAGTACCTCTATGTGAGTGCGGACGGCACCATCTTCAGCCACAGCATGGACTTTGATACGTTGATGGGTGACAGCGGAGCCATGGCAGAGGTTCTGGCGAAGTATGGCCAGTTTACAGCCTACTACTATTACCCCAAGGGCACTGTGACCATCACGCCCGCAGGCGAAAACGGTATGAACGTTACCTACATGCCTTACAGCGAAAGCGGAGACATCAGCTTTAGAATCTCCAGCGACAGTGATGGTTACGGCATCGTGGACAGGTACACCAGAGTCATCCTCGACGAGGGGCATTCCAGCGGTCTGCCCCAGGGCACCCTGCTGTACCTGGACAAAGACGGCAAGGTGGTTGGCGCCTACACGCCCAATGGACTGCTTCGCATCTATGACAAGGGAAGCAGCCTTGGCGGAACGGAAATCTACTGCGAGGTCAACAGCAGCTACATCCACATGACCCAAGGGGCAGCGTTCAAGCTCCATCAGGCTGCCACCGGCGTTTACATGGCGCCTCAGAGTATCGGCCAGGTAAATATGCTGGCAGATAACAGCAGCAGCCCCGTCAGCCGCTACTTCCACAGCGACTACTACTCCGTCGGAACCAACGGCCTTGTGCAGATGACCCTGGGAGAAATCCTGACCATGAGCGATTCCCGGGTCACAGAAATGGGCTTCCGCTACCCCAATGCCAGTGTCAAGGAGCTCTTTGACGGCGCTTATGTCAGCGAAGTCAGAGACGCGAACGGCGAACTGGTCATGTATGTTCTGGAACGCAAGGACGCAGACTCGGACACCCAGCCCACCACCATCATCCTGCTGCCTGACGGAACCTGGTACGCCTCCGACAGCAGCGCCGGCGTGCTGCAGCCCATCTCCAGCAGAGTGGTGGAGGACCTTGAGCAGACCTACACTCTGGTGGAAATGACGGAGACGATCTCCGGCGAGAGCATCACCATCATCTTCGGCGGCGAGAACACCAGCCTCAACGATAAGGACGATATTGTCGCGGACAGTCACACCAATGTGATCACCAACAACCTGAAGATCATTGCTGCCGACAACGGCAATATCTTTGAGGAAAAGGATCCCATCGTCTTTAAGCCCTTCAGCGGTGACACTTGCAACATCCAGATCATCGGCAGCATCGCTACTTCCGGTGCCTACGACGGCGAAGCCTACGCAAAGACGCTGCTTGAGGCCAATGTCAATCTCCATGACACCCAGGTGGGTCAGAACGGCAATATCGACCTTGAAATCTACAAAGGTGACGCTGGCCTGGATAATGTCATCGTGAATGACGGCGGAGAGCTTACCGTGGACGTGGTAAACGGCGGCAATGTGAGCATGGAAAATGTCAGCGTTCTGGGCGACAGCCAGGGCAGCGAAGGCAAGCTTACTGTCAGCACGGCGGAAGGAGATCTGAGCCTGACGGATGGAAACATCAGCGGCACAGCCTCCATCACCTCGGGCGGCGACGGCAGCATCACCATGCAGAGCGTGGATGTCTCCGGAAAGCTTACTATGACCAACGATGGTGAAGGCACGGTGGATATGGACGATGTCGATATCAGCGGTGAAGCTGCTGTCAACACCGGAAAGGGCGATCTGAGCCTGACGGATGGGGACATCAGCGGAACAGCCTCCATCACCAGTGACGGCGACGGCAGCATCACCATGCAGAACGTGGACGTCTCCGGCGAGCTGACCATGACGAATGACGGTACCGGCGCGGTGGAGATGGACGAGATCGACGTCAGCGGCACGGCCACAGTCAGCACCGGGGAAGGCGATCTGAGCCTGACGGATGCAGACATCAGCGGCACAGCCTCCATCACCAGTGACGGCGACGGCAGCATCACCGTGCAGAACGTGGACGTCTCCGGAAAGCTTACCATGACCAACGATGGTGAAGGCACTGTGGATATGGACGATGTCGATATCAGCGGTGAAGCTGCTGTCAGCACCGGGGAAGGCGATATGAGCCTGACGGATGCAGACATCAGCGGCACAGCCTCCATCACCTCGGGCGGCGACGGCGCAATCACCATGCAGAACGTTGACGTTTCCGGCCAGCTGGCCATGACCAACAATGGCGTTGGCGCAGTGGATATGGATGATGCCAATATCAGCGGCAGTGCCACCATCAGCACCAACCAGGGCGACGTGGATATGGATGTAATCACCGTCGCGCAGGGCGGCAGGCTGGAGCTCTACACTGGTAACGGCAGCGTGACCATGGGTGAAAACGGCACCGCATCTGACAACCTTATTCTCATCGACGGCACTGCGGAAATTACCAGTGGAACCGGCAAAATCCACATGAACCGGGTGGACGTGAATCAGACCGGCAAGCTCGCCATCGACACCGGCAAAGCAGGCGGCAACGACAATGACGTGATTGTGGATGCTGTCTATGTGGACGGTCTGATGACCATCACCACCACCGGCGATCCGACCCAGGGCAGCAAGCCCGGCAGCGATCTGCTGATGAAGAATGAGACCTCCAAGCTGGTCCTGGATACGAACTTCCGGGAGACCGGGGAAGGCGAAGATGGAGAAGAGATGTTCTTCGATATCGGCGGCAATATTGGTACCCCCGGCTGTTATTTCAAGGTCAGCTACGAAGGTGACGACGAAAAACCCAGTCTGACCCTGAACATTCGAAATGCCAACGATATCTTCCTGACCCAGCTCACCGATATCCCCACCGAGATCGAAAACGGTGAGGACACCGGCAGACTGGAGGGGGACAGCGTTAAGACGGAGCATGACGAGTGCATCAGCGACCTGGGTGAGAAGGAAGTTCAGGTTCTGATTCCGGATCAGACTCCCGAGGAGCTGGCAAAGCAGCTGGCTGGGAATCTGACTGAGGAGCAACTCCTGCAGTTCGTGGACGGCAAGCTCTCCGGCGCTGCGGTGAAGGATATTCTGGAGCTCAGCGAAGAAAGCATCGCCGAAGCGCTCACCGGTATGACTTCCGCCCAGATGGAGCAGCTGTGGAACACCGTAATCGGTGAAAACAGCGCACCTGCCCTGGAGGAGAAGCTCACCGATGTGGCGGCCATGCGGGAGAAGCTGAACGCTGAGGGTACGGATACTAAGGGGCTCAGTGACGAAAAAGTACAGCAGGCCTATGAATCCTATTACCAGCAGAAGCGGGACGATTACCAGACTCAGCTCAGCAGCGTGGTTCTTGGCACGCTGAGTGGAGATGAAAGCCTCACCGGTGCCAGGATCGGCGCCATGCTGGTGCTGTCCGGCAAGGACGCTTCCATGGAGGCGGTTCTGGTCGGCGTCATCGGCGGGGAGAAGATCAAGGTTGATCAAAACGGCGATCCGATCCAGACTGTTGATGCCAGCGGGGCACCTCTGTATCTGGATAAGGACGGCAATCTGACCACGGAAGCGGAAGATGCCGAGGGTAATCTCAATGAACCCCTCTACGAGACAGAGCCTCTGCTGGACGACGAAACAGAGCTCTTCAAGGCTTACTGGGAGTCCCTCACCGATGCGCAGAAGCAGGCGTTGGTTGAAAATGCCTACGAAGCGCTGGTGGGCAAGTATCCTCCCGTTGAGGATCAGACTGGCAAGCCCAGAGATTTGGTGCTTCTGATCGGAACCTCTACCGGGGAAAGCTATCTGCTGAATGTGGGAGACATTACCATCCGGCAGAGCAGCGGTACGTTCACCGCCGGAGAAGTGGTTTCCACCCACGGCGATGTGACCATCACCGCTCCCAGCATCGAAGGAGTTTCAGCCAAGGCTAAGGCAGCCATTACGGACCCCTATGTACAGCAGATGTACGAGGAGAAGTATGTTGGCGAGAGGACCGAGAACGGCGCCACCACCTATGGCACCGATTCCAACGTCTATGCGGAAAACCACAGCTATACTGCAACCTTGGGCGGCATCGGCGCAGTCACCGAGCTTACAACGGAGCAGCGAAGCTGGAAGGAAGATGTCATTGCCAATATTGCGGGCGAAGAACCCTTGCCCGGTGCGGACGACTACAGGAGTTCCGGCAGCTGGGATATTCTCCGCAACGAAAACGGCGAGATCGAGATGAACTTCGTTGCTTCCTTCAATGGCATCCGGGATATCGACCTTCTCACGGAGACGACGCTGAACGCTTCGGCAGTGGGCGACATCGCCATCACCGAGCTCACCGGCAACCAGATGGTGAACAATGTTACTTCTACGGCTGGCAGCGTGACCCTGAAGGCTCCCGACGGTGAAATGATGATTCAGCATATCACCGCAGGCGGCAGAGCGGATCTCACGGCCCAGGGAAGCATCCTGGACAGCCGTGAGGACGGCGATGCCAAGCTGAATGTGGATGCCGGCAGCGGCTCCATCACCTCCGCAAGCGGCTCCATTGGCGCTGGCCCTGATGACCGGATCGACGTATCCATCGACGGCCATCTGACCACGGACAGCTTCGGCGATACCAACCTGAATGCGTTGGGTAGCCTGAACCTGACAGCCGACACCGCCGAGGGCATCCTCCATGTGGACGGCACAGGGAATCTGACCATCGACAACACTGACGGCGATATGAATCTGGGCGCGATTGAAGCGGCAGGCGATGTCTCCATCACCGCGCAGGGCGGACTGGTCCTCGGCGACAGGCTGGGACGGGATGCACAAGTGAAGGGCGACAGTATCTCCGTCACCGCGGGCAATGGCGATGTGGGCACCGCAGAAGCACCGCTGCTGGTGGATACCAACCCCGATGAAAACGGCAATCCCGGCATTCTGAATGCGGCTGCCAACAATGGCGACGTGTTCATCACGGAGATTACCGGCGACATGACCATCGGCAGCATCGCTTCCACCGGTACGGAGAACAGTGTAAACCTGAAAACCGAAGATGGCAGCATTGTGGAAAGCGACAAGGGCAGCAACGACCTGATCAAGGACGCCGTGGATGCAGCCATTGAGGCAGCCAAGGCGCAGGCGAAGGCCGAGGCTCTTGAAGATCAGGTGCAGGTCCTGGATAACTACGTCAATACCCTCGACACCGTAAAGCAGGAGCTGCAGGATGCACTGGACAACCGGAGCGCTGCACAGTCCGCTCTCGACCAGGCCCAGGCGGAAGAAGCGGATGCCGCGCTTCGCCTGGAGGCTGCCAGAACCGAACTGGAAGAACTGATGAATGCCGAAACCCCCGATGCGGATGCCATTGCTGCCCAGCAGGAAAAGGTGAACAGCGCCCAGTCCGATTATGACAACGCCAAGGCAGAAACCCAGGGTAAGCGCGATGCACTGATTGATGCCGAGGAGCAGCTGCAGAATGCAGTGGACAGTGCCGGCGACAAGACCTTCGGCACGGTTCCCGGACTGGAGGAAGCTGCCTCCGCTGAGGAAGCCCTGGACGCTTTGGAGCAGGAAAAGCAGCTTCAGGAGAAGGAACTGCTCGACCTGACGGATGCGCTGAACCAGGCACTCCAGGACGCGGCCAACAAGCAGGCGGAAGCCACCCAAAAGGAGCAGAACGCCTCCGCCTCCGGCATCACCGCCGACGGCGATGTGAATCTGGAGGTCAACAGCAGTTCCGGTTCTGCCACCCTTGGTGAAAAGGACAATGCGCTTGGCATTACCGCAGGCGGTACCACGCATATCGGCACCGGCGAAGGCACTGTGCTGGACAGTGTGGATATCGAAAGCGGCGGCGACCTGACCATCGATTCCATCGTGGCCGAGGATGAGGTGAACATCACTGCGAAGGGCGACATCAAGGGCAGCGTGGGCACGGATACCGTGGACATCACCGCACCTTCCGGCAGCCTGAGCAGCCTGAGAGGAGACATTGGAACCCAAGAGGATCCGCTGAAGACCGCGCTGGACAGAGTGAACGCTTATGGCGACAACATCTATCTGGACAATACCAAGGGCCTCATCATCGATTCCATTATTGCCAGCGGTGATCCCGATCAGGACGGCGGCAATGTGCATCTGATTGTTGACGGCGATGTCATGGACGGCGACGCTCCTGCCAAACCCGATGATATCGATATTATTGGCGGCGACGTTCAGATTGATGCCAGCGGCGATATCGGTACGAAGGAAAATCCTTTGGAGGTGGAGTCCGATGTGTTTGGCGCCACCGGCGGCGATATTCACATTTCCAGCGACGGAGATGTGAAGGTTGACAAGATCGTCGGTTCGGATGTCAGCATTTCCAGCGGCGGCAAGGTTACCGATCAGGACGACGAGGATGCCATTATTGCCGACAACCTGGACATTGACGCCGGTGTTGTCGGTGAGGAAGACAATCCTCTCAATGTAAATGTTTCCGGCAAGCTGAACATTCACGCGAAGTATGGCTATATCAACCTTGTGAACAGCTATTGGGCGTCGGAATACCGCACAATCATCCATGAACCCACCGGAATCCGGGTTTCCGGCTATATTTCCTGGAATGCGGAACTGTTTGTAACGGACGGCTTTGAGCATGAAAGCTGCCTGGTCTGCAAATATCTGGAAATCCTGCCCGCATCCATTGTTCTTGCCCGTTATCACATCACCATGACCGGATGCTATCATGGAATGCTTTATGTCCAGATTCCTGTGGAGGAAGCATTGGAAGGGCAGATCGTGACGATTGCGTACTGTGATGACGGGAAGCTGGTGACGATTCAGGTTGAGGTCAAGGATGGATTCGTCAGCTTCTTCGTGGATAGACTCCATACCTTTGTGATTCTGGATGGTCAGTACCATGCAGTCACGGAAAGCGGTCATCAGATGCTTGCATCGGATGAAACCGGAGAGATTGTATACGCGGACGGACTTTAATTCCAAGGCTTAAAAACCGCAGCCATGCTGCCGGGCTTTCCGGCAGCATGGTAAAAGTCCGGATAAAAAGCGCAGCTCCCTGATACGGTCGAAAGGCTCTAGGAAACACTTTCCCTTTTTCCCAAAAGAAGGCCCCAGAGCTTCATCTGCTCGGATGAAGCCCTGGGGCTTTCGCATTCCCTATGACAAAGCACATCCCCCTGCCAAAACCGGCAGGGGGATGTGTTTTCGTTCTTGAGTAGGCAGCCCCCAAATGGACTACGTACTCCCGGGGCGGAGATGGGGAGACAAACAGGGCTTGTATAGCCGGGGGGCGCTGCCCCGGAGGCGTATGGGAAATCAGGCCTGTTCCGGGTACAGGTACTTTTTCAGAGCCGCGCGAACGGCGCCGGCACCTGCCAGCTCATCCAGGAAGATCGCCTCGATCTTCTCTGCCAGCCCGGCCTGAACAAGGTCAAGGCCGAAAATCACCTGGTTGGAGAGAATATTGCGCAGCTGCCCGTGATAGCTCTCCGGATTCCCAACCTGAATCCCGGCCAATTCCGCCTGCAGCTCCTCCTTCATGGGGTCGGGGGAGATTTCCATGGGCTCCAGCCGGTCGTCCACACCAAGAAGATAGCGCAGCCATCCCGCCAGCGCCAGGGGAATCGCGGTGAGGCTGTCGAGGGATTTGCCGGCGGCACGGTAGTTTTTGAGTGTCTCACCGAAACGGATGGAGACCTTCTGGGAGGTGTCCGTCGCGATCCGCTGGGGGCTGTCCGGCATAAAGGGATTCGGAAGCCGCTCCGTTACAACCTCGTCGAGAAAGGCCTTCGGGGAGAGAATGCCGGGATCGACCACCACGGGAAGGCCTTCCTGATAGCCCAGGATTTGAATCAGCTTCACAATATCCGGGTCCTTCATTTCCTCGCAGATCAGCGTGTAGCCCAGCATACAGCCGTAGACGGACATCGCGGTGTGCAGGGGATTGAGGCAGGTCATGACCTTCATTGCTTCGGACTTGTTCACGGTATCCCGGTCGCCGAAAATGACGCCGGCCTTCTCCAGCGGAGGCCGCCCGTTGGGGAAATTGTCCTCGATTACCAGGTACTGGGGACGTTCCGCGTTGACAAACGGGGCGATGAACGTGTTTTTTGAGGTGACGATGGGCGACATGTTCTCAATGCCCATGGACTCCAGCATACGCTGGACCGTACTGGATGGACGGGGTGTGATCTTGTCGATCATGCTCCAGGGGAAGGAAACCCGGGAGGAATCGGACAGATAGGCCAGGAATCCGGCGTCGGCAAAGCCCCGGGCTTCCCAGGCCTTCGCCACCTCCATCACACTGGAAAACAGCTTTTCTCCGTTGCGGGAGCAGTTGTCCATGGACACCACTGCCAGCGGGGCGGCACAGGTCTGATAGCGATGCAGCAGCAGCGCGGTCAGAATGCTCATCGCGTGGAAGCAGGAGGAGGGGCCGTTTTCCAAATCCGCAGCCGCAATGGGCTGGAGGCTTCCGTCCGCCCGGCGCAGGGCATAGCCCTTCTCCGTGATGGTAAAGCTGACCAGCTGCAGCCCGGGATCAGAAAAGATACTGCGCAGCCGGGCCATCTGAACGTCGTCGCGGGCGTCGGCTTTGAGGCCCTCCGCTACGGCGGACATGACCTCGCAGGAGACTGTGGCATCCGGATTCAGGGTGACGTTCAGTGTCAGATTGTCGTAGGGCGTGTATATCCTGTCAATGATGTCAAAGTCAAAGGTATCCACCGCGAGGATCCCTTTTTCGGCCAGGCCCGCGTTCAGCAGGGTCTGCTGAAGCTGGGCGATAAAGCCGCGGAAAATGTTTCCGCTGCCGAAATGCACCCAGATGGGCGCCTTGCGGGTTTTTTCCGCCATTGCCGCAGCATCATATTTTGGCAGTGCGATTCCCGCGGCAGTCCACGGGGCTGGATCAAGCAGACCAAGATAGGACAGTTCCATAATTATGCTCCTCCTTTTATTCCGCCGCGCAGTCTCTTGCTTTCCAGAGACCCAGCGCGGGCGTTCCAACGAAATAAATCTCCTCACCATCCGGCAGGACATTCCAGCCCTCGCGGAGGACAGCCGGGTCATACCGCCGGGCGGTGGTTTCGTAATCGGCCCATTGGAAGCCCACCGATTCAATATCGTGTTTGGAAAGGTTTTCCGGTCTGGTGGCATAGGTAATGCGGAAACGGCCGTCAGAAGAGCCCTGCATCAGGTGCGCGGCGCTCATTTCCATCCGATCAAAGGCCCCTTTGCGGTAGAGGTCCAATATGGTGTCGGTTCCGCAGTAGCCATATTTGCGGGTCATGGCGTCGGTTTCGCTGTTTTCTCCAAATCCGCGGATGCCGGGGGCGAGAACCACCAGTTCCCCTCCGTCAGCCACCGCCATTCGGGTCCGGTAGATTCCCTTGTTCCCAACCCAGGTGGTTTTAAACTCGTCGGGGTCCATGTAGACGACGACCTTTTTCGCCCGGCGGTCCAGGTAGGTAATATTTATGGACTGGGACAGGTCCGCTGCCAGCTCAAAGGGCCTGCGGCTGGAGCCGGAAAATACACCGTGAAGGCATACACGGCCGTTTTCACGGGTCGTGACCGTCTGCATATAGACGACGGGGAACTTTCCGTCTATAAATTTTTGCTGTGCGTAGTCATAAAGCTGGCGGGCGGGGCTGTCAATGACACCGAGGGCGTTTTCAATGCCGCAGATGGCGCTGAGCATATGGGACTTGTTGATCATGGACCGGCCCCCAAGGCCCACGAACAGATTCTTGCTGTAATTGGCCATGCCGACCACCTCGTGGGGGACAACCTGGCCCACGGAAAAGATCACGTCAAAGCCCCCGTCCACCAAAAGGTGATTCACTTCCACCTCGATGGCTTCGGAATATAGTCCGCCGCTGATGCGGGCCGTTTCCTCCGGCGGAATCTGTCCGAGCTGGACCGTATCCGTCTGCCAATGATGAATCAGAAAACAGGAGGAAGGAATTTCGCTTCCGAACATGCGCAGCCGCTCTTCCTCGCTGACCGGCATATGGGTGCCCAGGGCCGGAATGATCCGGACAACGCTCCTGGGGGAGAACTCCCGGTAGAGCAGTTTCGTGATCTCCCCGGCCATGGAGTGGAAGCGTGTGAAGTCGGGAGGAATGATCAGAACCGTTTTGACATTGGGGAACTGGCTGGCGACAGCCTTTACATGGGCCTCGAGCGCATCCGCTCCGATACCCGTTGGGGACTGCGTAAAAATCTCATTCATCGTCATTTCCTTAAACTGTCATGTTGTATTTTTCCTGCTGCCAGGACGCCTTCCGCCCCCAAAGAGGGCAGAAGGTGTTCCGGGCAGATGCGGCCATTGACGGGCCGAAACAATCTGCTGTTTCCTGGAAATTGGAAAAGATGTATACATCAAAAGAATACCACAAAGAAGCAAAAAGTCAATTCCCTTTTGAAAAATTGATAAAGTGATAAAAAATATGGGACAGGAAATTAGAATATCATCCAAAAGATACGGAATAAAATAAATACAATATGTCATAAAGCACAAATAATCCTCGGTAAATTTGTGGAAAAGTAGATATTGCCAATTGAAGTATCATCTGGTATCCTTATGTTGTATACAAGATGTATCCAACAGTGGACAGCGAGGAGGATTTATGGTACGGACGGGATTGAAACAAAAGGCTTATTCGCAGATCCGCCACCAGATTGTGAGCGGAGCGTTCAAGCCCGGCGGGGTCCTGAGTGAATCTGAGCTGGTGGAGCTGGTCGGCGTCAGCCGCACCCCGGTACGGGAGGCGCTTGCCTGGCTGGAACAGGAGGGCCTGGTCCGGATCATTCCCAAACGCGGCGTCGCGGTGAAGAGCCTGAGTGTACAGGAGATCAACGCGGTGTTTGAGATGCGGACGATTCTGGAGCCCTATGTCATCCGCACCTATGCGGACAGGATTCTCAGGGATCAGCTTCTGTCCACCTGGCACGCAATGGAGCTGGCTTATACGGCCTTCGACGCGTCGGAGCAATACCGACTGGACGCGCAGCTGCACAGACTGATTTACGAGAGCGCCTCCAATCCCTATATCAACCGGATCATGGAGCAGGCTGTCGTAGAGAACACGCGGATCCGCGCGCTGATGGGAACCATTCCGTCCCGCCTGAAGGACTCCTATGAGGAGCACCGGAGCGTCGTGGAGGCAATTCTGGCAGGACGCTATGAGGATGCCGCTGCCGCGATGGAAGCCCATCTGAGAATCGCTCACCAGCTTGCGCTTCAGAAACTGCTGTAAGCTTTGCCGCGGCGGAATCTGCAAGGGTGCCGGGCGGCCACAATGAAAAACAAAGAAAAGAAGGGATTGATTTCATGGCATTTTTGACCTGCGATTTTTTCTCCTACCAGCTGGGAATGGACATCCCGATGAATGTTCTGCTGCCGGAAAAACGGCAGGAGAAGCCTGTTCTGAAGCCTGACGCGAAATACAAGGTGCTGTACCTTCTGCATGGGCACAGCGACGACCACAGCGCCTATATCCGCAAAAGTGTGATCGAGCTGCTTGTGCGGCGATACGACGTCGCGGTGGTTATGCCGGAGGCGCACAGGAGCGGGTATGGTAATTCCTCCCACGGGCATCACTATTACGACTATATCATGGAGGATGTTCTGGTTCAGGTGCCCAATTTCTTCCCGGTCAGTACCAGGCCCGAGGATACCTACATCGCGGGCTTGTCCATGGGCGGCATGGGCGCCATGCGCATCGCGCTGAACAATCCGGGGAGATTTGCCGGTGTCGGCTGCCTGAGTGCTGGCATCCGCACAAAGGACACGGGGAAGGGCATGTTCACTTCGGAGGATTTTGCCGTGAATGCCCGACGCACGGCGGACAGCACGCCCAGCGCGGACCTGGCCGCGCTTCTGCGGGAGCTGGACGCCAAGGGCGGAATGCCGGGGGTGAAATTCTTCCACGAATGCGGGACGGACGACCCCCTGTATCCCGGGTATGCCTTGCTTCGTGACACGTTCCATTCTCTCAAAGGCGCCTGGGATTACACCTGCGATGAGCGGCCCGGGAATCACAACTGGGACAACTGGAACTATTATCTGCCCAAAATGCTGCAATGCTTCGGCCTGATTCCGGTGGAATACGGCACCGACAACAGAAGAGTTCTGTTCTGAGGAGGGTATGGTATGGCTTTTGTACAATGCGACATTTTTTCTTACCGGCTGGGCATGGATACGGAGCTGGCAGTGCTGCTTCCGGAAAAGCGCCAGCAGCGCCCCTATGACCGGTCCAATGACCGGTATAAAGTCCTGTACCTGCTGCATGGGCACAGCGATGACCACACGGCATATATTCGCAAAAGCCTGATCGAGCTTTTGGTGCGGGACAAGGACCTGATTGTGGTCATGCCGAACTGCCACCGGGGAATGTACACCGACGGCGTATATACCCACCGCTATTTCAGCTATGTGGCGGATGAGCTTCCGGTGGTGGTGGCCAACCTGTTCCACGGAAGCACAAGGCCGGAGGATATGTACATTGCCGGAATCTCCATGGGAGGCTACGGCGCCGCAAAAATCGGAATGAACCGCCCCGGCAGTTACGCGGGCGTTGGGATTCTCTCCGGAGGCATGGATATGGAGGAGAATCTGAAGGAGCAGGCGGAGCTGCCCTTCACGGTGCCGGATATGGCGAGAAACGTATTCGACGTTTTCGGCAGCCGGGAGAGATTCCACGGGTCGGATGACGATTTGTTCGCGCTGCTTCAGAAGCGGGACGCGGAAGGCGGTTTCGCGCCGAAAATCTATCATGCCTGCGGAACGGAGGATTTCCTGCATGGGCAGAATACCAGATTCCGCGACGCGGTGGCTGCCTGTACCGGGAAATGGGATTACACCTATGAAGAGGGCAGGGGACGCCATGACTGGGATTTCTGGAATACATATTTGCCCCGTATGCTGCGCTGCTTCGGACTGATCGATGGAAGCGAGCTGGGGTGGATGCAGCCGTCCGGGGATCGCTGAATATTCATCCGCCGAGGCAGGCGGGTCGGGAGGTAAGTAATGAAAAACAGGAGCATCATTATCAACGCGCCGGGGGATGTGTCGATTATTGACAGCCCCATGCCGGAAAGAAAGAAAGGGGAGGTTCTGCTCAGACTGCTGTACGGAGGCATCTGCGGGTCGGACCTGGGAAGCTACCGGGGCACCTTTGCCTATTTTGACTACCCCAGAATTCCGGGGCATGAGTTCTCCGCGGAGATCGTCGATTGCGACGGGGACAATGCCTATGGGCTGAAGCCGGGCATGGTGGTGACGGGGAATCCCTATTTCAACTGCGGTCACTGCTATTCCTGCCGCCGGGGGCTTGTGAACGCCTGCACGGACAATCAAACGCTGGGGTGCCAGCGTGACGGTGCGTTCTCCACCTACTTTGTGATGCCGGAGGAGCGGATCTATGACGGCAAGGGCCTGCCGGCCAAGACGCTTGCTGCCATTGAGCCCTTCTGCATCGGCTATCACGGCGCGAAGCGGGCGGACATCAAGCCCGGCGAACGGGTTCTCGTGATTGGAGCCGGGACCATCGGTGTTGTATCGGCGATCTCCGCGAAGAGCTTTGGCGCCGAGGTTACGATCTGCGACGTGGCCCCCCAGAAGCTGGAGATGGCCAGGCAGTTTGGGGTGGATCATGTGCTGCTGAATGATTCCCCGGAAAGCTTTGAACAGGGTGTTCGGGAGCTGACAAACGGCGACGGCTTTGATGTGGCGATTGAAGCGGTGGGCTTGCCGAATACGTTCATGAACTGCATCGACGCGGTCTGTTTCGGCGGCCGGGTCGTGGACGTGGGCGTCGGCAAAAAGAACCTGGATTTCTTCTATACGATCATTCAGAAAAAAGAGCTGCAGATTTTTGGCTCCCGGAACGCGCTGAAGGAGGATTTCCTGGAGCTGATTGATCTGGTCGCTGGGGGAAAGGCGGACCTGGAGAAGCTGATCACAGATGTCTACCCCTTTGAGGACGCGCCGAAGGCATTCCGGGATTTTTCGGAGCATTCGGATACAATGCTGAAGGTCATGATCGCGTTTTAACGGAAAAACAGAAGGGTGGTTCTATGAAAGACAGATTGCGGCCTGCCATTTCGGAAAAGGTGAGGGATGTAAAGCTGCCGAAAATGTTCCGGGTCAAACAGATTTTCCCCAGGCCCCGGATCGAGCCGGAGCGTATCCCGGATACATTGGGGGCGCTGCTGAATCAGCAGCCGATTCCTGAACGTGTCAGGCCCGGTATGAAAATCGCGATTACAGTCGGCAGCCGCGGTGTGGCGAATGTGGCTGTGATCACAAAGACCATTGTGGACTTCTGCAAGAGCCGGGGCGCGGAACCCTTTATCGTTCCGGCCATGGGAAGCCACGGCGGCGCAACGGCGGAAGGCCAGCGGAGGATCGTGGAGGACTACGGCTGCACGGAGGAGTATCTGGGCTGCCCGATCCGCTCCTCGATGGAGGTTGTGAAGATCGGCGTCAACGATGAGGGACGGGACGTCTACATCGATAAATACGCTGCCCAGGCGGACGGGATTATCGTCAATTGCCGGGTGAAGCCCCACTCCGCGTTCCGGGGGAAATATGAAAGCGGCATCATGAAAATGATGGCCATCGGCTTGGGCAAGCAATACGGTGCCGAGGTCTGTCACAATGAGGGCATCGGGGACATGGCGAAGAACATCCCGCTGTTCGGTCGCTGCATCCTCCAGAACGCGCCGGTGATTTTCGCGGTGGCGGCCATTGAAAACGCGTTTGACGAAACGGCACGGATCGCTGTGGTTCCCGCGGAGGACATCGAAAGTGTGGAGCCGGGGCTGCTGGAGGAAGCGAAGGCCAATATGCCGCGGATTCTGGTGGACGAGGCGGATGTGCTGGTGGTCGACCAGATGGGGAAAAACTTTTCCGGCGACGGCATGGACCCGAACATCACGGGGAACTTTCCGACCCCCTACGCGTCCGGAGGCCTGCGTTCCCAGCGGGTAGCCGTGCTGAATCTCAGCCCGGAAAGCCATGGCAACGCCATTGGCGCGGGGAACTGCAGCGTGATGACGCAGCGGATTTTTGACCAGATCGACCTGACGGCCATGTACATGAACTGCATCACCTGCACCATTGTGGAAAGCTCCAAGATTCCGGTCATTATGGAAAGCGACAAGGAATGCGTCCAGATGTGTCTGCGCACCTGTGTGAAAAACGACAAGGAGCATCCCCGGGTGGTCCGCATCCCCAACAGTCTGCATATCGAGCATATCCTCCTCAGCGAGGCCTATCTGGAGGAGGCACGCCGGAATCCGAATCTTGTCGTGGAATCGGAGCCTGAGGAATGGCCCTTCGACGACAATGGGGACCTGCCCATGGAAAATGGGGTAATCGTATTCTGAAATACCCAAGCGTGCCCGGTATGGCAGAACGATAAATTGTTGTTTGTACGTTTTTTGCTGTCATTGCGAGCCAGTGCGCACACTGGCGTGGCAATCCCCCGGATAGAGGGGAAATGTACCGAACAGAACCCGGAAGAGTGGGAGTTGCTGCGATTTTTGGCGGTAATCGTTACCTGGTTCCTTTCAACCGGGGGATTGCCACACCACTTAAGCGGACTGGTTCGCAATGACAGGTAATTTGAAGGCGAAGCCGTTCAAACAACAATTTGCCCGTCTGTTGTAATCGGAGCAATTTGACAATTCGGGAACGGAAGATGTATCCATGAAGTATGACTCCGCCGGAAATTCCCAAAAAGGGTCCGCGTCGGGGCGGGCTTGATCTGCGTTTTTTCAAAAGTTGTATACAAGACTGACACCGGGGCGACAGCAGGAAAATTTGGAAATACATTGTGGAAAATGCACAATAAAATGGGAAATAATCTATCGAAAAAGCGGCATTGACACGAAAGGGTTTGTGAGTTATCTTGTATACATGGCAAAGATGTATACAAGCAAAACAAAAAATCAAAAAACATGGGAGGTCATTATGAAAAAGTTATTTGCACTCATCCTCGCTGCGTGTATGCTCCTGACGTTGGCGGCATGCTCCGGCAACACCAGCACCAGCACAACTGCTCCTGCAAGCAACAGCAATTCCGGAAGCACCAAGCCTGCGGAAACCGCTGCGGCGGGTGACACCAATGGCGACGGCGTGTTCCGTATTGGTGTCTACAACTATCTGTCCGGCCTGGCTCTGGGCACCGAGGAAGACATTGCCTTCCAGATCGCCCTTGAGCGGTACGGCGGAAAGATCAACGGCGAAGAAGTGGAATGGGTCATCTACGACACCCAGAACAACCCCTCCGAGGCGGTCACCGGTGTGCAGTATCTGATCGGCAAGGGCTGCGACGCGGTCATCGGCTCCTTCCAGTCCGCAGACGTGGTTGCTGCGTATCCCTATCTGGAGGACGCGAAGATCTTCAACCTGATGTCCGGTACTTCCGGCTCCATCGTGACCGAGGATCAGGTCTACTCCTTCCGCGGCTCCTTCAACGCCAACATGACGGCTTCCACCTATGTACAGCTGGCCAAGGACATGGGCTACAGCAAGATTGCCATCTTCTACGGCCAGGACGAAGCTTCCGTTTCCAACTACGAGGATATCCGGCCCCTGTTTGAGGACGCGGGCTTCGACATCGTGGCAACCGAGACCGGCAGCCACCAGGATACCGACTACAGCGCCCAGTGCATGAAGATCGTCAACGCCAAGCCCGAGATCGTCTACGTTGTCTGCTCCGGCGCCGGCGTGAACTTCGTCAAGCAGCTGCGTGAGTACGGCTACAACGGCTTCATCATGAACAAGGACGAGTGGATGACCTCTCACGTGGATGTCTGCGGCGAGGAGTTCTCCAACTACGTCATCGGTGTTGTCCCCTACACCACCTACAAGAGCCTGGACGCGGCCAGAGAAGCCGGTGCTTCCGAGAACGTTCTGGACTTCCTGGAGAAGTATTCTGAGAAGTCCGGCGGCGCGATGCCCACCCTCGGCATTACCTACCGTATGCATGACGCGGCCCTCATCATCTTTGAGGCGGCCACCCGCGCGGGTACCAACCACGACAGCGATGCCCTTGTGGCGGCGGTTCAGACCATCGGCGACCTGCAGGGCTGCTGCGGCACCATCGATTTCACCCGGGGAGACCGGGAGCCCTGCCACGACTTTACCCCCATCATCTACTGTGACGGCGGTTCCAAGACCTTCGCGAAGTGGGAAGAGAACGGCGGCTATGACGCCTACCTCCAGAATACCGGCCGCGAAAAATAAACAGGAAACCAAGTGATCTCAGATTGTCAATCATGCGCGTGCCGTTCCGGGCCGATGCGCACATCGCTCCGTGTCTGAAGCCGCCCCTGGCGGCCATGGCACAGAAATTCCCCGGTTAAAACAGAATCCTCGATTAAAGCGGGCGAATTTCAGGATGACAGGTTTTCTAAACTGAGAGACTGGGTTGCTCTGGAAGGCAGAATGGAAAGAGGATCGGGCTACGAAAGGGACTGATCCTCTTTCTTTCTGAATCAGATCACAAGGAGGCGTTTGCGTGCTTATCTCTATCATTATTGCCGGCCTGGTCATGGGCGCTATCTACGGCATGGTCGGCCTTGGCTTCAGCATTATTTTCCGCGCGTCCGGAATTATGAATCTGGCGCAGAGTGAAATGATCACTCTGGCTTCTCTGATCGGTGTTACGCTGTACCAGACGGTGGGTCTGTCCTTCTGGCTGGCGCTGGCGCTGACCATGCTCATTATGTTTGCCTTCGGCGCTCTGCTTCAGCTGGGGATCATCTCCAAATACGCTGACCGGGGTGTTGCCGGAATCTATATGGTGCTGGTCACGCTGGGACTCAGCAAGATGTTCAACGGAGGCTGCGAGCTGATTTTCGGAGCGAATCCGATCCAGTTCCCTTCTGTTTTCAGTGTTTCCACCGTAAATATTCTGGGTGCCTTTGTCACTCCGGAGCGTATTCTGAGCTTCTTCCTCTCTGCCATCGGTATGCTGCTGATCCACCTGTTTCTGACCAAGACAAAGGTCGGCATCGCTACCCGGGCCTGTGCCAGCGATGCCGTCGCCGCGGAGGCCTGCGGCATCAATGTTGTGAAGAGCAACGCGGTGGTTTGGGGCCTGGCATCGGCGGTGGCTGCCATGTGCGGCATGATGCTCGGACCGATCTACGGCGCGGCGATTTCCCTGGGCTCCAAGGTTGGCACAAAGGGTATGGCCAGCTCGGTTTCCGGCGGCTTCGGCAATATCTACGGCGCCATGGTCGGCGGCCTGCTGCTGGGCATGGTGGAATCTTTCGTGGGCGGCTATGTCAACTCCACCATGAAGGACATGGTGGCCTATCTGCTGCTGTTCCTGATGCTCTGCGTCCGTCCCACCGGCCTGTTTAACGAGCAGTCCATCCGCGATGTATAATAGGAGGGGCGTTATGTTAACTAAATTCAAAACATACACCACGCAGGAGAAAATCAGCCGGTGTTCCATCCTGGCTGTCGCGGTTGTGCTGCTGTTATTGCCGCTGTTCATTACCAACAGCTACCGGCTTTACTTTTTCTCCATGATCGGCGTTTACATCATCGCGGCCTCGGGACTGGATGTGCTGGTCGGAATGTCCGGGCAGATGTCCTTTGGCCATATCGCCTTCCTGGCATACGGCGGATATATTTCGGTGCTTCTGTCCAACTACACCGGGATTCCTGTAATGCTCTGCATGATCATCGCCGCCTTTGCCTCCGCGGGCATCGGTATGCTGATCGCGGTTCCCTGCGCCAAGCTGCGGGCCCAGTTCCTGGTTCTGGCAACGATTGCTTTTGCCTTCTTTACCTACCAGCTGATCTGCAATCTTCATTTCCTGAATCCCTACCGGGGAATGTATACGCAGCACCTGATGCTGTTCGGCCTGGACCTGAACAGCGATTACCGGTACACCTATTATTTCTCCTTCGCCCTTGTAGTGATCGTGCTCGTCCTGAAATCGCTGCTTTCCAGGTCGAAGGCGGGGCGGGCTATGATGGCGGTCCGGGACAATTCCCGCAGCGCGGATGGAATGGGCATCAATGTCCGCCATTACAAGGTCCTGGCCTTTGCAATCAGCGCCTTCCTGTGCGGCTTTGCCGGAGCCTATATGGCCCATCTTACGGGCTTCATCGTATCCGACAGCTTCGTACAGCCGCTTTCCTTCAACTTCGTTCTGATGATCATCTTCGGCGGCACCAATACGGTCTTTGGGCCTGTGATCGGTGCGTTTATGTATCAGCTTCTCAATGAGCTGCTGGCCTCGGCCCAGGCCTGGCGCAGCGTTCTGTACGGCGTAATCGTCCTGGTCTTTATCGCGTTCCTGCCAGGCGGGTGCGTGGCCGGCCTCAGAAGGGCCGGACGCGGTCTGGCGAAGCTGATCGACAAGAATCAGGCAGGAAAGGAGACGGCGCGCAATGATAAGAGCTGAAAATGTGACCGTTCGTTTCGGCGGCGTCGTGGCCGTCAACGACGTTTCCATGCACGTGGAAAAAGGAAAGGTAACCGGTCTGATCGGCCCCAACGGCGCCGGAAAGACAACGCTGTTCAACACCATCAACGGTGTTCAGAAAACACCGGACGGACATATCTACTTTGAGGGCAAGGAAATTACCAACGGTAAGGGCTATAAGCTGTGTGAAGCTGGTATTTCCAGAACCTATCAGCAGATCAACCTGTTCCTGAGCATGAGCGTTCTCAACAACGTGATGATCGGCCAGCACTGCCGGATTCCCTACGGCTTGGTCGGCTCTCTGTTCCACACCCCCAAGATGCGGCGTCAGGAGCAGGCGGCCCGGGAGGAGTGCATCAAATGCCTGGAGCTTGTGGGCATGGCCGATAAAAAGGACCTTCCCGCCGGCGCGCTGGCCTACGGTGACCAGCGCCTCATCGAGATCGCCCGGGCCCTGGCCACAAAGCCCAAGGTGCTGCTTCTGGACGAGCCCGCGGCAGGTATGAACGCCACGGAAAAGCTGACTCTGAACAATATCATTCAGAACATTACAAAGATGGGGATCACAGTGCTGATCATCGAGCATGACATGGCAGTGATCATGGAGATTTCCGATTATGTATATGTGATGGACGACGGGCATCTGATCGCCGAGGGCACGCCTGCCGAGGTCCAGAACAATCCCGCGGTCATCGCCGCTTATCTGGGAGGTGCGTGAGTATGGCGCTGCTGGAAGTAAAGGATCTGCACTATTTTTACGGAAATGTTCATGCCCTCAAGGGCGTCAGCCTCCGTGTTGAGCAGGGCGAGATCGTGACCCTCATCGGCTCCAACGGCGCCGGAAAGACGACCCTGCTCCGGACGGTCTCCGGACTGAATCCGGCAAAGGGCATCCGCGGAGAGGTGCTGTTCGACGGCAAGCCGATCACCGGCGCCAAGGGCCACAATGTCACAGGCATGGGCATGGCCCAGGTTCTGGAGGGGAGACATATCTTCCCCAAGCTCACCGTTCTGGAAAACATTCAGATGGGCGCCTATCTGCGCAGGGATAAGGCGGAAATCGCCCGGCAGACGGAGGAGCTGTTCGAACTGTTTCCCCGGCTGAAGGAACGGGAGCGCTCCCTGGGAGGAACGCTTTCCGGCGGCGAGCAGGAGATGCTGGCCATCGCCCGGGCCATGATCAGCAATCCGAAGCTCCTGCTGCTGGATGAGCCGTCCATGGGCCTGGCCCCTCTGGTCATCCATGAAATTTTTGCCGCGATCCGAAAGCTGAGAGAGAACGGGACCACGATCCTCCTGGTGGAACAGAACTCCAAGGCCGCCCTTTCCACGGCGGACCGGGGCTATGTGCTTCAGACGGGTGAGATCGTCATGGAGGACACCTGCGAAAACCTGGCGAAGGACCCGGAGGTCAAGAAGGCGTATCTGGGAGGCTGACGCGGAAAAACGCCATGCGGCATAAGCCGCATGGCGTCCTGCTGGATGGTTATGCTCAGGTGAAGGGTTCCAGGCTGATTTCCAGCCCCTCCGGAATATCCTTGGCGCTTTTTCCGTTGATGAGAATCGCCTGATAGGCCGATTCCCGTGCCTCGCGAAGGTGGGCCTGCAGCATTCTGACGGCCCCTTCCGTGTCGTCCTTCAAAAGAGCCATGACAATCTCCGTATGCTCCTGGTTGGATATCTTAAGACGATCGTCAACGGAGGTGCCGCAGATCAGGGTGATGCGGGCAAGCAGCTTCTGCAGGGAATTGTAAAACGCGCACAGGAACGTGTTGCCGGTGAGCCCGACGATCTCCGTGTGAAACTCAACGTCGGCGTCAAAAATGATTTGATAGTCGTTCATCCGGTAATCCTTGGAAAAAAGCTCCAGATAATAGATCAGCTTTTCTTTCTGGAAGTTTCCGGAAAACTCCCGGATGGCATAGGGCTCGATCAGGTCCCGCAGATTGAACAGGTCCCGGATTCCGTTCGGCGTGATTTCAGTCACCAGAATCCCTTTCTTGGAGATGATCTGGACGAGATGCTCCTGCTGAAGCCGGATCAGGGCGGACCGGATGGGGGTTCGGCTGATTCCCAATTCGCTGACCAGCTTTTCCTCATTCAGCAGGCATCCGGGAGGATACTGGCAGCTGACAATACGGGACAGAAGGACTTGATAGGCGGTTTCACTGAGATTCAATTTTGGCATTCAGAATAACACCTTCCACTGTTTTTTTCCATCATATCATACCTGAGCGCCATTTTGCAATAAAATTCGTTCCGAAATTTTTCAATACAGTTGAATCGGAAAAGGAGTGTGTCCATGAAATTAACATTCAGATGGTATGGCGAGGGCCGCGATTCGGTCACACTGAAAAACATCAGGCAGATTCCTGGCTGCACCGGTCTGATGGGCCTGCTGGACGACAAGGCGGCGGGCGAAGTCTGGCCTGAAGAGGAAATCAAGGCCTATATTGACCATGTTCATGAGGCGGGACTGGAATGTGAAGTGATCGAGAGTGTGAATGTCCATGAGGACATCAAGCTCGGTCTGCCGACCAGAGATCAGTATATCGAGAATTACATTACAACCATCCGGAATCTGGCCAAATACGGCGTGAAGGTAATTGTCTATAACTTTATGCCGGTTCTCGATTGGCTGCGCACGGACCTGGCCCGGGTCATTCCTGAGGACGGAAGCAACAGCCTGTATTACGACGAGGAGGAGCTGGGCTCCATGACCCCGGTGGAGATCGTAAAGCGTACCGCCGAGAACTCCAATGGCTTCTCCCTGCCCGGCTGGGAGCCGGAGCGTCTGGCGGACCTTGAGCGGGTGATGGAGCTTTACAAATCCGTGGACGAGGCGGCGCTGCTGAAAAACTATCAGTATTTCCTGGAGGCAATCATCCCGGTCTGCGAGGAGGTGGGAATCCGTATGGCCTGCCATCCGGATGATCCGGGCTGGAAGATTTTCGGACTTCCCCGGATCGCCCACGACCAGGAGGGCTTCGACAAGATCATCAAGCTGAAGGACAGCCCCGCCAATACGGTGTGCCTGTGCACCGGCAGCCTCGGCAGCAATGTGGCGAACGACATTCCGGCCATCATCCGCCATTTCGGCAGCATGGACCGGATCGGCTGCCTGCACATCCGCAACATCAAGCACCTGGGGGCGGACCGCCGCTTCCGGGAATCCGCCCACCTGTCCAGCGAGGGTGATTTGGATATGTTTGAGATCATGAAGGCCGTTTATGATACCTGCCCGGATACCTATGTCCGCCCGGATCATGGCCGCATGATCTGGGATGAGGTGGGCCGCCCCGGCTACGGGCTGTACGACAGGGCCCTGGGCCTGACCTATCTGAATGGACTTTGGGAAGCAATCTGCAAAATGTCAAAGTAAGGCAGGGAGATAATATGAAAGCAGCAGTCATTCTGAAAAAAGATGAAATTGAGGTGCGGGAGCTGGAGAAGCCCCAGATCACACAGCCGAACCAGGTGCTGGTCCATGTGAAACTAACGGGCATCTGCGGCTCCGACGTCCATATTTACAAGGGGGAAAATCCCTTTGCCTCTTACCCGCGGGTTTTTGGACATGAGTTCACAGGCGAGGTTGAGGCGGTGGGCTCAGACGTCACGAAGCTCCGGGTGGGAGATCATGTGGTGGGAGAACCCATCGTATCCTGCGGAGAATGCTACGCCTGCCGCCATGGCAGACACAATGTGTGCGAAAAGCTGGGCGTTATGGGCGTCCATATTGAGGGCGGCTGCAGGGAGTATCTGGTTCTGGACGAGAGCAAGGCCCACCGGATCGACAGCAGCATTCCCTGGAACTGCGCCGTGCTCAGCGAGCCTGTGACCATCGGATTCCAGGCGACCTCCCGTGGGGATGTCCAGGAGGGAGACGTTGTCCTGATTATGGGTTCCGGTACCATCGGCCTTTGCTGCCTGTTGGCTGCGAAATCCAAGGGCGCCATCTGCATCACCACGGATATTGTGGCGAAGAAGCTGGAATATGCCAAAAAGCTGGGCGCGGACTATGTGATCGACGTCAGCCGGGAGGATATGGCTCAGAAGGTTCTGGAGCTGACCGGAGGCATGGGGCCCAACGTGGTTCTGGACTGTGTGTGCGCCAAGTGGAGCATGGAGCAGGCGGTGGAGCTGGTGTCCCCGGCAGGCCGCGTGGTGGAGCTGGGCTTCGGCCCCATCAAATCGGAGATCCCTCATGTTACGCTGATGCGGAAGGAAGTCAGTCTGGTAGGCACACGGCTTCAGGCCAATAAATTCCCTGCCGCGATCCGGCTCGTAGAGGAAAACGCGGAGCTTCTGGCGGATTTTGTAACTCAGCGCTACCCGGTGGAAAGGGTGGAGGAGGCGTTCCGCTTCGCCATCGAGCACCCCGCTGAGGTTCGTAAAATCGTTGTGGAGCTGTAACTGCCCGGCGGTAAGGACATGGGAAAGGAGAACTCAAAATGGCATTTATTCAGCTGAAAACCTATTCTGAGGCGCTGCACACGAAAACAAGCATCCAGGTCATCCTGCCCACGCCTCTGGCGGGGGAGAAAAACGGATCGTTCTACGACCAGAACAAAAAATTCCCGGTGCTTTACCTCCTCCACGGTACTTATGGAGATGAGGGAGATTATATGCGCTTCTCCCGGATCGAAAGCTATGCCCAGGAATACTATGTGGCGGTCGTGATGATGGATACGGAAAACGGCTGCTACCGCAATATGCCGCGCAGCGGCCCGGCCTATTATACCTATGTCACGGAAGAGCTGCCCAAAATGATGCAGTGGATGTTCCCCATTTCCGACAAGCGGGAGGACAACTTCATCTGCGGCCTCTCCATGGGCGGTACGGGGGCGTTCAAGCTGGGCTTTACACGCCCGGACCTCTACGGAGCCGTGGCCTGCATGTCGGCGAATTTCTCCGGCTGGCAGGACAAAGCGGACAGCGATGATTCCGTCTGGTCGATGGCGTTCCGGGATCATGAGCAGCTGGCCGGTACGGACGAGGATATGTACCATGTGATCGATACCGCGGTGGAAAAGGGCGTATCGCTTCCGGAGCTCTATGTGTGCATCGGAAGGCAGGATTTCCTCTACGACTCCAATCTGGCTTTCGAAAAGCATCTGCAGAAGCTGGGCGTCCGGCATGTCTATCATGAACAGCCGGGAATTCACAACTGGGACTTCTGGGATGATGAGCTTCGGCGGATCCTGGCCTGGCTTCCCATTCAGCGCAGGGACGCGAAGAACTGGTTCTGAGGAATCGCCGCCCTGCCTCTTGGGCAGTAACCAGGGAGGATTGATTATGCAGTATCATCGTGTTGACTATACCGCACTGGAAAAGTTCTGCGTTCAGGTTTTCCGGGGGTATGGCTTTGACGAGGAGAAGAGCAGCCGGATCACCGATGTGCTGCTGGATGCTGACCTGTCCGGCATCGAGTCCCATGGTATCCAGCGGCTCATACGGTATCATAAGGAGATCACCGACGGCATGGTTCAGCCGGATGCGGAACCCGAGATCGTCCACGAGACGCCTCTGTCGGCTGTTGTGGAGGGCCATGACGCAATGGGACAGCTTGTCGGCTGCCAGGCCATGGAGCTTGCCATCGGGAAGGCAAAACGCTGCGGTTTCGGCATGGTCACCGTCCGGAATTCCAACCACTACGGAATCGCGGGCTACTACGCAAAGATGGCGGCGGAGCAGGGACTCATTGGAATGTCCATGACCAACACCGAGGCCATCATGGTGCCCACCTATGGGCGTCAGGCCATGCTGGGTACCAATCCCATCGCCTTTGCCATGCCCGCGAAGCCGGTGCCCTTTGTTTTTGACGCGGCGACCACCGTTGTCCCCAGGGGAAAGCTGGAGGTTTACGTGAAGCGCGGAAACGGCCTGCCGTTGGGCTGGGCGGTGGATGAAAACGGCCGCGACTGCAGCGACCCCGACCGCATCTTGTACAATATCATCCATAAGACAGGCGGCGGAATTCTCCCTCTGGGCGGTTCCGGCAGCGAAACCTCCGGGTATAAGGGGTACGGCTTCGGGATGCTGTGCGAAATCGCAACGGCAATTCTCTCCGGAGGGACCACCTCAAACTACATCTACAAGACCCCCGGCCGGGCCAATATCGCCCACTGCTTCCTCGCGCTGGATTATGGGATGTTCGGGGACAAGGAAGCAATCGAAAACGCGCTGAGCAGATTTCTGCAGGAGATTCGGGACTCCGCAAAGGCTGAGGGCCAGGATCGAATCTTCATCCAGGGTGAGAAGGAGGCGGAGGCCCACGAACGGGTCCGCAGGGATGGGGTGCCGCTCAATGAAAAGACCTACGCGGAGATGAAGATGATCGGGGAATATACAGGCGCAGCCGCGTATTTGCCCCCCTGCCTGGACCTGTAAGGGCTGACAGCGCCCTTCCCCTGGCGGCGCAGGCGCTGAATATGGCAGAAGAGATGAACCCCCGGTTCCGGTGACGGAATCGGGGGTTCGGCTTGAAATAATATTACAGTAAAAGAATGGCGGCCTCTAAGAACTGCTTTTTACGGTTTTGGGCAAACAGTGTCATTGCCATGAAAAACTGAAATCGTGTGACATCCTGAGCGAGCGAAGCGAGTCGAAGGATCTACGCATTTCGTTACCATTTGCAGTCAACCCAGTGCCAGGATCCCTCGACTCGCTGCGCTCGCTCGGGATGACATCCTTTTTCGTTTATCGTGGCGTGTTTACACGTCTTGATTGCGAACCAGTGCGTACACCGGTGCGGCAATCCCACGGCCTTTCCGACATTTTTTACTGATCGTGGGGTGTTTACGAGTGCTGATTGCAAGCCCCGTGCGATAAAGGATCGTTCCCACTGCCGGATCAGGATTGACTCCGCCGGGGCCATGCGGTATACTGTGGTTGGATTATTTGGCGGCTTACGGGGGAGAATCTGATGAGAAACAGATCACAATTCGCGTGGAAGAGCTTTCTGAAGAGTTTGATGGTCATCGCGCTTCCTGTTGCCCTGCAGAATATGCTCACCACCACCGGCAGCATGGTGGATACCATGATGATCGCCCCATTGGGGGAAAACACCGTGGGTGCTGTGGGACTGTGCGCTCAGTTCTCGTCGCTGATGTTCGCCGGCTACTGGGGCTTTGTCGGCGGCGGAATGCTGTTCTTCTCCCAGTATTGGGGGGCGCAGGATGATGACGGCATTGAGCGTTCTTATGGACTGACCCTTGTGTGCATGATGTGCGTGGGGCTGCTGGCCTGCGGCTTTGCCGTGTTCGCGCCGGAGCTTGTTATGGGGCTGTATACCGACAAGCAGAGTATCCAGACCATCGGCGTGCAGTACCTGCGCATTGTGGGCTTTGCTTACCCGCTGCAGGTGTTCTCCGTAGCCATGAGCGCGCTACTGCGCTCCACGGAGCGGGTACGAATCCCGCTGTACGCCTCCATCGTATCGGTTCTCAGCAACATTTTTCTGAACTGGGTATTCATCTACGGCAAGCTGGGCGCAGCTGCCATGGGTGTTCAGGGTGCCGCGCTGGCGACCACCTGCGCCGCTGCCATCAACGTGGCAGTCACCATGGTTCTGGCGCGGAGGCAGAACTATCGGTACCTGTTCCGCTTCCGCAGCCACTTCCGCTGGAACCGGGCATTGGTGAAGGTGTATTTCGTCAAATGCTTCCCCATCCTGTGCAACGAGGTTCTCATCGGCGTGGGCAACATGGTCATCAACATCGTGCTGGGGCGGCAGTCCGAGCAGGCCATTGCAGCCATCGCGGTATTCCGAACGCTGGAGGGTATGGTCATCAGCTTCTTCTCCGGCTTTTCCAGCGCGGCTTCCGTGCTGGTTGGCGCGAAGGTAGGTGCCGGAGAACTGGAGGAAGCCTATGAACGGGCGAAGCGTCTGGTTCTGCTGTGCGGAGGAACCATCGCCGTGCTGTGCATGGTTCTGCTTGCTGTCCACAAGCCTCTGTTGGGGGTCATGAGTCTGTCCGGCGAATCGCTGCGGCTGGGCTCCGGTCTCCTGATGATTTACTGCGCCGCGGGTGTCATCCGAATGTGCAACTGGACACAGAATGACACCTTCCGCTCCGCCGGAGATGCTTCCTTCGGAACCATTCTGGAGATCACCTTCATGTACTGCATGGTGCTTCCCGCGGTATGCCTGTCCGGCCTTGTGTGGAAGCTGCCGTTTTTGATGGTGTTCGCCTGCTGCTATCTGGACGAGCCCATCCGCTTCCTGCTAATGCAGCGGCATCTGTACTCCGGTAAATGGATTCGTCCCGTCACACCCCAGGGAATGGCCGCATTGGCCGGTTTCCGAAAAAAATACGGCGAAACCGAAAAGACGGAAACAAAATAAAAACGGGCGTAATTCTGATCTGCTGCTCACAGGCTGCGCCGGAGCAAAGCAAACTGCCCCCGGCTGCCGCCGGATCACTCGGGCGGAAGCCGCAGCAAACAGGCCGGTGAAGCTGGGATATACCAACGCAGTGGAGTTCGGCGGCATCACCACCTGGCCGGGGCCCACCACTTCCGAAACCGAAGGCCTGCCGGGCTAAAGGCAGAAAAATCCCCATCCGAAGGAGCAAACGGAGAATACCCGGCGTATTCCCTGTTATTGCCCCAATCGGATGGGGATTATGTATCAATTGCTGTCCTCCATGGCAAGCACCTTACAGGTCTCGATGGCGGCGTTGGAGACATTGCGCAGATGCTCCTTCAGGGCGATGATGCTGGCGTCCAGGTCCCGCCTGCGGATGCAGGAGATGATCTGAAGATGCTCCGCCAGACGATCATCCTTGGACCGGGCGGTGTTCTTGTCGCTGTAGATGCGTATCCGCTCCACCTGGGTGTTCAGATTGGCCATAAAGCCGCTTAACCGCCGGTTGCAGCAGCGGTCCAGAATCAGTTGGTGGAAATCCCGGTCGGCCGCGTGGTAATGCTCCCAGTTGAAGGGCTCGTTCTCCGCCAGGAAGTTCGCCTCCGCCCGGTCCAGGTCCTCATCCGTAATGCGGTGGATCGCCTTTTCCAGGGCATACACCTCAAAAAGCGTGCGCAGCTCGTATATTTCCTCCACGTCATAGGGCGTAATGGTGGCCACAAAGGTCCCTCTCGCGGGGTAGCTGACCACGACACCCTCCGCCTCCAAATCCCGCAGCGCCTCCCGGATGGGGCTGCGGCTCATCTTCAGACGCTCAGAGATTTCCGCCTCGCGCAGGGCAGAACCCTGGGGAAGCTCATTGTTGATAATCGCTTGTTTCAGATACTCATACGCCTGATTCTTTCGTCCCAATCGATTCACTCCCAACGAAATACAATTAATATCCATATAATAGCATCGGCAAATGCCAATTTCAAGCGTACAAGCCGGAAGAATCGTCCATTTTTTGTAAAAACCCCAACGAATTCTAACCCGAATTACGTTGGGGTTTTTCTGAACCTTATTCCGTCTCCATCCAGCGGCGGTAGGCAGGGCATTCAAGCCCCAATTGGTCCATTATTTTCCCGGAAAGGTGATCCATCATATCCGTGATGGATTCCGGTTTCTGATAAAAGGTCATCATGGGCGGAAGCATCCGGACGCCCATCATGGACAGCTCATACATATTCCGCAGATGGACGGGGGAAAGGGGCAGCTCTCTGGGAACAAGCAGCAGAGGCTTCCCCTCCTTGAGCATTACATCCGCGGCCCGCAGCACCAGGTTGTCACTGTAGCCGCTGTGAATCCCTGCCAGCGTTTTCATGCTGCAGGGGATCACCACCATTCCCCGGGTGCGGAAGCTGCCGGAGGCCACTGCCGCGCCGATATCCCCCGGATCGTAGACCCGGTCGGCCAGGTTCCGCAGCAGCTGCTCCCCCTGGGGGTATTCCTCACGGCAGGTGCGCAGGGCGGAATCCGTCATAATGAGGTGCAGCTCCAGCTCCGCGCATTGCCGCAGGTGCTGCATCAGGTTCACCGCCAGCGCCGTGCCGCTGGCCCCCGTAATGGCGACAATCAGGCGCTGTTTCATTTCTGCACCTTTTTCTTCCGGAGTTGGGCAAAGGCTTTCTTAATCAGAGGCATGGCAAAGCTGATGACAATGACCAGTACCAGCACCAGGCAGATGGGCCGGGTCAGGAACACCATGGCGGAGCCCTTGGACAGGCGCATGGTCCGGCAGTAGTTCTCCTCCGCCAGGTTGCCCAGGATCATGCCCAGCACCAGACAGGACAGGGGGAAGCCGTGCTTCTTCAGATAGTAGCTGATGAGACCGGCTCCGATCATTAAGAATACGTCAATAATCTGCCGTCGGGCAGCGTAGGCGCCCAGGACGGACAGCACGATGATGACGGAGACCAGAAGGGTGTTGGGGACCTTGGTAATCTTGGCAAAGTATTTAGCCCCGATGAGCCCCAGCACAAGGAAGGCAAGCTGGGCCAGCAGCATCCCGATGATGATGACATTGACCATGTCCCCGTTTTCCGTGAAGAAGGAATAGCCGGTGCGCACGCCGTGAATGGTCAGAGCGGAGAGAAACAGGGCTGCGGTGGAGCTTCCGGGGATGCCCAGCGCGAAGGCGGGGATCAGGGCGGAGCTGGTGACCGCGTTGTTGGCGGTTTCGGGGGCGATCAGGCCCTTGGTGTTGCCTTCGCCAAAGGTATCCGCATCCTTGGCGCCGTTCTTCTCCACCACATAGGAGATGAAACCGGCGGCATTGATGCCCAGGCCGGGGACGATGCCGATGACGGTTCCGACGATGGCGGAGCGGATCACGGTGATGGGGTGCATGAATACCTCTTTGATGCCTTTGAGGACACCGGAGACCTTCTTGGCCTCGCCGCTCATGGAGCCGGACTCGTCCGCCAGCTCAAAGGCCTGGGCCAGGGCGAACATACCGATGACCACGGGAACGAACTGTATGCCGTCGGTCAGGTAGATTGTGCCGTAGGTAAACCGGCTTTCTCCGGTGACAACGCTGATGCCCACAAAGGTCAGCATCAGGCCGAAGCCGCCCATGATGACGCCCTTGAGCATGTTCCCCTTGGCCGCAACGGCAACCAGGGACAATCCTGCGAAGGCCAGCATACAGTTTTCGGGAGAACCGATCTTCAGGGAGAACTGGGCCAGGAGATTGCCCAGAAACGCCACGGACAGCACGCCGACAATGCCGCCGATGAAGCTCGACATGGTGGAAATGCCCAGGGCACGGCCTGCCTGGCCTTTCTTTGCCATGGCATGGCCGTCAAAGCAGGTGGCGACGTTGCCGGGGGTACCGGGAGAGTTCAAAAGAATGGAGGAGATCGAGCCGCCGTAGACGCAGCCGGCATACACGGCGCTCATGAAGATAACGGCGTTGGCCGCGGACATGGAATAGGTCATGGGCAGCAGAATGGCCAGGGCAAAGACGGGGCCCAGACCGGGAGCCGCGCCGAACAGAATACCCAGGCTGGAACCAATCAGAAGGTTGAGCAGGTTCTCAGGGGCAATTGCGGATAAAAGTGCAGACATTCAAATCCCCCTCCCTTACAGAATACCTTTCAGGATGCCGGCAGGCAGCCTGATATAGAACACATTGGAGAAGAGGAAGTACAGCCCCAGGGAGAACACAAGCGCCACGGGGATGATGACCTTCCAGTTCTTATACCCGAAAGCTCTGGGCAGGACCAGCAGAGCGGCGGCGGTGGAGAGAATAAAGCCAAGGGGATTCAACGCCGCCGCGTAGAAGATGGTGCCGATCATGGCCAGATAGTGATTCGGAATCCTCTGCAGAATGCTTTTCTTGTCTTCCGCCTTTTCTCCGGAGGGGGCTTCCTCCGCGGCGGACTGCTCCGGGGCGGCTCCGTGCTGTTTTACGATATCCTTGATCCGCAGAAGAATGCCCGCCGCGCTGCACACGAAGGTCAGCGCGGAAACCACCTGCGGGAACAGCTTGGATTCGCTCTTATAGGCGTTGGACGCGATGAAAACATAGGCGCAGAGTGCCGCGATAATCACCATGATGATGGTTTCGACCCACAATGATTTTTTCTTTTTCATGCAGATTATCCTTTCGAAGAAAGTGGCAGCCTGCAAACATTCGGTTCACAGGCTGCCTTGCGTTTTATCCAAGCAGATCCTTCACGGATTCGCCAAGGGTGTACGCGCCCGCGATGACCTCGTCCAGCTCAGCGGCGGTACGGGGGCAGACGTTGAAGCCATTCTCACCGTTGAGGAAGGCGTCACTGGTGACGGCGGCGTAGGCCGCGTCCCGCAGAATCTGCAGCACAGCCTCGGGGGTGGAGGGAGGCGCCATCAGGCCCATGACCACGTCGTAGGCGAACTCCTCGCCGTAGATGGAGGCGAAGGTGGGAACACCGGGCAGGTTCACGTCAGCCTCGGGACCGAAGGTGGCCAGAACCCGGACATTGCCGTCGGCAAAGGCGGAGTAGATGGCAGCGCCGGAGCAGACAGCAACGTCAACTTCCTTGCCGATAACGGCGGTGGCGCACTTGTTGCCGCTGTCGTAGGGGATGGAGGTGACTTCCACACCGGTCTCGCTGAGGAACATGGCCTGGGCCAGGGCGGAGTTGCTGACTCCGGAGGTGACGGCCATGTTCAGGTCACCGGGATTGGCGTTGGCGTAGTCGACCAGCTCCTGAACGGTGTTGAACTGGCTGTCCGCGGGAACGATGAGCACGTTGCCTTCGTTGCCGGAGATGCCAACGACGGACTGGAAGCCGTTCATCTTGTACTCCTTGTTGCCATCCACAACCTCGTTGAGAACGTAGGAGGGATAGTTGCCCAGCACTAGGGTGTAGCCGTCGGGCTCAGCACGCCAGGCCTGGGTCAGGCCGATGCTGCCGGAGCCGCCGTCCACGTTCTCCACAACCACATTCACACCCAGCTGCTCCGCCAGATAGGGGGCGAAGGTACGGGCTACCACGTCGGCGGAACCGCCTGCGGCGCGGCAGACAATGATGGTGATGGGAGCGGTGGGATAGTTTACAGGCTCCTCAGCGGGGGTGGTATCGGCAGGGGCCTCCGTGCCGGCGGGCGCAGCGGTGGTGGCAGGTGCGGTGGTCGTGCCGGTGTCAGAGGCCGCGGAGCAGGCGGACAGCATACCGATGCACAGGCAAAGGGTCAGGATCAGCGCCAGAGTTTTTTTCATGATTGTTCCTCCTTTTTTTGTGGGGCGTCTCAAAAGCGGGCTTTCGACGGCGCCGGTTAAGAGTCGGATGGACGCATCCGGCTTGCTTACAGATAATCCTCCAGTCTCATGGATTCCAGCATATCCAGGGGCACCTCGCACACATCGGAGAAGGGGGTGCCGAAGGGCTTGGTGGCGTCAATGCCCATGACCGAAGAAATCTTGGTTCTGGAATCCACCGTGGGGTCCACGGTGGCTCCCATGACGCCGGGAATCACAAAGGTGGAGGTGGCGGGCTGGGTACGGGTGGCGATGGCCCACAGCACCTCGCTGTCACTGAATACATCCACATCGTCGTCCACGGCGACGGCGTACTTCAGGTGCCAGTCGCTGACGAAGGCTGCCAGAATGGCGTCCCTGGCTTCGCCGCCCACCCGCTGCTTCAGGGAGATGTAGCAGATGTACCGGCCGCAGCCGCCGGGGGTCATGTGGACCGCCTGAACCCCCGGGCAGGTGGCGCGCACCTTCTCGAAGATGACGGCCTCCTTGGGGATGGAGCCGATGAGCCAGTGCTCCGCGTGACCGATGAACAGGCTCTGGAAGTAGGCGTCCTTCCGGCTGGTCATGGCCAGCAGCTCCACATGGGGGTCCAGCTGCTGAATCACCTGGCCGCCCTTACGGTTCTTGTAGTGGCGGGTATGCTCCCCGATGGGGCCTTCCTCCCGGCGGTCGCTCCAGTCCACTTCGCATTCGAGGATCATCTCCGCGTCAGCGGGCACCATCAGCGTTTCGCCCCAGGTTTCGCTGGGCACCAGGCGGACGGCCTCCCCCAGGGCGGCGCCAGCGATCTCATATTCCTCGGTGCCGTAGACGCCCTCCCATTCGCTGCCCAGGAAGAATCCGGGATGGTGGCCGATGACCACCGCGATGGGCGCTTTCTGTCCCCGCTCGCCGTACTTGCGGATGTTCATGCCGGTATGGTGGTGGGGCTCCGCGTGAATGACGGCGGTGTGGGCATCCTTGATCTGAATGCGGATCATTGCCAGGTTGCAGTTGCCGGAATCCGGGTCCCGGGTGACCACGGTGCCGCCCAGCAGATAGGGGCCGCCGTCAAAGGTGTGGTGGATGGGAATGGGCAGGTCGTAGAAGCTGGCTGCCTCGCCGGTGCGGATCTCCTCCTTGACGGGAGCGTCCTTGGGGTCGATGGCCACCGGGGGAATCCGCTTCTTGAAGCGGCTGTGCATTTCCATGGACAGGGGCATCTTGTAGTCGTTTAAGTCCATCTCCAGGGCCGCGCAGAACTTCCGGCGGGTGGAGAAGGCGTTGAACACCAGCGGGTACCGGCTGGGCTCTCCGCTGAGGGCCTTGGGGCTGCGGAATACCACCATGGGGTTCTTTCCCTCCAGCTCCAGCTTCCGCAGCAGCGTGGTGGCCTCCAGCCGGCAGTCCACCGGCTTGGGCACCTCCAGCAGCTCTTCGGGGCAGGCGTTTTTCAGCTGCTCCAGGTAAGTTCGCAGATTCTTAGGCATCTTCCCCCTCCTTATCGAAGAATCCCTCCGGGGCCAGATGGGGATGGGCGGAGGCCAGGGCCTGGAAGTGGGACCGGTCATCCTCCCGCTCGGTCATGTAAATCGCGTTCACGGGGCAGACCTGGGAGCAAAGCGTACAGCCCGCACAGTTCTTCTTCCGGATGACCGCCTTGCGGGAGAAGGAGATGGCGTCATAGAAGCAGGAGTGCTGGCAGCGTCCGCAGCCGATGCACTTGGTATAGTCCACGGAGGCGTAGAGGGGCTTGACCTTGTCCACCAGGTCCTGGTTGGAGTAAATCTGCTTGCGGGCGATGTGCTTGACATCCTCTATGCGCTTGTAGCCCTTGCGGTCCAGGAAGGCGTTGATCTCCCGCAGCATTTCGGGGACACAGCGCAGGCCCCGGATCATCAGGGGGCTGCAGTACTGCACCGCGTCAGCTCCGGCCATCATGAACTCAATGCAGTCGGACCAATCCACCGCGCCGCGTCCGGCCATCACCGCGCACTGCACGTTGGTGGCGACCTCCGCGACCCAGCGCATACTGATGGGCTTCATGCCGGTACCGGTGCCGGGGCCGGGGCCATAGATTTCGGGCTTGCCGGTTTCGATGTTCACCCGCATGGTCTTGTTGTTCGCGAACATGGTCACGCCGGCCGCGCCCGCGTCGGAGAGCATCTTCGCAACACCCACGAAATTGCTGCCGTCGGGGTTCATCTTTACAAACAGGGGAATGGGGATGATCTTCTTCAGATGCTCCACCACCTCCACCGCGGCCTCGGGGTGCATGGTGTAGTAAATGCCCACATGGTTGTCCTGCTCGGACTTGCTCAGGCCCTCGGGAGGGAAGGGGCAGCAGAAGTTCAGTTCCAGAGCGTCGCAGCCTGCCTCGGTATAGAGCTTGGCAATCTGCTCCCACTCGGCCAGGGTCTTGCAGGAGAAGCTGCCGATGAGCTTGCAGTCGTGCTCCTTGCAGTAGGGCGCTGCCTCGCGGATGATCTCCGCAAAGGGAATGGGCTCATAGCAGGAGTTGTGCTCCCGGTGCATCCAGAAATAATCCTTGGGATCGTCATAGGGGTGCTGGGGGTCCTTCTTGTAGTCCAGCAGGCGGTAGTAGGGCCGGGGATAGCGCTGCAGGTACCAGACTGTGGACGCGGTCTTTGTCACGATGGCGCCCAGGCCGGAATCCACACAGTTCTTGATATGCTGAACCGTGCCTGCGGGGGGACCGCCGCCTGCAACCAGCGGGTTCTTCAGGGTCAGCGGGCCGAGTTTTGTGGTTAAATCTGCCATAAAGCATATCCTCCTGATTATCTTTCTTGTATCTGCAAGAACAGCTCCCGGAAAAATGCTGTTCCTGTTTTTGTGGAATCCCGGGCGCAGTCCAGAACTGCCTGCCGTAGGAATGCCGCCGCCTCGTGCTGGCCCAAATCCTTCAGAATCTGCACCAGGCACAGAAGTCTGGGAACCGGATCGTAGCGGTCGGCTTCCAGCTCCGCCCAATCCGCCCCGTGATGTACGCTCATGTACACCGCCGCGTTCTCCCCGTAGTTCGCCCCCACACACCGGCCGGAGACCAGGGCGGCGGCTTCGTCGGAGAGGATGTCTCCGAACATATTGGTGGTGACCACCACACCGAAAAACGTGGGGTCGGAAATGATCTGCGCCGCGGCGTCATCCGCCGCCTTTTCGTCATAGCGGATGTTCGGCCAGTAAGCCGCCTCGTCCCGGCAGGCGCTGAGGAACAGTCCGCAGGTCTTTTTGAAAATGCCCACCTTGTGAATGGCGGTCACATGGTCGATGTGCTCCTGCTCGGCATACCGGAAGGCCCGGTGGGCGATGCTTCTGCTGGCATCATAGGTGATGACCCGTAGGCTCATGGCGGTATTCTCGTCCGTCATCCATTCGCCGCAGCCGTCGTACAGGTTTCGGTCGCTGAGAAAGCCCTGGGAGATTTCCCGCACAAAGGCAATCCGGATATCCGGCCGGAAGCACCAGCCGCTGGGCAGGCTCTGCACCTCCCGGACCTCCGCGGTCAGCTTCAGCTTCTTCCGGAGGGCGCCCACAGGGGAGGGACCGGTGATATGCTCCAGGTCCACGCCGAAAAACACCGCGCCGTCGGCCTCCTGAATTCCCATAACCGTTTGGTCCGGAAGCGCGGAGCCGTATTGATCCAGAGCGCTTTTCCCGAAGGGAAGCCTGGTGCAGTGAATCTCGAAGCCGAACCGGTTTCCGATGGCTTCAAAAATCTGCTCCGCCCGGTCACAGATTACCGGGCCCAGTCCGTCGCCTTCCATCAGTGCAATCGTATAGGCCATTTGCGTTCCCCCTATTCGTAAATCTCGGGATGTGCCTGGTAATACGCCCAGATTCCGCCGGCCTCCAGCACATCAATCAGGAACCGGGAGGTGGGCGTGCAGCGGAAGGAAGCGCCGGTGGTCAGGTTTTTCAGTTCCCCGGAGGTGAAATTCGCCTCCAGCAGATCGCCCTCGCTGCCGATCTCCTCCAGGCTCTCGGGGCAGTCGGCAATAAACAGGGGAACCGCATTGTTGATGCCGTTGCGGTAGAACGCCCGGGAATAGGACTTGCAGACCAGCAGTTCCACATCCGCGTACTTCAGCGCCGTCAGGCCCTGCTCCCGTGCGGAGCCGCAGCCGAAGTCCTCGCCGCCAAGAACCGCTTTCCCGGCCAGCCGTGCCGCCAGCTCCGGGGCGATGTCCTCAAACAGGTGCCTGCGAACCTCCTCCGGTTCAAACAGCACCAGGTATCTGGCCGGGTAAATAATGTCCGTGTTGATATGGTCGCCCAGCCTGCAGCCAATCGTCGCACGTCTGATATAATCCATCGCCGTACCTCCTTGCGCCTACTGGGTGATGTACCCCGCGATTGCGGAGTGGGCTACCGTGGCGGGAGACGCCAGATAGATGCTGGCTTCCACACTTCCCATGCGGCCCTGGAAATTTCGGTTGGAAGTGGCTACGCACACTTCCCCGGGGGCCAGCTGGGAGGACGCGCCGATACAGGCTCCGCAGGAGGGATTGGTAAGCATGGCGCCCGCTTCAATAAATGTGTTGATCAGGCCCTCGCGGATGGCCTGCTTCAGCACTTTCTGGGAGCCGGGGGTGATGACCAGCCGCACATTGGGATGCACCCGTTTCCCCTGAAGGATTTGGGCCGCAATGCGCAGGTCCTCAATCCGGCCGTTGGTGCAGGAGCCGATGAACGCCTGGTCGATGGGAATTCGCGGAAGCTCCCGCAGGGGCTTGCCGTTGGTGGGGTGGTGGGGGCAGGCGACCATGGGCTCGATGGAGGTCAGGTCAATCTCGTAATGGGCGTCATATTCGGCGTCCGGGTCCGGCTGAACCGGGGTGAAGCTCCCCCGGGCGTGGGCCTCCATAAAGTCTGAGGTCCGCTGGTCGCAGGCGACCAGGGCGCTCTTGATGCCGCCCTCGGAGAGCATATTGCACAGGCAGAACCGGTCGTCTATGGAAAGGGTGGATACCCCATCCCCAAAGAACTCCACAACGCTGTAGTTCAGCTGTGAGAAGGGGATATCCGTCAGTACCCGGATGGCCAGGTCCTTGGCCGCCGCCGTGCCCCGGAGGCTCCCTTTCAGGTGAATCCCGATTACATGGGGCATTTTCAGCCAGATTTTCCCGGTTTTCAGGATCATGGCCACATCCGTCACGCCCACGCCCAGGCCCAGGCAGCCCGCGCCGCCGTAGGTGGTGACATGAGCGTCCGTGGCGACCACCAGGCCGCCGGCCTTGGCGAAGCCGTCCTCCAGCATAACCTGGTGGCAGATTCCGCCCCGCCCGACTTCATAGAAATGCACCTGGGGCCACCGCCGGGCGAAGCCGCGCGTCGTCACATGGCTTTTGGCATGGCTGGCGGAGCAGGCCGGGACAAAATGATCCAGAATCGTGACTACTTCCATTCCCGGCGGAAAGGCTTCAATTCCGAACTGATCGATCAGGGGCACCACACCGGCGGTTCCAACGTCATGGGTCATGATGCAGTCCACCTTGGCGAATCCGATCTCGCCCCGGTGCAGAAGCCGGCCTGTTTTTGCTTCGAGGATCTTTTGTGTCATGGTTTTCACGGACACGAAACCTCCTTGTATCTCAATGAATTCTCTTCCCCCACGCTTGCAAAATCCATCCCGATATGGTATGAATAGGGCGCGGGGCTTGTCCCGCGGAAAAGCGCCTGGGAGGACAGTTATGGAACACCGATTCAGCCGAACCTTATTTGACAAAGAGATTACCGCCGAGCTGCGGGTTTTGGACAGCGGATGCTTCGTCCTGCTTACCGGGGGCGATGCGCGCCATGTGGGAGCCGTATCCATGGCAAGAGACGGCTGCCTGTGCAGCACCGGGGAGTTCCCCGGCCACCGGGAGGCGTTGGTCGCTCAAAGGTGGGCGGAGACCCTTTCCCGGCGAACCGGCTATGCCACCGTTGTCTGCGGAATCCACTATGACAACGCGGACAGGGCGCAAATCCGGGCGATTCTGGAAACCGCCGATTCACTTCTGGCAGAGATACTTGCGGTTCTTTCTCAATAGGGTTGGGGGAAACAGTCTCAGGCGCGGCCTGGGGCTGTTTTGCTTATCGGTCAATGATCACGATGTTCAGCTTCTTTGCCAGCGCTTCCACTTCCTCCCGGGGAGCGGAGGCATCCCGCAGAACAAGCCGCGCCCCCGCACGGTTCAGGCTATCCACAAAGGAATCCTGCTCGGTGGCGTATACCGTCACCTTCTGCAGCTGGGGTACGTCTACCTCCAGAACCTCCACCTCGATGCCCCGGGCCTTGACCTCTTCCAGAATGGTTTCGTAGCTCTTGGCATCGTCCGTGCCGCAGCCGTTCACCGCGGCCATAAGCACGCCGGGCATATTGATGGTGCGGCGGGCAAACATCTCGGGGCAGAACTCCACCCGGACCTTGGTTACCCGGCCCTTTGCCAGGAAATGGGCCAGCCGCGCGCAGTTGGTGGGAGAGCCCACGCCCTCGCTGGTTCCGCCCACGCAGGCGTCCGCGAAGGGAGACGTAATCAGGTTCGCCCGGTCGGCCATGTCCATGGCCTCGCCCAGGGCGGCATGGATTACCTCTGTCTTTCGCTGGGCCTCAGCCTCCAGAACCTCGGGCTGCACATATTCCTCCACCCGGCTGTCCCGCTTGAAGAAGGACTCCATGTACCGGATGGTGACGGGCACAATGTGCTTGGCGGAGGCCAGGTGGCACTGGGCGGCCATGGCGATCATCACATCCACGGGAATGCCGCAGGGGATGGTGGTATACATGGCCAGCTGGCTGGCCAGGCGGGCGATCAGGACACCACCGCCGATGTGGGTTGCACACAGGCCGGGGGCCAGCACCCGGGGGGTGCAGGGAACGCTGATGGTGGGGGAGATGGCCAGAGTCATGGCGGTCTCCATCTGAGCGGGGGTGCCTCCGGCCAGCTCCACAAAGGCGGCTGCCGTGGCGCAGGCTCCGGCCCCCAGGCCCTCCATGTTGCAGCCGGTGGTGCACTTGCCGATGCGGTACATTCCGCCGATCTTCAGCATGACGGCCATGCAGCGGTTCAGCAGCTCGGGGTCATCGGGGTAGAACTCCATCACCGCTTTGACGAAGCCGGTGTAGGGGCAGGAATCCCCGGTTCCGGCGCAGGGGCGCAGGCCGATGGTATGGTTGCCTACCTGGGCGGCCAGCGTACAGACAACCACCCGGTTTACGAAGGCGTCGTCCACAATGCGGACACCGTCAGCGGGGTTGTTCAGTTCCGCACCGACCTTTCCCAGGAGGCTGCTGTACCCGTTTTCCAGGCCGATCTCGCAGGCCTTTAAGTTATGGTCGAACGCGGCGTGCATGGCGTCGCAGACCGCTTCCCGGCGGATGCCCTCAAAAACAGCGTCCTCCTCAATGATCACGTCGCCCACCCGCATATCCAGAGCGGTGGCAGCCTCGATGCACTGCCCGATGGTCAGGTGTCCGAAGTGGTAGCCCTTTTCCTTTGCAAATTCCAATACAGTCATCGCGGTTCTCCTTACACTTTTGTCTGCAGATGATGATAGCCGGTCTGCTTCCGGGCTTCTTTCAGGGGGACACCCTGCTTTACCAGCGCAATGATCTTTTCTTCGGTTTCCTCGATGCTCTCGGCAACGGCGGCAACCTCCGCAGCCCGGGCATAGGGGACCGCCACGGCTCCGGTCTCGTCGCCCACAATGATGTCGCCGGGGCAAATCTGGATTCCGGAGACCGCCACGGGAACCTGCACCGCGTCCACCTGCACCCGGTCCTTGCCGGTGACCATGTACCAGCCCTTAGAGAATACGGGATAGCCGCTCTCCAGCAGCACGGGAAGGTCCCGGCAGACGCCGTCGATCAGCGTGCCCTCCACGCCCTTTAGCTTCGCGGTAACGGACATGATGTCTCCCCAGACGGTGCAGTACTCCCGGCCGGCGTTATCGATGACCACCACCTGGCCGGGCTCCACGTCGTCCAGGAAATCGCCCACCGTACCCTTGATCTGTCCGCAGGGGACGTAGTGCACCGTGTACGCGGTGCCGCAGATCCGGGTGCCCCGGTTGACGGCCTTGATCCCCAAAAGTCCTCCCGGAATGCCCAGCTTATCCATTGCGTCGGAAATCGACGTGGTATCCAGCTTCCGGAAACGCGCGACCAGCTCCAAAACTTCCTTTTCCATGGTGTTGCTCCCTTCCTTTATTTGGCCAGCATTTTGTTGTAGTTGTACTTGGCATCCACTTCCAGGATGTCCGCGCCGGAACGAATCTCGGCAATCATGTCCTCTTCCTTCTGCCAGAGCTGCTCCGCCTTGGCAAGCACCTCCTCGATGCGCTCCTGGGGAACCACCACTACGCCGCTGCTGTCGCCCAGGACAATGTCCCCGGGGCGCACCTGAACGCCGCCGAAATTGATGATCTCGTTGGTGCCCGCCTCGATGACCCGGCCCCGGGCGGTGCAGACCACGGTGCCCCGGGCAAACACGGGGTAGTCACAGTCGATGCAGTCGTCCAGGTCCCGGACGCAGCCGTCCACCAGGGTGGCGGTCAGGCCCTTGGTCTTTGCCGAATTGGCAAGGACGCCCCCCCAGCAAGAGCTGTCCATCCGACCGCCGTTCTCAATGACAATCACGTCCCCGGGCCGGGCCGCGGAAATGGCGTTCATGCCCAGATGGGTTTTCTGCGGGGTCTGTCCGGCGGCGGTCATCCGCATGGTCACCGCGGGGCCCACGACCTTGCGCCACTTTTCCTGCATGGGACGGATGCCGAAGGTGTATCCCCGGAAGCCCAGCGCGTCCATGGCGTCGGACAGATTGGTGGAGGACAGCTTCTCAAACCGCGCCCGGTATTTCTGATCAAATTCGTTCATACAGATTCCTCCTGATTCTCAAATCGATTCTTCCACACAGCCCAGACGGTCCAGCAATGCCTGATAGCCGTAAAGGTCGAAAGCGGATTCGCCGTTTTTCAGGCGCTGGATGTAGCCCGCTTCCTTGGCAACCCGTGCCCGGCTTGCCGCCAGCACGGCTTCCGCCTCCTCCAGCGGGACCACCACCACGCCGTCGTCGTCTCCCAGGATGATGTCCCCGGGCCGGATGATCTGGTCGCCGCAGCTGATCGGATGATTGATGGTGCCCAGGGTCGCCTTGGCGGTGCCCCGGATGCACAGACCATTGGAGAAAACCGGCAGACCCATTTCCGTGATCTCCGCGCTGTCCCGCACCGAGCAGTTAAAGACCAGGCCACCCATTTTCTTTGCCTTGCACTCCGTCGCAAGAACCTCTCCGAAGGGGCCAATCTTGACCAGGCCGCCCATGTCGACCACGATCACGTCGTCCTGCTTTGCCATGCTGATGGCCTTGACAAGCATCACATTGTCGCCGGGGTGGCATTTGACGGTCAGCGCTCTGCCGACCACTTTCATGCCTTTGGCAATGGGCTTGATGTCGGGGTCCAGGGCGCCCTTCCGGCCCATGGCCTCATGAACCGTGGCGGAGGCCTGCTCCCGGAAGCCGTCCAGGATATCGTCCGGACATCTGGGTACCGTGTGAATGATATGAACCATATTCGCATCCCCTATAGATGAAGTGTGGTTATCGTCAGAATTCGGAGGAAGGGTAAATTGTTGTTTGTAAATTAATGCTGTCATTGCGAGCCAGTGCGCACACTGGCGTGGCAATCCCCCGGATAGAGGGGAAATGTGCAAAAAACGGACAAACGCCCTAACGAACCGTCCTGAA
>SFHI01000014.1 GCA_004555705.1 Clostridiales bacterium | reverse complement strand
GGCGGTAATCGCTACCTGGTTCCATTCAACCGGGGGATTGCCACGCCAGTGTGCGCACTGGCTCGCAATGACAGCATTTATTTTCTAAACAACAATTTACCGAAGATTGCGGCTTATAATTGACCTGAGATTTGCCGGAAATTATCTCGCGCGGATGGCGTGGAGAGGAATAGGAGAAGCGTTATGCGTAAGACAAAAATTATCTGCACCATCGGACCCGCCAGCGCCAATGAGGAAACCCTGACCCAGATGTGCCTTGCCGGTATGAATGTGGCACGAATGAATTTTTCCCACGGCACCCATGCCGAGCATAAGGAGAAGATGGACCTGGTAAAGAAGGTCCGGGAGAAGCTGAATCTGCCCATTGCCATCATGCTGGATACCAAGGGCCCGGAGTATCGGATCCGCACCTTCCAGGACGGAAAGGTGGAGGTGAAGGAGGGAGACCTGTTTACCTTTACCACCGAGGATGTTCAGGGAGACCGGACGCGGGTTTCCGTGAATTATGCCGGACTGATCCAGGACCTTTCCGTGGGGGACCGGATTCTGGTGAACAACGGTCTGGTGGTTTTTGAGGTGGAAAAGCTGGAAGGCGACCAGGCCGTCTGCCGCACTCTGGTGGGCGGCGTCCTCAGTGACCGGAAGAGCATGAGCTTCCCCAACAAGGTCATGTCCGGCCCCTTCCTGTCGGAGCAGGACAAGGCGGACCTGCTGTTCGGAATTGAAAATGACGTGGATTTTGTGGCGGCTTCCTTCGTTTCCACCAAGGCCGACGCGGTGGCCCTGCGGGAATTCCTGAATGCCCACGGCGGAGAGCATATCGACATCATTGCCAAAATCGAGAATCGGTCCGGCGTGGACAACATTGAGCAGATCTGCGAGGCCTGCGAGGGCATCATGATTGCCCGGGGCGACCTGGGGGTGGAGATTCCCTTTGTGGAGGTTCCCGCCATTCAGAAGCTGCTGATCAACAAGTGCCGGATGCTGGGCAAGCGGGTGATCACCGCCACGGAAATGCTGGAGTCCATGATCTACAATCCCCGTCCCACCCGTGCGGAGATTTCGGACGTGGCCAATGCAGTGTACGACGGCAGCAGTGCCGTGATGCTCTCCGGAGAGTCCGCCGCAGGTAAGTACCCGGTGGAGGCCGTGCGGAACATGGCTCAGATTTGTGAATACACGGAGAAGCACACCAGCTACCGCAAGCGGTTCTATACCGCGGAGTTCCGGATTCGGGACAATCTGGACGCCATCTCCCACGCCACCTGCGCCATGGCCATCGACGTGGATGCCAAGGCCATTGTGGTCTGCTCCGTCTCCGGAAAAACCGCCCGTTTGGTCAGCCGGTTCCGCTGCCCGGTGGACATCATCGGTATGACCACGGACCCCAAGGCCTGGCGGAAGCTGGCCCTGAGCTGGGGCGTCACCCCCGCCCTGAGTGAAGCCTTCACCAGCATGGACGTGATGTTCCACTATGCCCGCAACAGCGCGAAGGATATCCTGGGGCTCAGCCGTGGGGATAATGTGGTCTTAACAGGCGGTCCCATCAACGGCCAGAGCGGAAATACCAATACCATCAAGGTAGAGCAGATTTAAAGCGCCGCCTCCCCGAAATTTTTTCGGGGAGGCGCTCTTTTTTCACCAAATGGAGGTGGAAAATTTCGGCAATTTCAACACATGAAATTTGGCGGGAAATGTGTTATTATATAGTCAATAAAGGGATGATGGCCGGTTTTTCGGGGGGAGGAATTTGAAATGTATCAGGTTGGCGACCGCCTTGTGTACGGAGTTCACGGAGTCTGCCAGGTGGCCCGGGAGGAGCAGCGCAGAGTGGACGGGAAGGAGCTGACCTATCTGGTTCTGGAGCCGGTTGGGCAGCGGGGCGCGTGCTATCTTGTTCCCATGCAGAACCCCTCCGCCATGAAGCGGCTTCGCCCGCTGCAGGACCGGAAGGCTATGGAGCAGTTGCTGCTCTCCGGCCCGGAGCTGCCGGATGCCTGGATTCCGGAGGAGCCCGTCAGGAAGCAGCGCTATCGGGAGTACATCGCCAGCGCGGATGGGGAAAGCCTGGTCCGCATGATTTGCTCGTTATACCGCCACAGGGAGCTGCAGCGTGCTTCCGGGAAGAAATGTCACGTCAGTGACGAGAATTTCCTCCGGGACGCGGAGAAGCTCCTGTCCGGAGAGGTGGCCGCGGTGATGGGACTGGAGGAGGACCAGGCGAGAAGCCTGATCCGCAGCAGGCTCAGGGCCCCCGGTCAGACAGCCGAATAAAACATTGAGGGGCTGTCTCACTAAGGAAAAATACTGTCAAATAGCACATAGAAAACGAAAGCTGTCATTGCGAACCAGTGACCGATGTCACTGGTGTGGCAATCCCCCCGATTTTTCGGGTCGGTATCAGGAGGTTTTCCCTTCTGACCGGGGGATTCCCACGCCAGTGTGCGCACTGGCTCGGAATGACAGTCCTTTTATTTGTACAATAGACAGCCCCTTCATTTTGCGGGAGAACCTGCCTACAGGGCCTGGAGGATGCGAAACAGCTCCTCCATGGTTGTGGCGATGGCGGCGGCTCCCGCTTTTTTCATTTCTTCCACACTGCCATAGCCCCAGGCGACGCCTACCGCGGGGATTCCGTGGGCGGCGGCTCCCAGAATGTCAAAAACCGTGTCCCCCACCATGACCATCTGTTCCCCGGCACCGTGCTGCTGCAGCAAATAGGCAATCACCGCGTCCTTGCTGCTGCGGGAACGGTCCAGGGAGGCTCCGCAGATACGGTCAAAGAAGCGTGCCAGGTCGAAGTGTTCCAGGATTTCCACGGACATATCCTCGGGCTTGGAGGTGGCGACATACAGCCGGTGGCCCTGGGCCCGGAGCTTTTCCAGCAGCTCCCGAATGCCGGGATAGGGGGTATTTTCAAATTTTCCGATGGGCACATACCGGCTGCGGTAAATTCGGATGGCCTCGTCCACCTGATCCTCGGGAACACCGAATTGCCGGAAGGTATCGTGAAGCGGGGGCCCGACAAAGACCCGCAGAGCGTCCCGCTGGGGAATGGGGATTCCGAAGTGCTCCAGGGCCAGGGCCGCGCAGTTGATGATTCCCTCGCCGGAATCCGTCAGGGTTCCGTCCAGATCGAAAAGAATGCTTTTGGGCATGATTGTACCTCCTGTTTGGATTCGTCCCGAAAAAAGAAACCGGCAGATGGAAAGCCGGCCTTTTTTGTCCCGGGAGACTTCCTTTTCCTTCCATGATAGAGGATTTGCCGAAAAATGTCAATGGATTCTATGGGTTCCGGGGTATTTTCCGGGAAAGCCCCTTTGTCAATCATTCTTTTAGAAAATCAGTGCCCAAAGCCTGATTTCGCCAGCAGGTGACAGCGGCTTCGTGTTAGAATCGGGACGTATCCGGGATATAACAGCAAATCTCTCAGAAAAGCGGCACGAAGAGGGAGCGGGCCTGCCGCTTTGGGCCACAAACCCATTTTACTTTCAGAAAGGATGGATTCTATGGAAATTTTTCGCAAACGGTTCCTGGCTGCCCTGCTGGCACTGACATTTCTGGCAGCAGCTCTGGGAACGGCTCTGCCGGAAGCAAGGGCAGAGGAGGAATTTACAGACCCCTATGTACTGAGTTTTGAGGGGGATGTGGGCGGGTATGCCTACAGCGGTGTGCCGTTTTTGTACACCACCCCCTTCCAGATGCACCATACCTACCATGATCCCTCGGGCTCCGGCCCTGACTGGTCCAATACATACAGCCCCGAGGTGTTCCAGCTGATCAACACCACTCTGCTGGAGCAGGGCGGGGAGGGGGCCTACGCCTCCATCGGGGCCTATTGCACGGACGTGGCCTCCTATACACGGGGCAATACCAACTACCGCCGGATTAACCTGGAGGACTCCACCTACCACGCCTCCGGCGCCGCCGCGCGGCTGCGCAGCGTGATTCTGAAGAGCTTCCCCTATGTGACGGATATCGAGGCCATTGCCGCGTCCGCCAACACCTGGCTGCAGGCCAACGGGCTGTCTGAGATTCAGCAGCTTCAGGTGGGGGAGGCCATCCTTGCCACCCAGCAGGCCATCTGGAAGATTACCCATGGGGCCAGCTACTCCATCGACGATGCCTACGTGGGCTGCGGCAGCTATGACGGCTCCAATGCGGTGTTCCAGACGAACAGCGGGGAAGGGGAGACGGAATACACCGAGAACAACATTCAAATGCTCTTTGAGTACCTGATGGCCCTGCCCGGGACGGCGCCCATTTCCGATGCTGTCAGCGAGGCTGTATTTGAGGAGCCTGTCTACAGCGCGGTGCGGGAGGAGGACGGAACCTACACCGTCACCGTTAGCTTCCGGGTGAATACCCAGGTTGGCAGCCGGGACAGCCTTACCTTAAGCGCCCAGTGCGGTGACCAGCGTCAGAGCATCGAACTCACCGAGGGCGGCAGCTATCAGTTCACCTTCCGGGAGTTGGAGGATCGTCCCGAGGTCAAGCTGGAGATCAACGGCTACCAGCTGGGCGGGGACGTGTACCTGTTTGACGCCCCCGGGAGCCGGGATACTTCCCAGTCCATGGTGGGCTACGATGACAGCCTGCTGCCCGTCCACGGGGAGGTTTTGGTGACCCCCGACCGGATTCTGAACATCCTGAAAACCACCAGCGAGGCGGAGGGAAAGAAGCCCCTGGCCAATATCTCCTTTGAAATCTACCATGTGGCGGACCTGGAGCAGCTGGAGCGGGGAGAGGTCGTCCTGGGGGAGAAGCCCACCCGGGAGGACATCCTGAAATACCAGAAGCAGGAGAATCTGATTGCCACCCTGACCACCGATGCCCAGGGCCTGGCCAGCTTCAACTTCACGGCAAACGACCAGCCGGACGGGGTGTACCTGATCGTGGAGCTGTACAGCGCCGCCACCACGGGCGCCATTGAGCCCTTCTTCATCCTGGTGCCCGGCACCACGTCGGATGGCTCCGGCCACAGCTACAGCATTTTTGTCAGCCCGAAGAACATCTCCGAAACCGGGCCGGACATTAAAAAGGACGTCACAGAGATTGAAAACAACAGCGATTCCTTCGATGTGGGCCAGAAGCACACCTGGATTCTCCGGGGCGGTGTGCCTGCGGGCATCGGCTCCGCCCAGAGGTATTCCATTTCCGACACGCTGGACTACCGCCTGACCTATGTCAAGGGGAGCCCTGTGGTGAAGCTCTTCACCAAAGCCGGGGAGGAGATCGGGATGACCGACGACACCTTCTATACCCTGGCGGAGGGCACGGCTGTGGTTGACGGGCGGACCGTTGACCGGTTCACCGTCTCCCTGACGGCCAAGGGCATGGCCTTTGTGGCGGACAACCTGGGCGAGGGAACCCATCTCCCGGAAATCCGGGTATACTACAAAGCTGTCATCAATGAGAACGCAGGGCTTGGGGAGCAGATTCCCAACCAGGCCCATGTGGACTACCTGAATTCCGCGGGAATGGACTATGACGCGGATTCGGACATCCCCGAGGTCCACACCGGCGGCATCCATCTGCTGAAAACCGATCCCCAGGGGAATCCTCTGGCCGGAGCGGAGCTTCGGATTGCCCGGAAGGCCACGGAAGCGGAGCTGGCGGATGAGAATGTGGTCAAGCAGAAGCTGACGGTCCAGGGCGAAGTGCTGGATGTGGTATTTGTGGAATTCCTGCCCCAGGAGGACCTGACCGGGGAGAAGGTGGACAGGATCGTCACCGGAGAGGACGGAAAGGCGTCCTTCTGCGGCCTGGCCTACGGCAGCTACTATCTGGTGGAGACCAAGGCTCCCGCCGGCTACAATCTCCTCACGGAGCCGGTGGCCGTTCAGATCGACGGGGAAAGCCATCTGGTAACCGAGGACAGTGACCCCACGGTGCGGATCATCAACACGAAGTTTGTGCTGCCGGAAACCGGCGGCAGAGGCACCGCGCTGTTCACGGTGGTGGGCCTGCTGATTATCGGCTCGGCAGCCATCCTGATCCTTATGAACAGCAGAAAGAAAAAATCCTGACGCAGGGAATGGAGGATGGGCCGTTGGTTCATCCTCCATTCGATTGGGAGGTACACTATGGGGAAAAAACTCACCGTCTTGCTGTACCTGTTCCTGGCGGCAGGGGTGATCATCCTGTGCTATCCAACGGTGAGCAGCGCGGTTAACCGGCGCAGCGGCTCCTATGCCATTGGACAGTGGCAGCAGGATATGGGCGCACTGGAGGACGATGCCCTGGAGGCGCAGCGGCTTCGGGCCCAGCGGTACAATCAGGAACTGCTGGCGGGGGAAGAGCCGGAGGGATATGAAGAGTGCCTGAACCTGGGAAACGGGATGATGGGTTACATCCGTATCCCTAAAATCGGCGTGGAGCTTCCCATCTACCACGGGGTGGAGGAGGACACGCTGGCCAGGGGGGTGGGACATCTGCCCGGCACAGCGCTGCCCATTGGAGGTCAGGGAACCCACGCGGTGCTCACGGGGCACACGGGGCTGCCCAGTGCCCGACTCTTCACCGATCTGACGGAGCTGCATGAGGGAGACCTGTTCTACATCTTCACCCTGGATGAGGCGCTGTGTTATCAGGTGGATCAGATTCAGGTGGTGCTGCCCAGTGAGGGGGAGGCGCTGGCGCCTCAGGCGGGGCTGGATTACTGCACCTTGGTGACTTGCACCCCCTACGGCATCAATTCCCATCGGCTGCTGGTTCGGGGAAGCAGGGTCATTCAGGAGGAAGCGGTTTCCGCCGGGGAAACGCCGGAGAAGCCGGGCAGGACAGTGGGACTGGTTTGGCTTCCGGTACTGCTGTGCCCCCTGGCCGTGATTGCTTTCCTGTGCAAGCGAGGCCTTGACGCCAGACGCAGGCGCGCCTATAATAGAGCCGATGAAACAGTCCGAAAAAAGAAGAGGAAGGGCCGGTTATGGAAGTTAAAAAAATACAAGGGGAAGTACTTAGCGGAAACGCGCTGAAGATTCTGGGCGCTGTGGCCATGGTGGCGGATCATGTGGGACTGATGTTTTTCCCGGGGGTGACGGCGCTGCGGATCGTGGGACGGCTGGCCTATCCCATTTTCGCCTACATGATCGCCGAAGGGTGCGCCCACACCAGGAACCGGGGGCGGTATTTCCTCCGGGTGTTCGTCCTGGCGGCGGTGTGCCAGATCGTGTATTATCTGGCGGAGGGGAGCACCTATCTCAGTATTCTTGTCACCTTCTGCTGCGGAATCGGCATGGTTTACGCGCTGCAGGATATGAAGCAGGAGCTGTTTTCCGGGGAGCGGCCCCGGTATATGGGCGCAGTGGAATTTGCGCTGACGGTTGTGCTGGTATGGCTGCTGAACCGGAGGCTCACCATTGACTATGGCTTCTGGGGCTGCATGGTTCCGGTGTTTGCCAGCCTGTTTCAGTGTGTGGAGGGGGCTCCCGACTGGCTCCGGAAGCTGGACCGGAAGGCGGTACACATTGGCATGACCGGTGTGGGCCTGGCATTGCTCTCCTGGGACCTGAAGGGCATCCAGGTATGGAGCCTGCTGGCTCTGCCGCTGCTGATGCTCTACTCCGGCAGACGTGGAAAATGGAATATGAAATACTTCTTCTACATCTTTTATCCTGCCCACCTGGTGATTCTCCAGGGGATTGCCTGGTTACTCGCGGGATAAGAAGTAAAAAACATCCGCAGGACTTATGCGTCATGCGGATGTATTTTTATCAATGGAAGGCGCTGAAGAACTTTGCCAGGGGTTCAATGACGGCGGACAGGTCTTTGATGGCTTTGTTCAGGGTTTCAATGTCGATGGCGCTGATTTTCTCAAGAGTCTCCACCAAGCCGTCCTGGTTGGTGGTAACCAGCGTATCTACATTGGAAACCAGGGAATCCACATTGGTCAGCAGGGACTGCATCTGCTGAATCAGGGCGGCGACGTCCATGTCCGCCAGCTCCTGAGTGGCGGTTTCCAGGTTCCCCAGGATCAGCTCTGCCTGACCTACCATGGCTTCCACTTTGGGCACCGCGACAAAGACCAGCACCACCACAATCACGCAGCACACCAGGCTGATGAGGCTGAACAGACACTGCAGCCGGGTGTATTTCAGCTGCTGGCGGCTGTACTCCTCCAGAGTAGAAAGGCGCATTCCCAATTCCTGATCGTTTTCCATGGTGTAACCTCCTTGATGTTTTTCTTTTGAGGAAAGCGAAAAATGTTGTTTGCAGTATTCAAACACCTTACGCTGTTACCGTAGGGGCGGCTATCAGCCGCCCGAAACATTCCGTATTTTGAGCATTTCCGTTAAAACGGAGTGCTTTTGTAGACGAAAGGTTACGGGCGGATAATATCCGCCCCTACGATAACGAATCGCCAAACAACAATTTACGTTTTTGCGTGGCATGGGCAAGGGTCAGATCATTTCCTCAGGGTGGAACAGCTCGTCGAACTCCTCCGGGGTGAGGAAACCCAGGGATATGCAGGCCTCCCGGAGGGAGACCCCCTGGCGGTGGGCGTACTGGGCGGTTTTTGCGGCGTTTTCGTAGCCGATCCGGGGGCTGAGGGCGGTGACCAGCATGAGGGAGTTGTGGAGGTTGTGGTGCATCTTCTCACGGTTGGCGGTGATGCCCCGGACGCAGTTTTTCTCAAAGGATATCAGACAGTCCGAAAGCAGCCGGACGGACTGGAGAAAATTGTGGATGCACACCGGCATGAACACGTTCAGCTGGAAATTTCCCTGGGAAGCGGCCATGCCCACGGCGGTGTCGTTGGCCATGACCTGAACGGCGGCCATGGTCACGGCTTCGCACTGGGTTGGATTGACCTTGCCGGGCATGATGGAACTGCCGGGCTCGTTCTCAGGGATGGTGATCTCCCCCAGGCCGCACCGGGGGCCGCTGGCCAGCCAGCGGATGTCGTTGGCAATCTTCATCAGGTCAGCCGCCAGGGCCTTCAGGGCTCCGTGGGCGAACACCAGCTCATCCTTGGAGGTGAGGGCCTGGAATTTGTTTTCCGAGGTTTGGAAGGGGCAGCCTGTCAGCTGGGAAATCCGCTCCGCGGCCCGGACGGCAAACTCCGGATGAGCGTTGAGCCCGGTGCCCACTGCCGTGCCGCCCAGGGCCAGATGGGACAGCGGCCCGAGAGCCAACCCGATCATTTCCTGATCCCGCTCCAGCATGGCCCGCCAGCCGCTGATTTCCTGGGAAAAGGCGATGGGGGTGGCATCCTGCAGATGGGTGCGGCCGCTTTTTACGATCCCTCGGTTGGCTTCCTCCAGCCCCTTCATGGTGGAGATCATTTGCGCAATGGCGGGAAGCAGATTCTGCCGGATGGCGCAGACAGCGGCGATGTGCATGGCTGTGGGGAAGGTGTCGTTGGAGCTCTGGGACATATTCACATGGTCGTTGGGGTGAAGCAGCTTCTCCCCGGCCAGCTCATTGCCCCGATTGGCGATGACCTCATTGACGTTCATGTTGGACTGGGTGCCGGAGCCCGTCTGCCATACGGAGAGGGGAAAATGGTCATCCAGCTGGCCGGAGAGAATTTCGTCGCAGACAGCGCAGATGGCATCGGTGCGGGGGGCGTCCAGTTTCCCAAGGTCATGGTTCACCAGGGCGGACGCCTTTTTCAGGTACCCAAAAGCACGGATGACTTCCATGGGGATTTTCTCGGTACTGATCCGGAAATTCTCCAGACTGCGCTGGGTCTGGGCGCCCCAGTACCGGTCCGCTGGAACCTTCATCTGCCCCATGGAGTCGTGTTCAATGCGGTATTCCATACGCGTTTGCTCCTGTCGAAAGAGGTTTCTTTCAGTATATTCTATTTTTGGACAGAATGCAAGCGTTGGTTTCGATCCAATGCAAGAAGCGGAGCGTGGAATATGCCGCAGCCACACACATATCCGCATATCCCGGCAGCTTGATAGATTGTAATTTACAAGTGAGCACTAAATATAACGCTGTCATTGCGAACCAGTCCGCAGACTGGTGTGGCAATCCCCCGGTTGAATGGAACCAGGTAACGATTATCACCAAAAATCGTAAGGTTTCCCCACTCGGTAGGGCAATTGTCGATACATTTTACCTCTAACCGGGGGATTGCCACGCCAGTGTGCGCACTGGCTCGCAATGACAGCGTTTATTTTGCTAAACAACAATTTACCTGTTCCCGGAGGAAAAATGACGCTCAAGGGGGATTATCCTGCTTCGTAGACAAAGTCCTGATAGTTTTCCAGAAGCTGCTGGTATTCCTGCTGCGAGATGGGCTTCCACTGTTCGGGGATGGATTCCACAGGGATATCCCAGGAGTCCAATTCCGCCTTGGCCCACTTGGCGTCGCCGCCGTTGGGGTCATAGCGCAGGCAGTCCCGCAGGAAAAAGCCGTCTTTCAGGATGCGCAGGAAGGTGTGGTACTCAACGCCGTCCCGGGTTTCGGTGAAGCCTGGAAGCTTCCCTTCGTTGGATACCGGCTGAGCACCGGCATTGTGGGCTTCATAGAAGAGGAAGCCGTCCTCGTGAATCCACTGCGTGAGCATCCTTCCCTGCTCGTCCAGCAGACAGACCGCCCGGAACCAGCCGTCATACATCACGGCCAGATCCAGCACCCCATCGTTGTCGAAATCGTCCTGGATGTAGAAGAGCATTTTATCCGGGAAACGGTTCTGGAACTGGGTATAGAGGTCCGTGGCGGACACGGCGCCCTCAGCGAAATAATGTACCTCCGGTTCCCGGTAGGCGTACTTATCGCAGATGGAATTGTAGGTCTCCTGAGAAATTTCCTCCCAGTACATGGGGCTTTCCCGGAAGGTACGCACATCCTCCCCGGGAGCATTGGTACAGCGCTGCCATGGCGCATCAGCATTGGAGGTGGGGTCTAGCTTCAGGAAATCCCGATAGCGAAGGGTATCGCCGTCCACCTCCAGGAACAGGAAATAGGTCTGGTTTCCGTGGACCTGTGTGGTTTCAATGACCGGGATGCCGTCCTGAGTCCAGCGAATCCAGAAGCCGTTATAATAGGCGTCGAAAGGAAGCTCCTCCATATAACCGTTTTTCAGCGTGTAGAGCATGAAATAATCCTGGGGTCCTCCGAAGCCTGTGGCCATTTCATCGATTCCATCACCGTCAAAGTCCAGAAAGGTATAATAGCTGCTTGTATCGCCCCGATGGGCTAGGATGTATTCCTCATAGCTTTTGGGCGCGGTGGCCCGCAAATTTTCCAGGCGGACGCGCTCCTGCTGAGCCTCCCGGGCGGCTTCCCGATGGTTTGCCGCGGCAATATCGATGGGCTGGGGGGAGATGGAGAAGTCAAAAAGGCGTGCGAAGGTTTCCAGGGCTTCCTGAGACATTTGCTGTTCCCCCAGCAGAATGTTGATGGAAATGAAACAGTCGTCCAGGTCCGCCAGAATCAGGGCTTTTTCCCGGCTCAGGGCCAGAAGAAGCTGACGGCCGTCCAGGCTGATGCGCCACTGCTCGTAGCGGTCAATGTCTCCCACGTTCAGACTGTAATCGCAGAAGCTATCCTTGCGGACGCAGGAGTATTGGAAATCAATGGGATAGTCCGTTCCTGTCAGGGTGGCGTCCCCTTCCAGATGGAAGGAGCCGTCGGAGGTGTAATAGATGCCGTAGGTCTGAACCTCCGCCGGGGCGCTTGGATTCAGTACCCCGGGAATTCCCACGGCTTCATAGACCTCTTCCTCCGGGGCGGTGACGTAGACTTTGGTGATCCGGTTCAGACCGTATTTTTGGCACAGCTCATCCACCTTCTCCACCATTTCCCGGGTGTAGCAGGTGTAGACACGGTATTCCTCCGGCTCCACATAGTCGTCAAAGTGCGAAAGGTTCAGCAGGTTTCCATCGGGATCGTAGTCCTCTCGAAATTCCAGCCATTCCCGGTGCGCCTGGTATCCGGGACTTCCCGCGAAGCCCTGGAGGGAGATCAGTTCGTTTTTGCCTGGGGCTGCAGACAGGCCCTGGGCTGGGGTGAAGTCCGCAATTTTCAAATCCCGCAGGCTCAGCACATAGGCCACGCAGCCCACAAGCAGCACCATCAGGGCAATGATGGCCGCGATGAGCAGGAATTTACGGCGGGAAGGACGTTTGCGCTGCCGGGACGGTTCTTCGTGGGCTTCCAGAATGTATTTGTCCCGGATGCCGGTGATGGACTCCAGTAAGGTGATGGCTTTCATCGCATTCCCTCCTTCTCAAGCTGACGGCCGAGCTTCTGACGGGTTCGGTGGAGCATGGTTTTGACTTTGCTTTCCGTAAAGTCAAACCGCTGGGCAATGTCTGAAATGCTGTCCAAATACCAGTAGCGGCAGACGAACACCCGCCGCTCCGTTTCCGGGAGATTCTCCAGGAAACGATTGACGAGGGCCAGCAGCTCCTTCCGGGCCAGGCGCTCCTCCGGGTTTTCTCCGCCGGACACGCATTCCTCCAGCTCCTCCAGAGCCAGGGTGGTCTGTCCGCCGCCCCGCTTAGAGGCGGAGCGCCGCTTCCAGCGGTCGAGAGAGATGTAGCGGGTGATTTTACCCAGGAACGCGGAAAGCGCGTTGGGCCGCTTGGGGGGCATGGTGTTCCAGGCGGCAAGGTATGTATCGTTGACGCTTTCCTCGGAATCCTCCGGGCTTTCCAGAATATGATAGGCGATGGCATAGCAGTAGCCTCCGTATTTCACCGCGGTCTGGGAGATGGCATTCTCCGACCGGGCCCAATACAGATCGATGATGGCGTTGTCCTCCATGGTGGTTTCCTCCTTCTTTGTGGTGCCTACAATTCTCCAGTAGAAAAAAAGAGAAAAGCGTTACAGCTTTTTGAAAAAAGTACGATAAATTGATGTTTCCAGACGTGCACTGCAAATTACCTGTCATTGCGAGACCAGTCCGCAGACTGGTCGTGGCAATCCCCCGGTTGAAAGGAACCAGGTAACGATTACCGCCAAAAATCGCAGCGGTTCCCACTCTTCCGGGCGCTTTTCGGTACATTTTCCCTCTAACCGGGGGATTGCCACACCAGCGTGCGCGCTGGTTCGCAATGACAGGAAATTTGAACCGTGTGTTGAAACAACAATTTGCCGAAGAAAGGTGTTTTCTAATAATACCACGAGAATGCTGTTTTTTCCACCATGTATGGACAAAGAAGGTTCACGAACTGTTTGTAATTTGTTCTCAGATTGGTTATGCTTCGGACATAATCCTCCGGTAAGATACAACCATGAAGGGCGGCGGAAGCCGTGAGCCGCTTCCTTTCATTCCATTGATCCTCTTTTTCTCTCTTCTTTCCAATCCCTTTCGCAAATCCCCGCTGCCGTAATGGCAGCGGGGAACTTCTTTTTCCGCAAAAATGCCACCCCCGATTTTTAGGGGGTGGCATTTAAGATTATCTCTGAATCCGTCCGGAGCCGTCGCCGCCGGCCAGCTTTTCCACTTCGGGAACGGTGACCATATTGTAGTCGCCCTCGATGGAGTGCTTCAGCGCGGAGGCTGCCACAGCGAACTCCACCGCGGCCTGGGTATCCTTGCCGTTAAGCAGGCTGTAGATCAGGCCGCCGCCGAAGCTGTCGCCGCCGCCCACACGGTCGATGATGTGCAGGTCGTACTTCTTGGAGAAGCAGAACTCGTTCTTGGCCACATTGTACAGCATGGCGCTCCAGCCGTTGTCAAAGGCGGAATGGCTCTCCCGCAGGGTGATGGCCACCATCTCAAAGCCGAACTTGTCCGCCAGCTGCTTGGCAACGGACTTGTAGCCCTCGTGGTTCAGACTGCCGCCGTAGATATCGGTGGCCTCGGCCTCGATGCCGAACACGTCCTTGGCGTCCTCCTCGTTGGAGATGCACACGTCCACATACTGGCACAGCTCGGTCATGGCTTCCCGGGCCTGGGCACGGGTCCAGAGCTTGCCCCGGTAGTTCAGGTCGCAGGAGATTTTGCAGCCGTGGGCCTTGGCGGCGATGCAGGCCTCCTTGCAGATGGCCACCAGGTTGGCGCCCAGAGCGGGGGTAATGCCGGTGAAGTGGAACCACTCGGCGCCCTCAAAAATCTTGTCCCAGTCAAAGTCGGAGGAGGCAGCTTCCTGGATGGCGGAGTGGGCCCGGTCGTAGATGCAGACGGAGCCGCGCTGGGAAGCGCCCTTCTCGTTGAAGTAGATGCCCACACGGTCGCCGCCCCGGGTGATCAGGGAGGTGTCCACACCGTAGCGGCGCAGGGAGTTGACAGCGGCCTGGCCGATGGCGTGGGTGGGGAGCTTGGTGACGAAAGCCACATCCATGCCGTAATTGGCCAGGGACACGGCTACATTGGCTTCGCCGCCGCCGAAGGTGAATTCCACATGGTCGCACTGGACGAAGCGCTCGTAGTTATAGGGCTGGAGCCGGAGCATCAGCTCGCCGAAGGTAACAATTTTAGCCATTGTAATTTTTCCTCCAATATTATTTGTTTCCGACCAGATGTACAGCAAAGCCGCAAATCTCGTCTGCCAGATAGATTGCGTTCAGGGTGCCGTCCGCTTTATACTTGGCGGAGTCCATATTGAATGCAAAGCCCCGCTCTTTCAAATCGGCAACAGCGGCGGCAACATCGGGGGTTCCGATGGCAATATGGCCGTTCCTGCCAAGATAGGGGGCCTTCATCAGCTCAACTGCCTTGCCGGCAAAAACAGAGCTGTTGCCCTCCTTGGCAGTCAGACCGAACATGGCTTCAAACAGAGCAGCGCCTCTTTTGGCCTCATCGGAATTGGCACAGTTGATGCCTACATGGGCAAGGGTATACTCAACCATTGCGGGCCTCCCGGACAATTTCCACGGACTTTCTGCACAGATCTGTGATCTCGTCCCACTTGCCCTCGGAGATCAGCTTGTCGGGGCACATATAGGAGCCGCCGCAGGCAGCGATGATGGGGCTGGCGGAGTATTCGCCCAGGTTCTTGAGGTTGACGCCGCCGGTGGGCATGACCTTGAACATGGGGAAGGGAGCGGCCATGGCCTTGATCTTGGCGAGGCCTCCACTCTGCTCCGCGGGGAAGAACTTCAGAACCTCCAGGCCCAGCTTGTAGGCAATATGGTAATCCGAGGGAGTGGTGCAGCCGGGGAAGCAGGTGATGCCCTTTTCCTGGCAATACTTCACGATTTCGGGGTCCATACCGGGGGTGACTACGAAGCAGCCACCGGCAGCAATGGTTCTGTCCACCTGCTCGGTGGTGAGGACGGTACCGGCGCCGACCAGCATCTCCGGATGGCGCTCCAGCATGATGCGCATGGCGTCGTCCGCTCCGGCAGCCCGGAAGGTGATCTCCGCAATGGGCACACCGCCGGCACACAGAGCGTCGGACAGCGGGGCGGCATCCCGCAGGGGATTGGTCAGCTTGATGACGGGGACACAGCCGACCTGGCTGATTTTGGTTTGCAGTTCGTTCATTGGTAATATCCTCCTCAAAAAATTATTTCAGAAGCTCGTCGAAACGGAAATAGTGCAGGGTATTGTAGTAGCTGATGTTTTCTACCATCTGGCCAAGCCGCTTCCTATCGGCGGGATACTCGCCGTCCTCCACCATCTGGCCGAAGAGGTTGCACAGAATCCGGCGGAAATATTCGTGCCGGGTGTAGCTGAGGAAACTGCGGGAGTCGGTGAGCATACCGTTGAAGCTGCCCATGGCACCCAGACTCATGAGGCTGACCATCTGGGCCTCCATGCCGGGCTTGTGGTCGTTGAACCACCAGGCGGAGCCCTGCTGGATTTTCCCGGGGATGGGGCTGTCGGTCTGGAAGCCGCCCATGATGGTGCCGATGATGCCGTTGTCGGCGGGGTTCAGGGAGTAGAGAATGGTCTTGCCCAGGGCACCAGCGTCCTCCAGGGTGCCCAGCAGCTTTGCCAGACCCACGGCGTTGGCGGCGTCGTTCATGGAGTCGAAGCCGGTATCGGGGCCCAGCTTGCGGAACATCTTCCGGGAGTTGTCCCGCAGGCAGCCGAAGTGGTACTGGCAGACCCAATCCCGCTTGTAATACTCCTTGCCCACGGTGATCAGCAGGGCGGTGTGGTAGGCCAGCTGCTCGTCCCAGGTGATGGGCTTGCCCGCCTTCGCCCGGGCGAAGATGTCGTTCAAGGTGTCCTCGTCGGCCTCCACGCAGAAGCAGTAGTCCAGGGCGTGGTCGCTGACCCGGCAGCCGTGGTCGGCAAAGTAGGCAATCCGGTCCAGCAGTGCCCGGCGCATATCCTCCACGGTGTCAATGGCGCAGCCAACCACCTTTTCCAGCTGGGCAACGTAGGCGGGGAAGGTTTCCTTGTCGGCCCGCATGGCCTTGTCGGGACGGAAGGCGGGCAGCACCACGGCAGGGGAGGTGGGGTCCGCCGCCAGCAGCTCATGAGCCCGGAGGTCGTCCACGGGATCATCGGTGGTGCAGATCAGCTTGACACCGGATTTGCGGATGATGCCCCGGACGGACATATCGGGCTGGGCCAGGATGGCGTTGCACTTTTCGTAGATTTCCATGGCATTGTCGCCATTGAGGGGTTCGGTAATGCCGAAGTAACGCTGAAGCTCCAGGTGGGTCCAGTGGTAGAGGGGGTTGCCAATGAGGTTGGGGATGGTTTCCGCCCACTTCTGGAACTTCTCGGCGGGGGAAGCGTCGCCGGTGATGTAGTGCTCGGGAACGCCGCAGGAGCGCATGGCCCGCCACTTATAGTGGTCGCCTCCCAGCCAGACCTCCGTGATGGAGTCATAGCGCTTGTCTTCATAAATCTCCATGGGGTTGATGTGGCAGTGGTAGTCAATGATGGGCATTTTCTCCGCGTGGTCGTGGTAGAGCGTTTTGGCGGTTTCGGATTTGAGCAGGAAATCCTCGTTCATAAAGGGTGTCATTGCGGTTCCTCCTTGGTAAATGTCTGGGGAAGTTCTTCTTCCCGGGAAAGCTTCAGAATTCTGCGGACAACGGGAATGGCGATGGCAATGGCCGCGAGACCCGTGCTGATATTGCTGACCATCATGGTCAAGCCCACGGCTTCCGCGCCCAGGGAGGTGAACTGCTGAAAAGCCCACAGCACCGGTACCCGGAATACGAACACCCGGGCTACGTTCAGGAGCATGGTCAGCTTTGTATAGCCATAGCCCATCAGCAGGGCAACGGTGGCGGAGTTGATGCCCAGGGTTACATAGCCCAGCATCTCCCAGCGGTGAATGGCGATGATGGCGTCCCGGAACTCCGGGTCAAAATTGTTCTTGGATTGGGCAAACACCCCGGCAAGCCAGGGCAGGGCGGAGGACACGATCAGAATCCCGACCAGCCCGATGGCCACATCGATGAGGAGCAGCCAGAAATAGAGCTGCAGGGTCCTCCGGTATTTGCCCGCCCCCCGGTTCTGGCTGATGAGGGGAGCGGCTCCGTCCGTGAAACCGATGTGCCAGGAGGTGGTGAGGCCGCCGATGTTGTTGGAGATGCCCAGAGCTCCCACTGTCAGCCCGCCGTAGACGCCGGACATGGAGTTCACGATGACCTTTCCGGCGGCGAAGAGCATCTTCTCGGCGGAAAGGGGATAGGAAAGATGGAAAATGGGGAGCAGTGTGTCCCGGTTCATGCGGATATTCTTCACCGAGAACCGGAAGGCACCCTCATCGGCACGCATAGAGACCAACGCATAGACGAGCACCAAAAGCTGACTGAACAGGGTCGCCGCCGCAATCATGGTCACACCGCCGCGGAGTACATAAACGAAGAAAGCGGAGAGGGATAGCTTCACCGCGATCACCGCCAGGTTCAGCTTCAGGATTCGCTTGGCGTGGCCCCGGCTGCGGGCAATGGCGATGTAGACCGTATTGAAAAAGCTGATTACCAGGGTCAGCATTTCAATGCGGAAATACCCGGCGCCCGCCAGAATCAGGTCCTCCGGGGTGCGCAGCAGCCGCAGAAAGGGCTCCGCGAAAGGAATCAGCGTGACCGCAATGACGATGCTTACCGCCACAGCCAGGGCGTAAACCGTAGCCGTGCGCCGCTGAACTGCCTCATAATCTCCCCGGCCGTAGGCCTCGGATATTTTGATGCTGCCGCCCACAGCCAGGCCCGTGCCAAGGGCCGTGATCATAAGGGTGATCTGGCTCAGGCAGGAAACGGCGGAAACCGCCTCGGAGCCAATGTGGGAGGCCATCAGGGCATCGAGAATTTTGAAAATGCTCTGAAGGGCCTGATACAGTGCCAGGGGGCCGCAGGTGGTGAAAATGACCCGCAGGGGAGGCGCGTTCAGGGCGAAGGCGCGGAAGGATTCGTCCTGCTTGGATACGTTGAGTGCCATGAAATAAGCGCTCCTTGAATGTGTTTGGATTACAAAACCACGCCGTCCTTAAAAATGGAAATCTCCCGGAAGCCCTGTTCCTCGGTGCGGGTCTTTCTGCCGGAGGCAACCTCCAGAACAAGGGCCATCAGATCGGAAGCGGCTTCCTCCAGGGTGCGGGCCCCGTCGGCAACCACGCCGGCGTTGAAATCGATCCAGCCGTGCTTCTTCTGGGCCAGGGGGGTGTTGGTGGAGATTTTCATGGTGGGGGCGGGTGCGCCGAAGGGGGTGCCCCGGCCGGTGGTGAAGAGAATCATATGGGCGCCCGCAGCGGTGAGGGCGGTGGAGGAAACCAGGTCGTTGCCGGGGCCGTAGAGCATATTGAGGCCCTTGGTGGTGACGCCGTCGCCGTAGCCGATGACATCCATGATGGGGGCGCTGCCGCCCTTCTGGACGCAGCCGCAGGACTTGTCCTCCAGGGTGGTGATGCCGCCGGCCTTGTTGCCGGGGCTGGGATTCTCGTAGACCACTTCGTTGTGGCGCAGGAAATAGTTCTTGAAGCCGTTGATCATATCCACGGCCTTGTGGAATACAGCTTCATTGATGCAGCGGTTCATCAGAAAGCCCTCGGCGCCGAACATCTCCGGGACCTCGGTGAGCACGGTGGAGCCGCCCATGGACACCAGCATATCGGAGAAACGGCCCACGGTGGGATTGGCAGTGATGCCGGAAAGGCCGTCGGAACCGCCGCACTTCATGCCAATGACCAGCTCCGAAGCGGGGATGGGCTCCCGGGAGAAAGAAGCGGCATAGGCCGCGCACTGCTCCAGCAGCTGCCTGCCCGCCTCAAACTCGTCCTCCACCTGCTGGCAGGTGAGAAACTTCACTCGTCTTTCGTCATAGGGGCCCAGCTCCTGAAGGAACTGCTCGTGGGTCAGGTTCTCGCAGCCCAGGCTCAGCACCAGCACGGCACCGGCGTTGGGATGCCGGGTCAGGGCGGCCAGGAGCTTGCGGGTCTGGGCGTGGTCGGCTCCGGTCTGGGAGCAGCCGAAGGGATGGGGGAAGGTGTAGAGTCCGTCGATGCTGCCCTGAACCAGGTCCTGATTCTGCTTCACCAGGGCCTTGGCCACATCGTTGACACAGCCCACGGTGGGGATGATCCAAATCTCGTTGCGGATGCCCACCTTGCCGTCCGGACGGCGGAAGCCCTGGAAAACAGGGGGCTGCGCGGCCTTGGGGAACCGGAGGTTCGGATTGTAGGTATATTCAATCTCGCCGGAGAGGTTGGTTCTCATGTTGTGGGTGTGCACCCACTCGCCGGGGGCAATGGGGGCGGTGGCGTGGCCGATGGAGAAGCCGTACTTCACCACCTGAGCGCCCTCGGAAATGGAGGAAAGGGCCATTTTGTGCCCCTGGGGAATATCCGCCTTTGCGGTGACTCCGCTGAAAACCGTGCCCGCGGGAATGGCGTGAAGGGCCACGGCCACGTTGTCATCGGGATGGATGTGAATAAAGTCAGGCATGGGTCACTCTCCTTTATATGGATAGCACGGGAGGGTCTGCCGCGTTTCGCGGCAGACCCGTCTGCATTACAGGCAGGAAGCGTAAGCGGCGATGGCGCCCTGCTCCCGAATCATTTTCAGATTGGCAACGGTGGCTGCCTCGAAGCCGGGAACCTTCGTCAGGTCCTGGCCCCACATCTGCTCGTTGGTCATCACGGCGTGGACAAGGTCCTCCACGCTGTCGGCCCGGTGCTCCCAGTAGAACTCCAGAGCCCAGCGGTCATCGGAGCAGGTGTAGGTGTTGCCCTTGGGACGGCGGCAGACCAGACCCTTCTCGTTCAGCTCCTGGATGTCATTGCTGAAGAAGGCAATGTAGGCGGCGAAGCTCATGGTCAGGCACACGGGCAGCTGACCCTTCAGGTCGATGTACTCCAGGAAGCTGGGCATATTTCTGGCGCGCCACTTGGAGGTGGAGTTCAGGGAGATGCTCAGCAGCTCGTGGTTGACGAAGGGGTTGTTGAACCGGTCCTGCACCGCGGCGGCGAAGTTCATCAGATCGTCCTTATCCAGAGGCAGGGTGGGGATGACCTCGTCATAGAGCATCTTGTTCATGAAGCCGCGAACGGCGTCGTCGAACATGCAGTCCCGAACGATGTCGTAGCCGCCCAGATAGGCTCCCAGCACGAAGCCGGTGTGGGCGCCGTTCAGGATGCGAACCTTCCGCTTCTTGTAGGGGGTGACATCGGGCACAACGGGGCAGTTGAGGCCGGCAGCCTTGAAGGGCAGCTTCTCCTCCAGCCAGGCGGGGCCTTCAATGTTCCACACGCCGAACACCTCGCCCACGTCGGTCAGAGGATCGGTGTAGCCGTTCTCGGCTTCCAGACGGGCCACCTCGGCGGCGTCACGGATGCGGCCGGGAACGATCCGGTCAACCAGAGTGGAGCAGAAGGTGCACTTTTCATTGACATAGGCGCGGAAGCCATCCTCCAGGCCCCACTGGTCAATGTACTGGTTGACGCACTTTAACAGCTCCTTGCCGTTGTTGTCGATGAGCTCACAGGACAGGATCACAAGACCGCTCTTGCCGGCCTGATAGCGCTTGTAGAGCACCTGGGTCAGCTTGCCGGGGAAGGAAGAGGCGGGCTCGTCGTGAAGCTCGCAGGCAGGGTCGTAGACAATGCCGGCCTCGGTGGTGTTGGAAACCACATACTCCAGCTCGTCGGACACAGCCACTTCCATCATGGCGTTGAAGTCGGCCTTCTCATAGGGGTTGAGGCAGCGGGAGACAGAGGAGATGACCCGCTTGCGGTCCACCTTCTGGCCGTTTTCGGTGCCCCGCAGGTACAGGGTGTACAGGCCCTCCTGCTCGTTGATCAGCTTGGCAAGACCGGGGGCGATGGGCTGAACCAGGCAGCACTTGCCGTTCCAGCCGACCCGCTCGTTGGACACATCGAACCAGTAGTCGACAAAGGCCCGCAGGAAATTGCCCTCACCGAACTGCAGAACCTTTTCGGGCGCATCCTTGAGAATGTACCCGGTGTAGCCGGATTTTTCCAGAGTCGCGTAATTCAGTTTTTCCATGAATAACTACCTCCTGACAGGCCTTGCCTGTTGATTTATAGTGCTATTATAGATGTAAAGCAGAAGGAAATAAATGGCTTAATTTGCGAAAAAACTTTGCGGAAATTGCGGTTTTCCGGATTGACGGAAAGAAGGGAATCGAGTATCATAAAATAAAGAAAAACGAGACAGAAAAAGAGGGGAGGCGGAGGCCTTGGCGTTGAAGCCACAGCAGTTTAATCCCAAGCAGCAGATGCTACGGCGGGATTTTGAACTGCAATACAAGCGGGATTCCTACCTAAGTGATGTAGAGCTGCACCACCATGATTTTTATGAGCTGTACTACCTGGTGTCCGGGGATGTGACCTATACCATTGAGAGCAAGCGTTACAAGGTTTTGCCCGGGGATGTGCTGCTGGTCAGTCCCCGGGAGCTGCATCAGGTTTCCATCCAGGCGGAACACGCGGCCTATGAGCGGTATGTGCTGTGGATCAATCCGGAGCTGATTGCGGAGCTTTCCACGGACGGGACGGACCTGTTCCAGGCACTGGACCCTATCCGGCCGGGGTATGGCAACCAGCTGCGGCTGCAGTCAAACGACCAGCAGAAAATCCGTTCTCTGATGGAGCAGATTTACCTGGAACAGCAGGAGGCCCTGTTCGGCAGGGAACTGCTGTCGAGAAGTCTGCTGACCCAGCTGCTTGTGACCATCAACCGGCTGGCCCTGCGGGAGGATTGCCATTTTGAGGATATCTCCCGCTCCAGCAGGGCGGTCTCCCAGGTGATTGAGTACATCAACCTTCACTACAGTGAGCCCCTGGCGCTGGATATGCTGGCCGAGACCTTCTTTGTCAGCAAATATCACCTGAGCCACGAATTTCAGCGGCAGGTGGGAACCAGCGTCTGCCGGTATATTCAGAAAAAGCGGGTTCAGATCGCACGGCAGCTTCTCGCCGGAGGAAATAGGCCCAACAATGTGTACGGAATCTGCGGATTCGGGGACTACACCGGGTTCTACCGGGCGTTCAAGGCCGAATACGGGACTTCGCCCCGGGAGTATGCGGAGTCACTGAACAAGGGGACAATTTTTGAGCATTTCCGATAGAACGGAGTGCTTTTGTAGACGAAAGGTTACGGGCGGATAATATCCGCCCCTACGGTGATATTGCTGTAAACAACAATTTAACTGCGTGAAAAATGCAGAAAGGAAAAACGTACCGCAGGGGATGCCCTGCGGTACGTTGGCTTTGTCAGGGCTGCTTACCGATGTAGGCGAGGATGCCGCCGTCTACATAGAGAATATGTCCGTTGACAAAATTGGAGGCGTCGGAGGCCAGGAACACGGCGGGGCCTACCAGATCGTCGGTGGTGCCCCAGCGGCCCGCGGGGGTCTTGCCGATGATGAACTGGTCAAAGGGATGGCGGCTGCCGTCAGCCTGGGGCTCCCGCAGGGGAGCGGTCTGCTGGGTGGCGATGTAGCCCGGGCCAATGCCGTTGCACTGGATGTTGGCGCCGCCGAACTCGGAGCAGATGTTCCGGGTCAGCATCTTCAGGCCGCCCTTGGCGGCGGCATAGGCGGACACGGTTTCCCGGCCCAGCTCGCTCATCATGGAGCAGATGTTGATGATTTTGCCGTGGCCCTTGGCGATCATGCCGGGGATCACAGCCTTGGAGCAGATGAAGGGGGCGATCAGGTCCACATCGATGACCTTGGTGAAATCCTCCACGCTCATATCCGTCATGGGAATGCGCTTGATGACACCGGCGTTGTTCACCAGGATGTCCACGACACCCACCTCTTCCTCGATTTGGGCGATCATGGCTTTGACGGCTTCTTCGTTGGTAACGTCTGCGACGTAGCCGTGCACCTCCACACCGGCCTCGGCGTAGGCCTTGAGGCCCCGCTCCCGGCTGGCCTCGCTGGAGCAGTTGAAGCAGACGGTGGCGCCCGCCTGGGCAAGGCCCACGCCCAGAGCAAAGCCGATGGAGTGGGCACCCCCGGTAATCAGGGCCACCTTGCCGGTCAGATCAAACAGATTCATGATTGTTTTCCTCCTTATTTGAAAGCAGTAATTCTGTATAGCACATCAGGAACGGGGCAAGCCCCTTGGCATCATTCTCCACCACGGGCTCGGAGATGTAGTATTCATAGCTGCCGTCCCGGCGGCGGTTGTTTTCGGGACCCAGGCCAGCCACCAGGCAGATGCCCCCCAGGTTCAGCTTTCCGTCGGTTTCCGTAAGATACCGGCGGCAGATGCTCTGGAAGATATCCGCGCCCACCCGGGCGTAGGACCGGTCCAGGATGCCAAGACGGGCACCCTTCAGGTAGAAGTAGGCCACCATGGCAGAGCCGGAGGTTTCGGGGTAGTTGCCCTCCCGGCCTACCTGGTTGGGGACCTGCCAGAGCATACCGCTGTCTGCATCGATGTAGGGGAGCAGATTATTGGCAAGCTCCCGGGCGATGGATACCATGTCGCGTCGGAAATCCTCGTGACCGGGGGCGATTTCGGCGGTGACGTCGATCAGGGCGGCGCTGAACCAGCCCAGGCTCCGCAGCCAGGGATTCCGGGAGCAGCCGTCTGGGCCGGCCCAGAAAGCGGAGAGGCTGGCGTCATAGCCGTGGCGGTAGAGGCCCGTGGCGGGGTCGTACATATGGGCGCGGACATTGCGGAACTGTCTGCGGATGTCCTCATAGCCGCGGCAGTCATCACACTCGGTGGTATAGCGGGCGTAGAACACCTGTGCCATGTACAATCCGTCCAGCCATACCTGGTTGGGGTAAATGGCCTTGTGCCAGAAATTGCCCTCGGGGGTGCGGGGCTGGCTCTGAAGCTGGCCATAGAGGGTATCAATGGCCCGACGGTATTTCTCCTTGCCGCTGGAGCGATACACATCGAAGAGCACCCGACCCTCACAGATGTTGTCCAGGTTGTAGTCTTCTTCCTTGTAGCCCAGCAGGCTTCCGTCCTCCCGGACATAGTAGTCCAGGAAGTTTTCGGCGAAATCATAGTATTTCTGATCCCCGGTGATCCGGTGGAGGTTCAGCAGGGCAATCATCATGCACCCGTCGATGTAATTCCAGCCGTTGACCTTGCCCTGGTGGATTTTCTCGATATTCCACAGGGGCTTGTCCGGGGTGGATTCCCGGAGAATTCGGTCCACATAGCGTTCAATGGTATTCATGATTCCGTCACCTCGTCAACCTGGATGGTAATGAGCCGCTCTCCCTGCTGGCCCTGCATGGTGACATTTTTCAGGGAAACCTTCCTGACGCAGTTGAAATACAGGCCGCATTTGCAGGTTTCGTCGATGTAGTCCATCATGGCGGGGCGTCCGGAGGAGGCGTCCTCTTTAAAGGTAAAGGACACGTTTTCGATGGAGACGCTGCCGATGGGCTGCTCGGTCAGGCCATAGAAGTAGCCCGCGGCCCACTCGCAGTCGGTGCAGGTCATATCCCGGAACAGGAAGGAGCCGAGATACGGCGTGGTATCATCCACGGGATGGGGCTCCTTGCTCCACACCAGCTCCTCATGGCCGTCCGGGTCGCAGAAATAGTACATATTCATGACCAGGGGGGCCATGACATTGTCCATGCGGATGTTGGAAAACTCCACGCCGTCAATCACGGCATACTTGCCCCGGCCCCGGCGGGTCTTGATCCGCAGGCCCCGGTCAGTGTGCTTGAAGTAACACTGGCTGACGGTCAGTTCCCGGATGCCGCCGGACATTTCGCTGCCCAGAACCATGGCCCCGTGGGCATACTCCATCAGGCAGTTGCGCACCACGTGGCGGGTGGCAGGAGTCTGATACTTCATACCCATATAGACTTTGCCGGACTTGATTGCGATGGCATCGTCGCCCACGGAGAAGCGGACGCCGATATACTTTACATCGTCGCAGGATTCCGGGTCCGTGCCGTCGGTATTGGGGCTGTCCTTGGGGGCTTCCACGGCGATGTTGTAGAAGTGGACATTTTTGCTGAAGAAGGGATGGAAATTCCAGCAGGCGGAGTTCCGGCCCAGGATTCCATGGAAACGGACATTCTCACACTGGTTCAGGAACACCAGCTTGGGACGGCCCAGGGGACGCTTCTTCACATTCTCCCACCAGGTGGAATTGACCGCGTTGCCGTCGATGACGCCCTGGCCAACAATGGCGATATCCCGGCAGAAATGGGCGCTGAGGAAGCTCTGGCGGCAGGGAAAGGGGTTGCCCTCCCAGGAGCTGATCTGGATGGCCTCCCCGGTAGCGGCGTCGTGAATCTCACCGGGAAGGATGGGGTAGTGTTCCTCGCAGGTGTCGCCAAGCAGCACGGCGTCCTTCTGAAGTTCCAGGGTCATGCGGGATTTGAGGACAAGAGGCCCCACGTAGTAGGTGCCTGCAGGAACGGTCACTCTTCCGTTTTCGGGGCAGGCATTGATGGCGGACTGGATGGCTGTGGTGTCATTGGTGACTCCGTCGCCTGCGGCGCCAAAATCCCGGACGCTGACGCAGCCGCTTTCCGGCAGGGTCGCAAAGCAAAGCTGTTCGTCGCCCAGGGCGACACAATACTCCGTTCCGGGACGCAGCTCAAACAGGGAAAAAACATTGGTGCGCACGCCCGTCAGGGCGGGCGCACCATTTAAAAGCACATCGAATGCTTCCGGGGCGTAATAGGGGGATGTGTTTTCCAGTTCAAAGCAGGCGGAAACGGAGGAAACATACAAAAGGTGAAATTTCATGTTCTGTTCCTCACATGGATTATTTCAATCAGCCATTGATGACCGCTCCGGTTTCTGCGTCGAACAGATAGGCGCTGTCCTTGGGGATGGAGAAGCGAATCTCGCTGTCTACCGCAGGGGCATCATGGGGATTGACCTTCAGAATGGCGTTATGGGGGCCGATGTTCACATAGACGTTGGTGTTGTCACCCAGCATCTCCGTCAGCTCCACCTTCGCATCCAGCAGGAAGGCGTTCTCCTGGCTGCCAAGAACCGCTGCCTCGGGGCGGAAACCGAAGCAGATTTCCTTTCCCTCGTACTCCTGGGCATGGCAGCCCAGATTGGCGGTGACATTCAGACAGGATTGATGGATACGGATGGAGCCGTTCTCCAACCGGGCGCGGATAAAGTTCATGGGAGGCTCTCCGATGAAGCCGGCCACAAACATATTCACCGGCTTGAAATACAGCTCATAGGGAGTGCCAACCTGCTGAATGTATCCGTTATTCATGATCACGATCCGGTCGGCAAGGGTCATGGCCTCGATCTGGTCATGGGTGACGTAGATGGTGGTGGCTCCGGTCTGCCGGTGAATCTGGGCGATTTCCGAGCGCATGGTGACGCGCTGCTTGGCGTCCAGGTTGGAAAGGGGCTCGTCCATCAGGAAGATGCCCACCTTGCGGATGATGGCCCGGCCTACAGCCACACGCTGCCGCTGGCCGCCGGACAGGGCCCGGGGCATCCGGTCCAGGTAGTCCGTCAGGCCCAGAATGTGGGCAACGTGTTTGACCTTTTCGTCGATCACGTCGTCGTCCACGCCCTGCAGCGACAGTCCGAAGGCCAGATTGTCGTACACAGACATCTGGGGATACAGGGCGTAGCTCTGGAACACCATGGCGATCTCCCGGTCCCGGGGGCTCTTGTCATTGGCGTACTCCCCATTGATCAGCAGCTCGCCCTTGCTGATATCCTCCAGACCGGCGATCATGCGCAGGGTGGTGGATTTGCCGCAGCCGGAGGAGCCGACAAAGACAATAAACTCACCCTTTTCAATTTCCAGATTGAAATCGTGCACCGCGTGAAAGCCGTTCGGATAAATCTTATTGATTCCTTTCAGTGTCAAATAAGCCATATTCCGATACTCCTTATAAACAAGTCGATGATCTTCCGCCGAAGGTTTCCCGGCGGCGTGGGGATGCTCATTTCTTCGCGGAACGCATGGCGTCCGCGAGGATCGTTTTCAGCAGCCGCTTCAGGCCCACAAACAGCATATCAAACCCCATGCAGAACAGTCCAAAGAGGATGGGCTCCACACCCAGGGGAACGGCGTCCGTGCTTCCGGTGATGGAGTTGATGGTGGTATTGATGCAGACATAAAGCTCATAGACACAGAAAATGATCAAAAACGCGTAGAGGATGTTCAAAAAGAAGCTCAGCATCCCCTTCTTGGGCAGCAGCATCCATTGGTCGTTGCCGCCGGGGGTTTGTTCCATAAAACGGATGGCTCCATTGGTAAGGATGTCCGTCACCATTCCCAGGGCAATGGCGCAGATGAACAGAAGGTCGATGGTGTTGGGGACATAGTTGCCCAGTCCCCACAGGAAGAAGAAGCACACTGCCCCGGCAAACCAGGCCTTGACCAGAAGAATTTTTACAAAATCCGGAATGGACAGCTTCCTGCGGGAGCGATATTTGTTCAGCTCCTCTTTGGAATACTCCGGAGTCTGCTGGGAGTCGGTTCCGGCCAGAGCCTCCACCGCGTCGCTCTTGAGCTCATAGTTGCGGGAAGAATCGTTTTGAATGTCTTTTTTCTGATTCATGGTACTTGAATGGTGGTGATCTGACCCATCCGGCGGATCAATCCTCAATCTCGATTTCGGCCATGTTGCCGTTGTCCTCCACCTCGATGGAGGTGTTGATCTTCCGCAGCAGCTTGCGGTACACGGGCAGCAGAACCACCAGCAGCGCGGTGACGCCCATCATGATGATGTGGTTATACAGCATATTATAGGCGTAGGCGATGTAGAGGGTGGATTCGTTGACAGCAATGGGACTGTCCGGGCGGGTCATGGCTGCGTTGATGGCGCCCATGTAGTGGAAATCACAGAAGATGATGATGGCGAACATGACAAACATCAAAATCACCATGGGAATATTGGCCTTTTTCCGCTTGGGGAAAGCGTTGAGCATACACACCAGCGAAAGCAGGGAGAACAGCATGATGCAGAACTGGGAGAGGCCCATGCCTGCGCCCTGAATCTTGGCGGTGGTATCGGACATATCCGTCAGGTTCAGGGAGTACACAAGGAAGGAGGCAAGGAGCATCACCAGGGGAATGGCCTGGGGATTGCGCTTCAGGGAAACCAGGAATTTCCGGAAGCCCTCCCGGAGCCTGCCGCCCCGGGCCGGGGAAGTGGGTTTCTGATTCTTGCTCATGCCTCTTCCTCCATTCTGATGGCGTTGGTGGTTTCTTTATCGAAGAAATGCTTGCGGGTGAGGGAGATGGAAACCACATCATCCGCCTTGTAATTGCACCAACCGTTCAGCTTGCAGGTAATCCGCTCGCCCTTTCCGTCGGCTCCGATATGGCCGTGGACCAGGGTGTTCATGCCCAGATTCTCGTTGGAAAGGACCTTCATCTGGAAATGGTTGCCGACGCTGGTATTCTCGGGACGGAAGCCCAGGACAATCTCCTTGCCCTGATAGGAGGCCAGGGCGTTTTTCTCCGCAGGGGACATGGGGATGGCAAAGTGCTTGGCCACCAGGTTCGCTCCCTCCACCTTCACATCCACGAAATTCATGGGAGGCAGGCCGATGAAGCTGGCCACGAAAAGGTTGGCGGGGGAATCATACAGCTCCAGCGGGGTACCGATCTGCTGGACATGGCCCATGGACATACACACGATCCGGTCAGCCAGGGTCAGCGCCTCGGTCTGGTCGTGGGTGACGTAGAGCATGGTAGCGTTCAGGCGCTTGTGCAGCAGCAGAATCTCCCGGCGGGTGGCGCTGCGGAGCTTGGCGTCCAGGTTGCTTAAGGGTTCGTCGAAGAGGAACAGCTGGGGGTTGCGCACGATGGAGCGGCCCATGGCCACCCGCTGGCGCTGACCGCCGGAAAGCTGGGAGGGCTTCTTGTTCAGCTGCTCCGTCAGGCCCAGAACCTCCGCCGCGGCAAGAACCTTTTTGTGGATGACATTGGGGTCCTCCTTACGCAGCGTCAGGGAGAAGGCCATGTTTTCGTAAATGGTCATGTGGCCGTAGAGGGCGTAGTTCTGGAAAACCATGGCAATGTCCCGGTCCTTGGCGGGGGCATTGGTCACGTCCTTGCCGTTGAGCAGCATTTTGCCCCGGGTGATGTCCTCCAGGCCAGCCACCATCCGCAAGGTGGTGGATTTGCCGCAGCCGGAGGGGCCCACCAGAACGATCAGCTCTCCGTCCTTTACATCGAGATTAAAGTCGTATACAGCCTGAACATTGTTGTCGTATACTTTTTCCAAGTGCTGTAAGCTCAGTTCTGCCATATCATACTACCTCTCACGCGGATTGTTTTTCTAAGGACTTCATATGCTCCGCCAGCTTCCTGCCGTTGAGGAAGCTGTTGACCGCGGCTGCGATGCAGCAGACGGCGGACAGTGCCAGGCAGATGACGGTGTACAGGTACTGCCCGTTGTCCATCACCGGAATTTCCGTTCCGGTGAGAACCACCGTGGCGGCGTGGGCCCGGGTGGGAAGATAGAAAATCCGTACAATCTGCAGGATGCCCAGCACCAGCAGCGGGATGGTGAAGCCGGACTTGCGGCTCTTGACACCCTCGGAGGCCAGGAAGGCCGTCAGAAGGAACAAAAGATTGAGAATGATGGAAGCTCCGATCACCCAGTTATAGTACCAGGTGGAAACGTCGGACTGGTAGATGCTCACGAAATACAGCGCGTCCAAAACAATGGCGGCAAGGACAAGATTGGCCGACAGCTTATCCTTTGTATAGCGCATCCTGTCCCGCGATACGGCAAGATCCTCCCGGGTCATACGGCAGCCTCCTCTCCGGCACGCAGAAGCGCCTGCTCAGAGCGCATCAGCGAAATTTTCCAAATCATATTGCCCACAAGTCCGACTACGCTCACGAGCACCAGGAATGCGACCAGATAGTGCAGGTCCAGCAGGGTGGTGGACTTGATAAAGGGCTTATTTTTCATCTCACACAGCTCCTGCAGAGCATCAAAATCCACGGTGGTCAGGTACTGTACCCGGAACGCGGAGATCTGCAGGTGAGACCAAACAACAGCGGCAGTGGCGGTAACGGAGTAGAGGCCAATGGCTGCGTAATTTCCAATGTAGTATTTTCTGCGGGTATGGGTGTTCATGATGAACAGCAGTACGGCAAGCAAAATCAGCACCAGGCTGACGTTGACGAACGCTGCGTTGAACGGCTGCATCTGATAGTAAATCGTAGAGCCTGCAACACGGCCGTCATCCGTGGGCTTCTTGGGGTTGGTAGCCAGATACAGGCCGTCATAGATATCCGTCAGGATACCCAGAGAATACACAAAGGTTATTGCAGCTGCGATGACACACAGCATGCAGATAATCTTCTGAAAGCGCATCTGTTTTCTGTACATAATGACCTCCCCGTTGAAGGCAGGCCCCTGCTTGTGGGAAACATATCCCAAAGCCCTGATCCTGCGGATCAACAAATCTGGAAATTCTTTTACCCTCCGCGGCAGGTTTTCGCCTGCCGCGGAGGAAGCACGTTGGGAATTAGCCGACCAGGCTGTTGTAGTAGTCCAGCAGACGCTCGAAGGCGGCCTGCTTGTCGAAGAGGTAGAGCTTGCCGTTCATCGTGGTGACCACATACTCGGCAGCCTCCTCGGCGGAACCCATGCCGTCCCGGGTATAGCCGGAAACGATCTGGTCAACCAGGATGTTCACCTGATCGTCGCCCTTGGAGGAGGAGAAGCTGTTCTTCAGCTCGGTCAGAGAGGCGATCTCATCGTTCTCGGACTGAGTGGTGGGCAGAACGGTGGGGATGGAGGTGTACCAGGGGTTGGCGGTGACGGCCAGCTCCGGATGCTTGATGGTGCCCAGAGCGATGGCGGTGGAGATGTAGCCGGCGCCTTCCTTGCCGACCACATGGGTGCACTGATACTCAAAGGCCTGGCTCTTCACGAAGGAGAGGGTGGAGCCCAGGTACATACGGGCGTAGTTGGTGTAGTTGCCGGAGGCCTTCTCCCACAGCTCGGCGTAGGTGGCATCGGCAATCACGGGCATTTCCTGACCGTTGAACATAAAGGTCTCGCCTTCCTTGATGAAGGCATCGGGGCCGTAGGACATGAGGATCTGGCCCTCGGGGCTGTAGGCGTAGTCAATCAGCTTCAGAGCGGCGTTGAGCTTATTCTCGTCGGAGCCGACACCGGCAACACTGATGCCCCAGCCGTCGGTCTTGACGGAGCGCCAGGACTCGGTGAAGCGCATATAGGTCTCTTCGCCGTCATTCCAGCAGGCGACAGGAACCATGACGGCCATGTACTTCTCGCCGTCCTGCAGCTTGGTCTCGTTCAGGATGGTCTGAGTCTGGTTATAGTCATAGCTCATGAAGCCCATGTCGTTCTCCAGCATGGTGGAGGAGGACTCCTTAGAGCCGTCCACGAAGGACTTGGAGATCAGACCTTCCTGCACCAGGGCGTTCATGCGCTCCATGGCAACGTAGGTTTCGGGCTCCTGACGGGCATCGTGCAGCTGGCCGTCGGTGCCGACGTACAGGTAATCCTGACGGGACTCCAGGCCGCGGACGCCAAACAGAATTCCGGCGAAGCGGAACAGGTCAACACGGCGCTGGTTATTGTTGTCCTCACGGGAGAACAGGCCCTGGATGGTATCGGTGCCATTCAGCGTGGGAGCGTTGGCCACCACACAGCGCAGCAGGGCTACCAGCTCGTCAGCGTCCCAAGCGGCGTTCTGGCCGACGAACAGGTTGGAACGGGTGGTGCCGTAGTAGCCATTGTAGGCGGTGTCGATGTAGGTACGCAGCATGTTGACGGCGTCCACACCGCTCATGGGGCCGGCCGCATTCATCAGAGCAACGATGTTGCCGGCGGCGTCATAGTCCTTGGTAACGCTTTCGACAGCGGTGCCGTCCAGATTCACCACGTCCACGGTGACCTTGCCGGAGGTGGGCATATAGGGCTCGTAAACGGAAGCCGCAGTGGTGCCGGACTTCTCGGCGGTGAACTCACCCTCGCCGTCCAGCAGGGCCACAACCCAGTCCACACGCATCAGGGGCATACGCTCGATGTCGTTGACACCGTCGAAGTAGGGGGAGAAGTAGATGGCGCCGGTATCGGTGTTGCCGGTAACGGACAGGCGAACGATGGGGTTGGCCTCCAGATAGGCCTTGAAGTTGGGCATCAGATCCAGATAATCGGCGATGTTGACCAGGGAGCCGGCCTCGCCGAACTCGGACAGCTGGGCAGCGGTGCCGCTGACCATGTCAATCTCGTTCAGGCGCTCCTGCCAGTACTGGAACTCCTTCTGCGCGGAGTTGCCCTGGTAGTAGTTCTCGAACTTCATACCCAGGCGGTTTTCAACCTCCACCCAGGTGGGCTTCAGGTCGCCGGTGTGGTAGGTCTTGCCGTCGGCCAGGGTGATGCCGTCACCGGCAACCTCGGCGTCGAAGAACAGACCGGTCTTGGTGCTGTTGTAGCCGGTGGCCATGCGCAGCACGGTGCCTTCCGCGAAGGAAAGCTGGGGCACTTCCACCTCGGCAGCCTCGGTTACATCCGCGGAAGCGGCAGTCTCCGTGGCGGGAGCGGTGGTCGACGCGGGAACATCCATCTTACCGCCGCAGCCGGCAAAGCAGGCAGCGACCAGGCAGACGCTCAGGATTACGGACAGAACGGGAATCCAATTTTTCATTTTAGGTCTCCTTTTCCTTGATTAGTTTATATTCCGCCGGGTATCCGGCAAATATACCGTGGAATTACTCCTTGACGCCGCCAACGTTGACGCCCTTGGCGAAGTACTTCTGAATGAAGGGGTAGATGATCAGAATCGGGACGATAGAGCAGACGATCAGGGCATAGATTACGGAATCCGAGGAATATGCCTGATTCCAGCCGGCCATGGCCTCGGGGTCGGTGAACTCCTCCAGCTTCAGACGGATGAACACCTGCAGGGGATGCTCGTTGGAGTTGGAGATCATCTGACGGGCCCAGAAATAGCCGTTCCAGCGGGAAATGGCGAAGAACAGCGCCACAGTGGCGATGGTGGACTTGGACATGGGAATGTAGACTTTGCTCAGCACCTGGAATTCCGAGGCGCCGTCCACAATGGCGGCCTCCTCAATGTCCGAGGGGACACCCTCGAAGGCGTTGCGCAGCAGGATGATGTTCATGGCCGCCATGCCCATGGCGATAACCACCAGCCATTTGTCATCCATAATGCCCACGGCATTGAATACCACCTTGGTATCCAGGTAGTTTAAGTACTGGGGCATGATGCCGGCGGAGAACCACATGGTGAACACCAGGAAGAAGTTCAGGAACCGGCGGAACAGCAGCCGCTTCTTGGACAGGGCGTAGGCGCCCAGGATGGCCACGAACAGCGACCACAATGTGCCGTAGAAGGTCAGAAACAGTGTGTTGGAGTAGGCGTTCCAGAACATATTGTCATTGAACATCCTGGCAAAGGCTTCAAACTGGATGTTCTTGGGGAACAGCACGATCTGGCCGTAGTCCACCGCTGCCTTTCCGCTGATGGAGGCGGAGATTACGTAGATAAAGGGATAAAGGCAGCACAGGGCGAACATGGTAAGCAGGGTATAGCTGACCACCTTGAAGATCAGCTCGGAGATTTCAAGCTTTCTTTTCATGCTTTTACCCCCTTAGTAGAGCGATACATCCGACGCTTTTCGGGCGATGGAGTTGGCGCCGATCACCAGCAGCATACCGATGACGTTGCTCATCATTTCCGCGGCGGAGGCGATGCCCTGGGAGGAGGCGGCCTCCGTGCCTACCCGGTAGGCCAGAGTGGAGACCACATCGGCGGTGACGAAGGTGTTGGCGTTGTACAGCAGCATGACCTTCTCATAGCCGATGGTGAGCAGAGAGCCGATACGGGTAATGAGCATGATCACCAGGGTAGAGAGAATGCTGGGGAGGACAACGTATTTCATCTGGGCCATTTTTCCAGCGCCGTCAATCTGAGCGGCCTCATAGCTGGTGGGAGAAATGGCGATGATGGCGGCGAAGAACACGATGCTGTCATAACCGGCGGTCTCCCAGATGCCGCTGATCTGGTAGATGGCCCGGAAAAAGCCGGGGTTATTCAGCAGTCCCGCGTTGGCGACCTCCTCGGAGATCAGCCCCAAACCGCACAGCGCCTGGGAAAGAATGCCCATGTTGGTGGTCAGGGAGCCCTGCTTGACCAGCATGGTGACCAGGGAGGTCATGACCACGGTGGAGATGAATTTGGGCAGGTAGGTCAGAACCTGATAGACGCTGCGCAGAATATTGGACTTGATCTCATTAAAGAAGAGGGCAAGAATGACCGGTACCGGGAACCCGAATACCAGACCGTAGAAGCTCAGCAGGAAGGTATTGCGCAGGGCCCGCCAGAATTCGGTGGACAGGCTGTCTCCGCTGAACAGCAGCCGCTTAAAATAGGAGAAGCCGGAGAAGAACTGCTCGGAAACGGGCTTGACCTGGTCCGACACCTTGAAGCAGCGCAGCAGCTCGTACATGGGGAAATAGCGCCAGAAAAGGAACACCAGAATCATGGGAATCAGCATGATGTAAAGACGCCAGTCCTTTACCACCGTGCGTGCCACATTTTTCCAGTAGTTCTTTTCCACATCATCCCGGACCACCTGTTCGGGGTCGGCGCGATAGGAGTTTGAGGACTTGTCATAGACAAGGAAATCCCCGGCCGTCGTTTTTTTCAAAGCTGATCTCTCCTCTCAACGTGTTTGCTCGCTTTGGATGCGGAGCAGGTAATGTTTCTGGTCCTCGAAAAGACCATCTATCCGGCGGACGATCCAGCAAACGAAGCAGGTGAACAGTTCGCTCAGAAGATCCGTCGTAATAAATCCAAGGCAGCCCACCCAGGGAAACGCAAGCAGCGCGGCCACTGCCCCGCGGCCAAGCTGCATCAGCAGCTGCACAGCCAGGGCGAAAACGATGGTAAGAAGCGCGTCGCCGCGAATTTTCTCTTTCCTGTCGCCGCGGAGCACCGGCAGGATGGCCAGGGACAGGAGATTCCCGATTCCGTAAATCAGGAAATGCTTCCAGCTCCCGCCGGAGAGCGCCGCGAACAGTACACCGCCCAGGGCGGCGTGGATGCCTGCGCAGGCGCTCCACCGCATCAGAACCAGAGCTGTCATGGCGGCGACGGGGGAAACTACATACAGCTGCTCCGGAAACCAACGGGAGGAAGCAAGGTAAATCAGGCTCTGGCACAGGGCCAGCACCGCTGCGAGGATGGTCAGGTCAATGGCGCGGTACTGGCTGAGGGATATTTTTTGGTTCATAGGCTTTCCTTTTGGACGCCCCGGGTTCGGAAAAACGGGCCGGAGCGTTCTTGAAATCGTATCCGATGGGTGGTATGATAGGCGGGAAAAACGAAACGGGAGGATACGCACATGGCACAGACAATTTATGCTTCTCCGGAGGACAACCTGCAGGCGGTTTTCGACACGGCGGAGGAAAACACGGTGATCCGCCTTGCGGCCGGGGACTACCGGCAGAAAACAGTCATCCGAACCCCGGGACTGACTTTAGTGGGCGCGGGAGCGGACAAAACCAGGATCCTGTGGGACGACTATGCCAAAAAGTTGGACGCGCAGGGGGTGGAATACAACACCTTCCGCACCTACACCATGGCGGTGTGCGCCGATGGGGTGACGATGCGGGATCTGACCATTGTCAACGACGCGCTGCATCCGGAGCGGAAGGGTCAGGAGGTGGCGCTGTCCGTGGTGGGGGACCGGTTTGCCATGGAAGGGTGCCTGCTGCGCTCCACCCAGGACACTCTCTTCGCGGGGCCGCTGCCGCCGGACCTGATCGTGCGCTACGAAGGCTTCCTGCGGGATGAGCTCAGAAGGGGCGGTTCAATGGAGCAGGTTTACCGGGACTGCAGGATCGAGGGAACCGTGGACTTCATCTTTGGATGCGCCCGGGCCCTGTTCCACCGCTGCGAAATCCGTTCCCTGGAGGATGCCAGGAACATCGGCTACGCGGCGGCCCCGGCTCACAGCCCGGAGCAGACCGAAGGGTTCCTCTTCCGGGAATGCGCCTTCACCGCCGAAGCGGGGGTCACCCCGGGAAGCATCTTCCTGGCCCGTCCCTGGCGGGACTACGGGCTGGCGGAATTCCGGAACTGCACCTACGGGCCGCACATCGCTGCGGGGGGGTTCGACAAGTGGAACGACACCCGCAGAGACCTGACCGCCCGGTTCTGTGAGTCCCCGGAGGTTCCCGGAAGGGTAAGCTGGATCAACCGGAAGTGATGCTCAGCGCAGCTCGCTGGTGGGGATGCCGTCCATGTCGTCAAAGTCCTGGTTCTCGCCGCACATACCCCAGATAAAGGTGTAGTTGGCGGTGCCAACGCCGGAGTGGATGGACCAGCTGGGGGAGATGACGGCCTCCTCGTTGTGCATGACGATGTGGCGGGTCTCCTGGCCCTGGCCCATCATATGGAACACGGCCTGGTCGGGGGCAATGTCAAAATAGAAGTAGACCTCCATCCGGCGCTCGTGGGTGTGGCTGGGCATGGTGTTCCAGACGTTGCCGGGGAGCAGGGCGGTCATGCCCATGCTGAGCTGGCAGCTCTCGCAGACGGCGGGGTGGATGTACTGGCGGAGAATCCGCTCGTTGACGGTTTCCTGAGCGCCCAGGTGGTTGTAGCGGGCCTTGTCCATGGGGATCAGCACCGTGGGACAGGTGCGGTGGGCGGGGCAGGAGTTGATGTAGAACTTGGCGGGGTTATTCTTGTCCAGGGAGCGGAATACCAGCTCTCGGGTGCCCATGCCGACGTAGATGCCGTCCCGGTTCCCGACGGGGTACTCCACGCCGTCGAGGATCATTACGCCGTCGCCGCCCACATTGATGGCGCCCAGCTCCCGGCGGGCCAGGAAATAGGGGGCAGCCAGCTCCTTGCAGCTCTCCAGCACCAGGTCGCCCTCCACGGGCATGATGCCGCCGGCAATGATCCGGTCCTGGTGGGAATAGGTCAGATTGATGGCATCGGGCTGAAAAACATTGCTGATGTGGTAGTGGCGGCGGAGCTCCGCGGTATCGTAGTGCCGGGAGTCCTCCGGGTGATTGGCATAGCGGACATCAAAATTCATTTTAAACACACTCCCATATTGTTTTAATTGTGGTCACGGCATGGGGAATATCCTGACCGGTGGTGCCCTCCAGCGTCAGAACGGCGTCCGGATCGTAGGCCTTGATGCGGCGAAGCACCGCAGTCAGGTCCATCTGCCCGGTTCCGAAGGGAACCTGCACGGGGCCGGACCCATTGGCGAAAACGCAGTCCTTCATATGGAACAGGAGGATTTCTCCCGCGAAGGTGTCAAGACCCCGGTCAAGGATTCGCAGATAGTCCGACTGGTTGCCCGCGTCCAGGAAATTATACAGATCAAAGATCACCTTGGTGGGGCGGCCCATCCGCCTCCGGGCTTCGGCCAGAGTGTCCACGTCATAACAGACATGACCGGCGGCGCCCTCCATGGCCACGGTGCTGCCGCAGTCATGGGCGATATCGCACAGCCGGGAGAAAGTGTCAACCACCTGGGAAAGGGCTTCCTCCGTCCGGTTGCGGGGGTGGTAGACCCAGGGCTCGTCGCTGAAGGAGCCGGTTTCGGAGCCCACGACGCCGCAGCCCATAGCCTGGCAGAGGCGAAGGTATTCCGCAAAAATCCGGAAACAGCGGTCCGCCTTTTCTCTGTCCGAGTGAACGGGATTGAAGTAGGCGCCCACCAGGGGGATGATCTTTCCCTCGCGGCGGAAAGCCTCGCCGATCTGCTCGGCCTGCTCCCGGGTCATGGCCCCGGGGCGGTAAGGGATATCCTCGTAGGCCTTGTAGCAGACCATCTGAACGCCGTCGATATCCAGCGCGCGAAGCCGGTCCAATATGGACTGGGTGCCCTTCACGCCCAGGTCATGGGCGCGGATACAGATTTTCAAAAGCTCCCCTCCTTGTCGGTAATTGTGAACAATTTCTCCAATACCTGATAATTATATCCTGTCATTTTGCTCAACTCCATGTTCTTTCCGACACATCTTATTCACAAAACGGACATCTTGCAGAAAACCGGCTTCCTGAAAAGTCAGAAAGCCGGCATTATTATGAATTGTGCTTATCGGCTTAACTCAGCCGTTCGGCAAATTGGTGTTTGGCGGGCTGTGCCGCAATTACCTGTCATTGCGAACCAGCGCGCACGCTGGTGTGGC